>DRBO01000128.1 GCA_011039385.1 Chloroflexota bacterium | reverse complement strand
CTATCGGAGGTATTAAGACCGCTCCTAACGACAATCATGTATGGACCAGAAATCCAGATGCGACCGTCAACGCCGGTGGTGTAGTATCGGACAACTTTATTTTCCTCCACTTGCTGGAACTCCCAGGAGTATCCCTCCCCCGCAATTAGAGTGAGATGCTCAATGCGAGCCTCAGCATCCTGATATGCAAAGAGTTCTACCGTTACATTGTTCTCAGCCTGGACCTGGTTATCAATGGCGAGTTGGTACTCGATATGGGTCATCTGCAATTCGAGACCGCTGGGCAAAGTGCCAACTTCATGTTGAGGATCCTGAGGCTCGAAGCCGTCGGGTAGTCCGCTGAGAACCAAATCAGGTTGGTCAGGCGGGACCTCTAAAAATGGACGGGTTTGAATCCATTCCAAGGGCGTTAGTTGAGGGGTAGATGTAGGAATGTCCTGAGTGGGAATATCCTGAGTGGCAATGGCTTTAGGAGTTTCAACTGGAACAGTAGCACAGCCCTGGACAAGACAGATCAAGACAGAAACGAGAAGTAAGCGTGTTTGCATGCATACCTCCTGATAGGCAGCTGAAGGAGCGCCTACCCTACACTCATTATACATCCTCGGATGCAAATTTCAATCAGGTGGAGCAGGTCTTGAACCCTTCGACTATGCCTGTCCCGAGTGGAGGGTAGCACTTCTTTTTGCTCAGCATAAACTCCATCGAGGGGCTCAGGACTAACATAGTAGTATTTTGTTGGATGATGTTCCCAGAATAAACAGCTATTTCTTTGGACGGGAATAAAGTTTCGCCATAATTACAACTGCAACCACCAGTAAGATCATCCCTGTGCCAGCTCCGATGTCAGAGATTACGGGAATGGTTTCAGGATAGTGGGAACTGGACGGAATAGGCTTTTGTCCAGCTGCTGAACAGCATCCGGCCCCAAACGGCACAGCTCTTCCTCTACTGCCCTGGCATCTATTCGGAGTTGACCAACATCCACCCCCAGCAGGGATTCCTCCAGGTGTGCCAGGATGCGTTGTCCCCGCCGGAACATCTTCAGCGCGCCGCGGTAATTGTTGCGGGTGATCTGGTAGTAGGCCAGGCCGATCTGCAGGATCCCTTGGTAAAGGTCCCTTTCGGGAGGATCGGATTTCATCCAGGCTTCCTCCAGGGATTCATGGGCCTTGAAATAATTCCCCTGGTTGAAGTACTGGATACCTTTCTTGGCTTGGGGATGAAAAGGGTCAGTCTTCGAGGGTGTACTCACTGGTGAAGTCCAATCCCGGTTTGAGGGTGGCTAAAACGGAACAGTACTTGTCTTCCGAGAGCTGCATGGCCCGCTGGATCTTCTCTGGGTCGACATCCCCTTTGAGGATGTAGTTGAAATGCAGCGAGACGTAAGGGTAGGGGGCTTCCTGGTTTTGCTTCGCCTGGACTTCCACTTTCAGGTCTTCCAGGGGTTGTTTGCCTTTTTCCAGGATCTGGACCATATCATAGGCTGAGCAGGAAGCGGCTGCCAGCAGTAGCAGATCTGAAGGATTAACGGCTTTGCTCGCAGGATCGCTCTCCTGGTCGTAGCCGATGGCAATCGATGTGCCCAGATGATCTGTTCCCACGAACATACGCGACCGCAGCCATTCCAATTTCACTTCTTTGGTTTTGGTTTCCATTACAATCAATTCCTTTTCGCTAACGGATAAAAATTCACCTCTATTATATACTGGGGGATAAGGTCGAAGGTAAGAGAAGTGTATGAATAGAACAAGAAGGACTTGGTTCCTTTAAGAAACCAAGTCTCCCTTTTTTGGCGGTATACTTTTTAACGAGGGAAATATGTCAAATAATGATGCGTATAAAAAATGGCAGGCAGAGATATTGGAACCGGCCCTGGAAAGATTTCCGGAGCGCAAAGATAATTACACCACTGCTTCTGGGATTCCATTACCTCGGGCAGCAGTGCCCCCGGAAAGTGAAGAGTACCTTCAAAAATTAGGTTTCCCGGGGGAACAGCCCTACACCAGGGGGGTCTATCCTACCATGCACCGGGGAAGATTGTGGACCATGCGCCAGTATGCCGGTTATGCCAGCGCAGAGGAATCCAATCAGCGCTACCGCTACCTTCTGGAGCAAGGTCAGACTGGGCTTTCGGTCGCTTTTGATCTGCCCACCCAGATCGGCTACGATTCCGATCACCCCCTTGCGGCTGGCGAGGTCGGCAGGGTGGGGGTGCCCATCTCTTCCCTGCCTGATATGGAGGCCTTATTCAGGGACATTCCCCTCGATAAAGTATCCACCAGCATGACCATCAATGCCCCGGCGGCAATCCTGCTGGCCATGTATATTGCCGTAGCGAAAAAAGGAGGAGTAGATCCCAAGTCCCTGCGGGGTACGATCCAGAATGACATCCTTAAGGAATATGTCGCCCGCGGTACCTATATCTTCCCTCCCCAGCCCTCCATGCGGCTGATCACTGACACCTTCCAGTACTGCCAAACGGAAGTGCCCCGCTGGAATACCATCAGTATTTCTGGATACCATATCCGCGAAGCCGGTTCAACCGCCATCCAGGAAGTGGCCTTCACCCTGGCGAATGGGATCGCTTATGTCGAAGCGGCGTTGAATGCTGGCCTGAATGTGGATGGTTTTGGGAGGCGCCTGTCCTTCTTCTTCAACGCGCATAATGATTTCCTGGAGGAAATCGCCAAATTCCGGGCAGCCCGGCGGCTGTGGGCTTCGATTATGGAGCAACGCTTCAGTGCCAGTCATCCTGATGCCCTTAAACTGCGTTTTCATACCCAGACTGCTGGTTGTACCCTGACTGCCCAGCAGCCACATAATAACGTTGTTCGGGTAGCCCTCCAGGCCCTGGCCGCTGTGCTGGGTGGCACCCAGTCCCTGCACACGAACAGTATGGATGAGGCCCTCAGCCTGCCGACTGAGGAGGCGGTCCAGGTCGCTCTGCGCACCCAGCAGATCCTGGCCGAAGAATCCGGGGTAGCCAATACCATTGATCCTCTGGGCGGTTCTTACCTGGTGGAAAGCCTGACCGATGAGATTGAATCCCGGGCCCGGGAATATATTGCGGAGATCGACAGGCAGGGTGGGGCGCTGGCAGCGATTGAGAACGGCTATATTCAGGGAGAGATCCAGGAGGCTGCTTACCGTCAGCAGCTGGCCCTGGAAACCGGGGATGCGCATCAGGTGGGTGTCAATATCTATGCGATGGAAGAGACTATAGCGCTGGATCTATTAACCGTTGACCCGGTCCAGGAAAAAAGCCAGCAGGAACGCCTTGCCAGGCTGCGAGCTGAACGGGATGGGGATCGAGCTGATAAACTTCAGGCGAAACTTAAATCCACAGCAGAGGGTGATGATAATCTGATGCCCCTTCTGATCGAATGCGTGGAAGCTGGGCTCACCCTGGGAGAGATCACCGATACCCTGCGTGGGGTATGGGGAGAGTACCGCCCGCCGGGCTGGTTTTAATAAGAACACCTCGGAGGTCTTTAAGACCTCCGAGGTGTTCCTATTCGTATCGAGAGAAAATTGCCAAAATGGAAATATCAACCTCCGAGGTCTCTATGACTGCTCTTAAACGCCTTGACCATGTTGCCGTGCTGGTGCCTGACCTGGAAGAAGCCCTTGCCTTCTGGCAGGACCAGTTTGGTTTACTCCTTGATCATGTAGAAACTGTTTCCAGCATGGCGGTGAAAATCGCATTTTTGCCGCTGGGGGAGAGTGAGATCGAGTTGGTTCAACCGCTCAGTGAGGATTCCGGGCTGGCCAAATTCCTGGCCAAGCGTGGTCCCGGGCTGCATCATATCTGTATCGAGGTGGAGGATATCGCTGCCAAGCTGGCTGATCTAAGATCCAGGGGGGTGCGGCTAATCGATGAGGATCCAATGCTGATGGATGACGGCCGCCAGCTGGCCTTCATCCACCCTCAAAGTACCGGAGGTGTTCTGCTGGAGTTGTATGAACTACCGTGATTTCCGTAATTACTTGAGAGACATCTGTGGGGGCGACGCGCTGCGTTGCCTGTGTTAAATAGAGGATAACGGTTAACCTGTCACCCTCATCCCCAGTACTCCCCCAAGGCTTTGATCAATAAATCCAGGTCTTCCTGGATGTTATAGCCCTGCACTGAGGGGCGGATCAACCACCGGCTCTCCCAGCGGATCACCGGGATCTCGATCCTGTACTTTTCATACAACCAGGATTGGAGCCCTTCCGGTTGGGAATCAGGCGGCAGCAAGGCTGCTCCCAGCTGGGTATGGTTCTTCCCGTTCGCTCTGTAAATTGATGGCTGGCCGGACATTTCTTCAATCTCAGCCAACAAACCCGCCAGCATCTCCCGGCAGCTTGCGCGAACTGCATCCCAGCTGTGCTCTTCCTGGAATCGGATCGCGGCTGGCACGCTATAATATGCCGCCGGATCCTTGGTGCCCCACCATTCCAGGATCGCCTGCAGCCTGGAGTCGCTCTCATAGGGACAGTTTTTCCCCCAGCCCCAGCTGACCACCAGGGGCTGAATGAAGTCCTGGTATTCAGGCCGGATGTGCAAAAAGGCCGAGCCCTTAGGTGCCATCAGCCACTTATGGCAGTTGCCTGTATAAAAATCAGCTCCCATTGCCGGCAAATCCAACTTGATCTGGCCCGGCGCGTGGGCGCCGTCTACCAATACTGGAATGCCTGCAGCTCTCGCCCGCTTGCAGATTTCCTCCACTGGCAGGCGCGCCGCGGTGGGAGAGGTGATATGGCTCAGGAAGATCAATCGGGTCCTATTGCTTACCCCTGACCAGAGAATCTCAATGATTTCATCCTCTGGGGGCAATGGTAGGGGAATCTCCTGCCGGATAACCTGGAAACCGGATCTCTGGCTCAGGAACTCCCAGATATTCTCGCAGGCTCCGTATTCATGGTTGCTGGTGAGGATTTCATCCCCGGGTTGAAAATTAAAGGATCGGGCCACAACATTTACGCCAAATGTGGCGTTGGGGATAAAGACCAGGTTCTCTGGATCCGCTCCCAGGTAGGCGGCCAAAGCCTGCCTAGCAGTTCGGAAATGAACCGGGTTCTCGCGAGCTAAAAAGCGCACCGGTTGGGCTTCCAGGCGGCGCTGCCAGTTCTGATATTCTTCCAAAACAGGCCTGGGCGTGGCTCCAAATGAGCCGTGATTCAAAAAAGTGACCTCTGGATCGAGGTAAAACAGGGGGCGGAGTGTGTTCATAGTGGCTTCCGGATGGTATAGACTGGGCTTTTTTGTACGGTATAATTATAAAGTCTGACAGCGAGAATGGATAGCAGGGTATCCCCTTGCTATTTTTTTTCATCTTGACCTGACAGCAATCCACAGCAGGTATCGCCCCGGCTTGACTTCCTGCGTTACCTCCGGGCAGAACGATCCTCTGAAATTTGTATGTTTTGGTGAGCCGTGGCCATGACGTGTGCCAGGTGAGCAGGGAAAAATTGTATGGCAGTAAAAATATCCAATAAATTGAATAACGCTTTTGAAGGTGCCCTGGCTGGCGGAGGTGATCCCGCTACCTCCCCTTTGTATGTTTTTGGCCCCTTCCTGAAATTGATTGTGGTAGCTGGTGTCGCCCAGGTGACTTTTGGCGCCTCTGTCTGGTTGGTCATCGTGACCATCATGGTGGTGTCCGCCATGTATAGATTAGTGATGCGCTGGGTCACGGATGGCAGCGGCGGCAGCGGCTTAAGCGAAGAAGAGTTTGGAAGCTGGGCCGTAAAGATCAATGCGGCCATCACCTTTGTGGAGTATACGCTTACTTTCCTGGTCAGCATGGCAGCTATGGTGACCTTCATCGCTGACCGGCTTCCAATCTTGAACCAGAGCATCCTCGGAATCCAATACCGGACCTTTGCGGCCATTGCTCTCAGTGTGCTCACTGGATGGCTGGTCAACCGGGGACCCAAGGTAGCTGCGCGCACCTTCGGCCCGGCCACAGCAGGTGTGCTGGTGCTCTTGTGGGTCATGATCGGGGCAACCCTTTGGCAGCGCGGCTTTCAGTTACCGACGTTCGACTTGAGGGCTTTCCACGGGGAATATCTCCACTTCACCCTGGCTGGTTATGTGCGCATCCTGGCGGTGATGACAGGTATCGAGGTTTTTGCCAACCTGGTTGCCGCATACGAAGGCACGGATGAAGTCCGCAGCAAGCGCGCTTTCAACAGTTTGCTGATCATCATGGGCACAACAGCAGCCACGATGCTGATTGTTGGGCCAGCTATCCTGGATTTATCTGATCCTACCAATTTAGAAGTATCCGTTTTCACCCAGACCATGGACGCTCTGCTGCCTTCTCCCCTGCCTTACCTGGGAACCATCATGGGCATTGCGGTCCTGATGTCGGCTTCAGCTGCCAGCGCCCAGGGCCTGCAGAACCTGGCTCTGGGGCTGAAAAAGAGGAATTACATTCCGCCCGATATCGGCCAGCAGAACCAGTTTGACGTGGCTGATAAACCGGTCTGGTTGGAAGTTGCCATTGTCAGCATTACCTTCCTCTTCTTCGGGACCGACGAGGAGACCTATTTGGCCATTTACGCCGCAGGGGTCTTCATTCTCCTGAGCATGACTGGCTGGGCGGTCACCAAACGGCTCGTCCGGCAGATCCGGGAAAATTTCTCAGTTGGCAAGATGTTTCTTATTCTGGGAACTACCATCGCTGCGACCCTGACAACCGGGGCGACAGCGATCATCTTCGAGGAGCGTTTTGTTGAAGGAGCCTGGACCTACCTGCTCTTCATCCCCATTTTATATATTGGATTCAGTTTTTCGCGCTCCTACCTGGGCGAACCAGATCCTGTGCTTGATTACCTGGGCGGGTTGGACACTGCCTTGCTGGCAGGCTTTGGATTTGGACAAATGGCTCCCGCTACTGTGTCTGCCGGAGCGTCCGCCCCTACCCGTGAGATCACCTGGGAACCAGAGCCAGTTGAACAAAGCAATTGGCGTGATGATTATAAGACCATTAAGAAGATTGCTGTCCTGCTGGATGGCTCTGTATACGCAGCCCAGGCTTTGCCGGCTGCTAAGCGCCTTTGCCAGGCTACTGGAGCGTCACTGACCCTGATCTCCGGGGTGAAATCCTATTCCCATGGCCCCCAGGAACAATTCAATGCTGATTTGGCCGCTAGGGAAAGATATCTAGATAGTTTGATTGAGCAGCTTTCCGCAGAAGGGTTTGAGGTTGAAAAAATCGTCCGGATGGGATCAATTGCAGAAATTACTCAGTCATATGTAAAGGCTGCCGGGATCGATTTGGTGGTCACCACTACTCGTGGAAAATCCGGTGAGAAGCACTGGATGAGTGGAGGGGTATCATCCAAGCTGATGATGCGCCTGAATATCCCGGTTTACCTCGTCCAGGGAGACCAACCCAAGGACCTGGGTAGAAAACCTGCCAAGATCCTGGTAGCTCTGGATGGCTCGATTGCCTCGGAGAAAGTGCTGCCCTATGCGCGTGCCCTGGCTTTGGCCTATAACAGTGAAATAACTCTGCTCTCTGTCCCCCAGATACCGGAAACGGATAAATACCGGGCCCCGGCGGATGTGGTTGAGAACCTACGCGCCGAAGCGGAGGCCAAGATGACCAACTTCCTGGAAGCTGTCTCGCGCGGTCTGGAGAAGGATAATGTAAAGACCAGCATCCTGGTCAAGGGAACACGTGCAGCAAAAACTATTGTGGAAACAGCAGATGAAGGTGATTTTGATCTGATCGCCCTGACATCCAATGGGCGGGGGGGCTTTAAGCGGGTCATGATGGGCGCGGATTCAGAACGTGTGGTGAGCAGTACCAACCGCTGTGTCCTGATGATGCCATCCAGAAATAATCACTGAGATTAAAAAACGGTTTCCACAGACAAGAAACCGTTTTTGATAAAATTTTCGATGGGCCGGGTCCGATACTAGGACCCGGCCCTTTCTTTTCACCCTGCAAGATGGGTTTTTAACGCCTCTGTCAAGGGAGGCAGGATGGCGTGCATATCTCCCACCACACCGAAGCGGGCAAAGTTGAAGATCGGGGCATCCGGGTCTTTGTTGATGGCTACAATGACCTTACTGCTGCGCATGCCGGCCAGGTGCTGGATGGCTCCGGAGACACCGCAGGCAATATAAAGGTCCGGGGTAACCACTTTCCCGGTCTGGCCGACCTGATGGTCGTATTCGATGTATCCCGCGTCGACCGCAGCCCGGCTGGCGCCAATTGCGGCGCCCAGCACATCAGCCAGTTTCTTTATTAGGGCAAAACCCTGTCCGGCTTTCCAGATATCGGCTGCTTCCTCATCCAGGTCAGCAGGAGCTTCCAGAGCTGGGTTTAAGGCCACTCCCCGCCCTCCAGAAACGATCACGCTGGCATCACTGAGGCTGACCCCCTCGGCTTTCTCCTGAATGGAAGCGATGGTGGTTGCCACAGCTCCTGAATCCAGCCCCACTTCGAGTGGGGTCACAGATCCAGACCGGCCAGTATCCGGCTCCGGCTTGTCAAATGCGCGTGTCCTGAAGGTTATGATCTGTGGGGTCGTGCTGCAGACCAGTTTTGCCAGCAGTTTGCCAGCATAAATTGGCCTGGTGGCGACTATTTTATCCCCTGACCAGTCCAGGTCGATTATATCTACCATTACGCCGGTGTTCAGGTCTACCGCAGCCATTCCGGCCAGGGTCCTGCCCCGGGTAGTGGTTGGGAAAAGGATCAGGTCAGGCTGATAGGATTCAGCAGCCTGTTTGACCAGGTCCGCCAGCGGTTCGGGACGGAAATCCTTCAGAATCGGATCTTCAGCCAGAAATACCTGGTCTGCGCCATAGTGAAAGGCGGTTTCAGCTACACTCCCTACCCCATCACCGAGGACCAGGGCAGCTACCTCTCCCCCGGAATCTGCGGCAATAGCCGCTGCCAAGCCCAGGCCTTCCCAGGAGGAAGACTGCACTTTTCCGTGAAAATGATCTATGTAGGCAAGTATTTTTTTTGTCATTAGAGCACCTTCTCAGCTATCAGTTTGTCAACCAGGTTGTGGGCTTTTTCTTCTGGCGTGTCTCCTGGGATGATCTCAGTGACGATCTCTTTTTGTTCCGGCTCCATTATCTCAGGCCAGGACACTGACGCGGTCGGAGCCGCGATGCCCAGATCCTCCAGGTTCCAAACCGGGTATTCTGCTTTGGAAGCCTTGCGGATTCCCATGAATGAGGGATAGCGTGGTTCAGCGTAATCTTTGGTAACGCTTACCACGGCTGGCAGGGGAGAGTCAACAATTTGTCCGCCTTCCTCCATGGTGCGCAGCACCTGGATTTTCCCTTCATCACCGGCGACGTTTTCAAATTTGGAGACCAATGTCAAGGATGGCCATCCTAGGACTCTGGCCACCTGCACGGGAAGCAGCCCGGTGTCGGTATCCACAGATTGCTGTCCGAACAGCACCAGATCCGCGCCTCCGATTTTCTCGATAGCAGCTGCCAGCACTCTTGAGGCAGCCACGTTATCAACCCCCTTTAATGCTGGATCTGAGATCATCACAGCTGTATCTGCGCCCATCGCCAGGGCATGTTTGATAGCT
>DRBO01000096.1 GCA_011039385.1 Chloroflexota bacterium | reverse complement strand
TCCAGATATGCCATCCAATTCTCATTCTCAGCTCCCGTCCGACGGCGGAATACCTCCAAAACACCCTGCACCGTTCCTCTGGCTATCAGCGGGGCGACCCAATAGGCGCCGAAATTTTCTATCTTGAGCAACCTGTTTGCCCAGCTGTCATCCTTACTTTGGGATAGATCGGGGATTTGCACAATGCGTCGTTTTAGCACCGCCGTACCGGCGTAGCTGGTGTCCAGGCGCACCTTGGACTGTGTATAGATTCTGGTGTTGAATCCCACCTCGGCACCAAAATACAGTTCCTGTAGCTGGGAGTCGTACAACAGCACACCTGCGGCGTCAACATCCAACTGCTCCTGAACATGTTTGATCAAGATATCGAGGGTGATCCTGATATCGACGTTGGCCGTGATGGCCTGGGTGACGGCATGTAAGGCTTGCAGCCGCTTCAGGCGGCGGTTGGTCTCGTGGTGCAGGCGCAGGCGGTGCAGGGACACCCCTGCAATCTCGATGATAGCCTCGATCAGGCGGAGCTGCTGGGTAGTGAGCGGGTTCTCGGCAGGTTTAGAGACGATCAAGACGCCGCTGATCTGATCCCCAATCCGGATGGGCAAGCAGGCTCCCCCCCAACCAGGCGGGCTTTGCCCAACGGCAGGGGGTTTGACCCTCGAATCAGCGCTGAAATCCGGTGAGATATAGACTTCACCTCTTGTAAACACATATCCCTCAATGCCTTCATTGGGAATCCGGACGGTTGCTTGGAGGGGTTCGAACCAACCGCGCCCTTCCACAATCTTCAGGCGGTTGATCTCCGGCTGGTAGAGGGTGATCGACCCGGCCGGGGCCGCCACCGCCGCCAGGGTTTCATCCAACAGTAACGGTATGGCCCGCTCAACGCTTTCAGCTTCCCGGAGGGCAGCTGAAATTCTGTTGAGGGCTTCCAGTTCTTCGGCCCGGCGGCGGGCAACTTCGAACAGACGGGTGTTCTCCGTGGCAACGGCTATCTGGGCGGCCACCGTCTCTAACAGGCGCTGGTCTTCTTTGGTATAGATCCCCAGGCGTGGTGATTCTACGTTAACCACCCCGATGACCTTACCCCCAACCAGCATTGGCACACACAACTCTGAGCGAGTATCCTCCTGCAGGGGAAGGTAGCGTTCATCCTGGCGCGCGTCATTCAGGCAGACGCACTTGCCGTGCTGCGCCACCCAGCCGACGATGCCTTTCCCAACGCGGGGATTGCTGGCGCGGATACGTTCCTTTGTTTTGTGGATGAAATCCTCGCCCTGCCCCTGGTCGCTGACCGCATAGGGGATCAGCTTGCCGCTCTCCTGCTCGATCAGCATAACGGCGCAGTATTCATAATCCATAATGGTTTCCAGTAAGCGGACGGCGGCCTGGGCCAGTTCCCCGGGGGAGTGCAGTCTTTGCAGCATCTGGTTGGCCAGATGGATGATTCCCAATTCGTTCAACCTCCGCTCCAGCATGCGGATCATCTTGGCGCGCTCGGCCTCGGCCTGCACCCGTTCCCTCAAATCTATGATCACCGCCATCGTGCCGATGAAGTGGTCATGATCAAAACGCGGCTGCCCGGAGACCTGCACCGGGATGCGTTCTCCGTCTTTATGTAAAATCTCCACCTGGTAGCGGTCGGTTTCGCCCTGGACGCGCCGGTCGTCAGCGGATTTGATGATCTCTTGCTGGTCGGGCGGGATGATCTCGGTCCAGTGCATTCCGGTCATCTCTTCGACGGTGTAGCCCAGCATTTGCACCAGGGCCGGGTTAACGAAGGTCATTACGCCACCCTCATCCTGCACGACAATGCCTTCGGCAATGCCCTGGACGATGCTTTCGTTGAAGTCCTTCAGGCGGGTGATCTCTTTTTCGATCCGCTTGCTCTCGCTGACATCGTGCACCGACGCCAGAATATGATCCTCCCCCTTCAGGGTGAAGCGATTCAGGTAGACATGGGCATCGAAAGGCGTGCCGTCCAGACGGCTGTGTGTCCACTCGAAGGATTGCGGTTCCCCCGCCAGGGCGGCGCTGATCTGTTCGAGAGCCTTTTCCATCGAGTCGCGCCCATCAGGCTGCTGAGGTGGGGAAAAATGGTAAGGCGTCTGGCCAATGATCTCCTCCCGAGAGCAGGCGAACAGAGCCAGGGTGGCCGGGTTACAGTCGATGAAGGTTTCGCCCTGCATGATGAAAATGGCATCGGCAGCGGATTCGAACAGGGTGCGGTAGCGGACCTCATCGTCCAGGGTGCGCTGGTAGAGCCGGGCATTGTTCCAGGCAGCCGCGGCCGGGATGGCCAGGGATTCCAGCAGGCGCAGGTGTTCCTCCCTGTAAGCCGCCTCCTGGTAGCTGAGCACCTGGATCGCACCAGTCACCTCTCCGGCCAGCTTAATGGGAACCACAATACCGGAACGAGTGACCTGCCCATCATCCGGGACAGCATCCCGGGGATGCAATTTCCCATCAGCCTCCACGTTGTAGACCGTCGTGGTCTCTTGAAGTCGGGCCTGATAATCGTTGAAAAGCTGTGACTTCCCCGTTCGGATGACTTCGCTCTGGATGCCAGTCCCCTCCGGCTCCAGTGGAATGGCAGGGAATTTCTCCGGGGCGAGAGGATTGCCTTCTACGACGGCATATTCACAGCGGATGAGCTGTTCCCCCGGGTCATAGGAGGAGATAATTATCCCCTCACAGGGCATGCTGCGCTTCACCAACCCGGTGAGCACTGTGAACACCGCGGAAGGGTCCAATGTCTGGCTGAGCGCCTGCCCGGCCTGATAGAGCAGATCAAGGGTCTCATTCTGGCGTTTGCGTTCGGTGATGTCCCGCATCACATGAACCACGCCGATCACTTGACCCCCCTTGTCCTTGATGGGGTTGCAGAGAATGTGCAGCCACTTGCCGATGACGGGCTCCCAGATCTCGATCTCCTCTACCTTCCCGCTGCGCTGCGAACGGCGTAAAGGGCAGTCCTCAATGGGATAGTCCTGGTGATGAAAAACGCTGTAGCAGGGCTGCCCGGCGATCTCTTCCAGGCGGAAGTCAAAGGCCTCCGCTGCGGATTTGTTGGCGCGCAGGATCTGGAACCCTTCATCGTGGATGGTGACCATGTCGCTCATCGCGTCGAAGGTGGCGCGCCACTCCTCCGCGGCGTAGAGCAACTGTCCGCTGCGTTTCTCGACCAGGGATTCCAGCCGTGCCCGGCGGTTGGCGATCAGGTAGGCGATCAGGGTGGCGAAGGCCATGCCGGTGATTTCCAACAGCCGGAAGATCGCCAACTGGCTCGCGAAGCGGTTCGCCCAGCCCTCACGGGGTGCCACTGCCAGGGTCCACTCGCCTTCCGGCAGGGGTATCGTCAGTTTAACCGGGTCAGCTTCCCAAACGGCCGCTTCGCCGAAGAAAATATTCCCCGCCTGGTCGCTCAGCGCCAACCGTAAATCATCTGGGGGAGATAGCAAACCGGCTTCTTCCAAAATCGGCGGCACGTCCAGCACGATGCTGACAAGCCCCCAGTATTCATCCCCGACGAAGATCGCCTGCCGGGCGACGATCCCCAGACCGCCCTGGATCAATTCGTACGGGCGGCTGACGATAATTTCACCTGTCTCGACCGCGCGCAGCACCTCAGCGCGCACGAAGGCGCGTTCATCTGTGGCCGGTTCGTAGCCCAGCACGGTTTTGTTCTCTTCATAGGGGTAGACATTGACTATCACCCCGCCAGGAGCCAGGGCGATATTGCGGATTCCACCGCTCACATCATTTAATGCCTGCGCGAAGATCTCAAATTCCGAAACGGGGACATCGCCCTGGTTGTCCAGCTCGCCTTTCACAAACGCGCCCAGGCCGTGCACCAGGTTGAGCCTCTGCCCTAGGGAAATCCCCAGGTTATGGCTGTAGGCTTTCAACTGCTTTTCAACATCCGCGCGGATCGCTGCTTCCAGGCGGTCTGCTGCCGGGCGGTCCACCAGGAACCATAACAGCGGGGTCAGCAGCAAGAAGGCAAATAGGGCGCTGAGCAGGGAGATGCGGCGGGGTGTGGAGAGGATCGAGCGCAAACGCGAAAATTCAGGCATGGGTGCTGTGGAGGAGTAGAGGTTTGCGGGTTAAATAGCAGGAAGTAGGCGATAATGGTAAGTACTGACTTCCAACTCCTCATTCGCAATTCCTTATTCCTTTCTCCTCGTCATTGTGAATAGATTAAAGGCGCTGGTCAGCGGGCCGCCCAGACGGGGGCCCTCTTCCTCGGAGATCAGATATTCGCGCACCTGCCTGGAATGGTCGCTGCCGCGCGCCGCCAGTACGGTGATGGCGCTGTGAATAACCCCCTCCATCTCAGTGAAACGCAGCATCAGCAGGTTATCGGCAATGTGCGAGACACCGCGGCCGGTGAGGGTGAGTTCATTGGCGAACATGTCGCTCATCTCGGCGGTCAGCATGGCGGTGATGCCGCGGTCCTTGAACCATTGCACCAGGGCGTAGACGTAATTGAAGAAGCTCTCCGGATTGCTGCCCGCGCTGGCCCCCAGGTCTGAAATGCTGTCGATCACCACCCGGCGGGCGTTCACCGCGTTGATGGCGGCTACAATTTTGAGGGCATGTTCATTGATATCCAGGCCGATGGGGGAGGCATAAAGCATTTTGAGTTGGTTGATTTTGGCCAGGGATTCCACGTCGAATTTAAAATTCTCGGCGATGCGGGCAAGCTGGCTGGGGGCTTCCTGGAAGGAGATATACACCCCGGAGTCGTTATTTTGGGCGCCGTTGAGCAAGAAGTGCAGGGCGGTGACGGTTTTACCCACGCCAGGGTCGCCGGCCAATAGGGTGGTCGTCCCCCGCAGAATGCCGCCTGGGAATAACTCATCGTCGAAGCCAGGGATGCCGGTGGCGGCGCGCTCGAGGCTGGGGGTGTATTTGATCGGCTCCCGGGGGGTGGTGAAACGCGGGAAGACCTCCAGCCCGGCGGATGAAATCTTGAAGGTGTGCTCTCCGTGCAGGTAATCGCTGGCGCGCATTTTAAAGACCTTGAGCACGCGCTGCTCGAGCATGCCCTGATTGCGGTGCTGCAAATGCAGGATGACATCGGCGATGGAGGCTTCCACGGTGCGGGTCATCTCGTCTGGGTGATACTCACCAACCAGCAGGGCGGTGCAGGGCAGGGTGGTCAAAGTGCCGACCAGACGGAAGAAATCCCGCCGTGCGGCGGCCGCATTGGGGCTGAGGTCGTGGACTGCCCGGATGCTGTCCACGACCAGAAAGGCAGGCTGCATTTCCTGCAACAATTTTTCTAAGTGGGCCAACGCGGTTTCACTGCCCCCGGTCAGCAGCCGGGAGCTGAGGTCTTCGTAGACCACAGCATTTCCAGCCTTCTCGGGGACAAAAAATTGAAATTCCTGGGTATAACGGATCAGGCGTGAAAAAGGTTCCGAGAGCGTAGACACAAATAAAGCTTTGCGTTCAGCGGTTGCGTTGGCGTAGATGATCTGGTTAGCCAGCAAAGTTTTGCCGCTGCCCGGCGTACCGCTGATCAAGACCACGCTGTTGGCGGGTAAGCCGCCCCCCAGGATGACGTCAAGGTTAGGAATGTGAGTGGGTATTCTCTCGAGCATTTTTTCTCCAATGGATTGTCTGATTGCAGGCGAAGGATCGTATTGTATTCCTTCAGTCGGGCAGTCGGGTTTCGAGAATCCTCATCCTCAGTACACTTCAGCGCTCTATTAGATACATTGGTGTAACCTGTCTTCTATAATTTGAACGAATCCCCTCAGGGCTGCGTTTTCCAGGCTCCTGATCAGGATTCGACATTCAACAATTCTTCCACTTTCGTTTCTATCTCCTGCGGCAGAACGGGCTTGAGCAGGAAGCCATCAGCCCCGGCCTGGCGGGCGCGGCTTTCGTCAGCCAGCAGGGTGTGGAAGAGGACCGGGATGTGGGCAGTAGCCGCGTCGTTCTTCAGCTTCTGGCAAACTGTATAACCATCCAGGGAGGACAGCAGCCCTTCCATTATCACCAGATCAGGAAGGATTTCCCGCGTCTGCCGTAACAGGGACAGGCCATCTTCGACGAAAGACACTTGAAAATGCTTCCCAAGGCTGTGCGCCAACATGTGCTGCATGAAGGTATCACGCTCGCCGATCAGAATTCGGAAAGGGGGGGTATGAGACATAGGTCCTCTCAAAGGTGATATATCTTATTATATCCTCCTGGATTTATATTTCAAGTGCAGCATCACTCGGTTCAAAAAACACCATCTCAGATGTCGCTAGATCCAGACATTTATTGGGGCTGGTGTTGAGCCGCTTTTCAGCAAATAATGTATCCTGGTCTGTGATCAGTGAGAAAGCGCTTCCTTGCGGGAAATAGTGCCGGGACAGACCGTTGGAATTTTCACTGGAGAATGCCATCCTCAGGGAGGTGCTGGGAATCCCCCCGGGTCAATCCAGCAGTCGTTTTCCCTTTCAATTTGATTGCAATCCAGGAGACACCTTCCGCTTTCTAACAGCAAAGCGCAGTGGTGAACAGGGATCCGCTCCCAGATGACAGGAGGAAAACGGCTTCCTGGGCTTGATCGTAATTTGTAAGCTGTTTAAGGACCATTATTAGGTAAACTTGCAAAATTGTAATTTGGACCGGGACCCTCCCGAAAAAAAATCCGTATACTAGAAGAGATCAGAACCTGATGCTGGTTTGATAGACCATAGCAGATGGTATTTGTTTAGCAGGGATAGCTAATTATGGATTCAGAAATGCGGATATTGCTAATTTCAGAAGACCAGTCAGACTCCCAGATCCTGGCTGATTTTTTAAAGGGGGAAGATCTTCAGGCAGAGATCCATACGGCGGTAAATTTTTCCGCAGCATTGGATCATCTCACGTCCCATCCAGTGGATTTAATCATCACGGACTATCAAATTGGCCAGGAGCCGATCTTCGATCATCTGGACCTGTTCAATAATTACCCCTGGGTGATTTTAACCGCGCAGGGGAGCGAAAATATCGCTGTCCAGTCCTTGAAGAGCGGCGCGGTTGATTACATTGTCAAAGACGATCAGCAATCATATCTCCCACTGTTGATTGGAATACTGAAAAACGCGGTTTGTATCTGGGAGGAGAAGAAGCGGGAAGAACGCTACCGGCAGGAGCTTGAGAACAGCGTTTCCCAACACTCGGATGTCCTCCGGGAATCAAACCAGAGATTGGCGCAGGAAACACTCCAGAGGGTCCAGGTGGTGGAACGCCTGAAGGAAAGCCGGGAGATCTACCGCAGGTTCTTTCAAACATCCCGGGATGCCGTTTTCATTGCCTCATGCGATGGACGCTGGATAGACATGAATCAATCGGCTCTGGAGATGTTTGGTTATCAAGGACGGGAAGAAATCTGGCATGACAGTATGCTGGATTTATATTGGGATCCAGATGACAGGACCTCATATCTCCAGATCATTGAAGAACAGGGGAGCATCAAAGAGTACCCCGTCTCATTCAGAAAAAAGGACGGCAGCCGCATTGAAACCCTGGTCTCAGCCACCCCTTACGAGGTGGGCGGTCAACCGATCGGCTATCAGGGATTTATCCGGGATATCACCGGGGAGCTCCAGGTCCGCGAACAGCAGCAGAAAACCATCCAGCAGCAGGAAGCGCTGGACGTACTATCCCGGGCTCTGACCTCCTGCCTGACCCCCGAGGACATCTATCAGAACATCCTGGTCCAGATCAGAAAGCTGTTCCAGCTGGAAGCCCTGCATGTTTATAGGATTCCTGCTCAGGAAGGCGGGTTCCAGATCGAATTTACCTGGCGGAAGGACAGGGAATCCAAAAGACACAATTTCCGAGAGTTGGAACTGGAGAACCCCAACACCTCCTTTGCGGATGAACTGCTGGAGGAAAAAAAGGGCGTCTGGTCGTCCGATCTCAGGGCTTTCCAGACGGATCCGGATCCGGCAAAAAGCACTCTGTCCGGCTCAATGCTGGCAGTTCCCCTGGTTGTTGAGAATCGGGTCATCGCTGCTCTGCAGCTGCTTCACTCGGATCAGGGCCTTTATCAGGGGGAGGATCTGGTCTTGCTGTCCCGGATCGCCAATCTGGTAGCGATTGGACTTCAGAAGGCCTATCTCTACCAGGAAACTCAGACCCATCTCGACAAACTTACCAGCCTGCAGCGCATCGAGCAGACCGTTTTGGAAAACCTCTCTCTGCCCACCACCCTGGATATGCTGGTAGACCAGCTGGTAAAAGAATTAGCCGTGGACGCAGCGGCGATCCTGTACTTCCATCCTCAATTAAAGACGCTCAAGTTCATCACCCAGACTGGTTTCCGGCAGAATATCCTGCAGCACACGGATTTGGAGGTTGGTGAGGGTTTGGCAGGTCGAGCAGCTGAATCGAGGACCATGATCCACATACCTGATTTGAAACACACCACACAGCAGATCTCCCGGGACCTGGAATTCTCTACAGAAAGGTTCGTGTCCTATTTTGGCGTCCCGCTGACCGCCAAGGGCAGATTAGTGGGCGTGATGGAGCTGTTCCACCGTGAGAGGCTGGACCCGGATCAATCCTGGATCGACCTGCTGGAGATGATTGCCGGGTTGGCTGCTATTGCCATCGATCATCAAAATATCTACAAGAACCTGGAGCGTTCCCGGAATGAACTGGATATCGCCCTGGATGCCATCATCGAGGGCTGGGCTCAGGCCCTGGAGCTGCGGGGAATTGAATCCCCGGGACATTGGCGCCGAATTGAAGAATTAACGCTCTCAGTAGGCGCGAAACTGGGCATCAAAGGGGAATCCCTGGTCAATCTCCGGCGGGGAGCCTTGCTCCATGATATTGGGAAAATGGCCATCCCCGATGAAGTGCTCCATAAAAGAACCCCCCTCTCAGCGGATGAGCGGGCGCTGATTGGAAAACACCCCATTGACGCCTATGAGCTGCTCAAGGAAGTCGCGGGGTTGAAATCAGCCCTGGAAGTTCCCCTCTACCATCATGAGCGCTGGGATGGGACCGGCTACCCTTATCAGCTGGTAGGGGAGGACATCCCCTATCTTGCCAGGATATTCACGGTGGTCGATGTCTGGGATGCCATGCGCTCCGAGCGGCCCTACCGCAAAGCCTTTTCTCGTCAGAAAGCTCTCCAGACCCTCAAGGATGAGGCCGGGAAGGGTTTTGATCCGGAAATCGTTCAGGTTTTTATTGACCTGCTGGAGGAAGATGTGCCCGCTCCGGTACTGGAAACAGGACGGGGGAGTGCTGGCAGGGTCGAACCCCAGCAGACCTCTTTCGCCAGTAATTGAAATCCTGGCCTGCCCCCGGTAGCCGCACCACTCCTTAGGGTAGTGCAGCCGGACCCCGGATCGCTCCAACTGAGTTTAAAACCCGAGCTGGCACCGCCGCGCAAGTTATTTCCTTCTTAGAAATATTGAAAGTTTGTGCTTGCTGGCCAAAGGAGCTGGCAGGTGAGAAGTGTTATAACTGCACAATAAAAAAAGAGCCCTGACCAACATTGATACTGCTGGAGAGAACTCTGGTTTTTCTGTTTTCCTGGATTTATTGATAAATTTTGCTATTTATCCTTGACACTGTTATTCATCGGTAGCTGACATAT
>DRBO01000002.1 GCA_011039385.1 Chloroflexota bacterium | reverse complement strand
GCGCTGTGGATTTTCCGCAGCCCGAGGGACCAACCAGAACCAGGAATTCCTTATCTTCAATCTCAAGACTGAAGTTATTGACGGCAATTACTTCGTCAAAGCGCTTATACACTTGGTCGTACGCTACACTGGCCATGACGCAATTTTCCTTATTAAAAGAATTTATAGTGATGGTTTATATACTTTGGTTATTATACATCATCAATTAACAAGCGGGACACGTTATGTAGAGTCATGTCCTAAAGTTTTAAACCAAATTGATATCCTTTGTCCCTTGTGATTTGGTTCTACTCAATATAGAATTGGGTCATGGTCAGTCAGAAAATAACGCCAGTACGCCGTCAATATCTGGAGATAAAAAAACAACATCCGGATGCGATCATCTTTTTCAGGTTGGGTGATTTTTACGAGACCTTTGATGAGGACGCTGTTACGGTCTCCTCGGTGCTGGATATCGTGCTGACTTCCCGCAATGTCGGGAAAGGCACCCGGGTGCCAATGGCCGGAATCCCACACCATGCTGTAGAAAATTACCTCTCGCGCCTGATTGAAAAAGGCTATCATGTAGCCATTTGTGATCAGATCGGGGACGTGCCGGTTGACGGCTTGATGCCTAGAGAGGTCGTTCGTGTGATTTCTCCAGGAACAATCATGGAATCCAGCCTGCTTCCCGGGGATGGCAATAATTATCTGGCCAGCCTGGTGCTGGATGAATTCCGGGCAGGTATCGCTTTTGTGGATATTACAACTGGGGAGTTTTCTGTAACTGAGATCCAGGAGAACGATCCGGAAGATTTGGCCCGGGCGGAGCTGCTGCGCTTGAATCCTTCTGAAATATTGATCCCGGAGAATTTGACCTTAAAGGAAAATGCCCTCCCTGCTCACTTGACCCCTTTTCCTGAGTGGCGATTTGAGGAGGAACGCTGCCTGGGTGTGTTGCAGAACCATTTCCAGGTCAAAACCCTGGATGGTTATGGTGTGAGGGGATTCCCTTACGCCATTCGGGCGGCAGGGGCGATCTTGCAGTATCTGGAGGGAAATCGAACCGACGCCCTCAAATTGCTGACCAGCCTGAATCGCTACAGTCTGGAAGAATTCATGACCCTGGATGCTGCCACACGAAGGAACCTGGAGCTCACAGAGACCATCCGGTCTGGCACCACTGATGGGTCTTTGCTGGGTGTAATTGACCGCACCGTTACACCCATGGGCAAGCGCCTGATCAGGCAGTGGGTTAGCAAACCGCTGCTGGATGTCAGCAGTATTCGTAAGCGCCATCAGGGAGTAAATAGATTTTTCGAAAACGGTTTGCTGCGAGCTGAGGTCAGGGAAAAGCTAAAACATCTGGGGGACCTTGAACGCCTGGGCAATCGGGTGGTAGGGGGAACGGCTCATCCCAGGGATCTGGTGGGGATCAGAGATACTCTTTCCCAGCTCCCTGAATTACGAAATCTGTTTCCTGCTGATTTTGAGAAGGGGGATTACCTGGGAGAGTTGTTCGATGGTTTCTCCCTCTGTGCTGAGGCTTTGGATTTGATCACTTGCTCTATAGTTGACGACCCTCCTGCCGTCCTGGGAAAGATTGGGATCATCAGGGAAGGATATTCAGAAACGTTGGACCAGGTGCTGTTCTCTACCAGGCATGCCCGGGAGTGGATCGCGAACCTTGAATCTGTAGAAAGAAAAAACACCGGTATTGAGACCCTAAAGGTGAGTCACAACAAGGTGTTTGGCTATTATATTGAAGTCACGAAAGCCAAGACAGGTTTGGTGCCCGAGCATTACATCCGCAAACAAACCTTGGTAAACGCAGAACGATATGTCACCCCGGAACTCAAGGAATATGAGATCCAGGTTTTTAACGCCGAGGATAAGATCAAGGAAATCGAGCGCAGCCTCTTTTTCGAAGTATGCGAACGCCTTTCCCTGCAAATGGATCACCTGCTGAATACTGCCCGGGTGCTGGCACACCTGGATGTGCTGTCCAGCCTGGCGGATGTGGCTGCTTCTCAGGGATATGTCTGTCCTGAGGTCGTGGAAGAGGATATGCTGGAGATT
Source organism: Chloroflexota bacterium (assembly GCA_011039385.1). Classification (GTDB taxonomy): domain Bacteria; phylum Chloroflexota; class Anaerolineae; order Anaerolineales; family UBA11858; genus B10-G9. Next base: position 7,668 of record DRBO01000002.1, on the reverse strand, counting down.
CGCGCTGGAAGGCATCCGGTTGTGGAACAGACTCTTGAGGGAAGTCGTTTCGTGCCCAATGATACAGTCTTCGAAAGCGGCGAAAGGATCCGCATCTTGACCGGCCCAAATATGTCTGGGAAATCGACATTTTTAAGGCAGGTCGCACTGATCGTTCTCTTGGCCCAGATGGGCAGTTTTGTGCCGGCGGAGTCCGCAAAAATTGGATTGATTGACCGTATCTTTACTAGGATCGGAGCGCAGGATGAGATCCATGCCGGGCAGTCCACCTTTATGGTGGAAATGGTGGAAACAGCTAATATTCTCAACCATGCTTCGCCAAGGAGCTTGCTGATTCTGGATGAGATCGGCAGGGGAACCAGTACTTATGATGGGGTTTCCATCGCCTGGGCGGTGATTGAGTACCTCCACAATCATCCCGATAAAAGGGCTAAAACCCTATTTGCCACCCATTATCACGAGTTGACAGAACTGCCAGATCTCCTGCCAGGTATCAGGAATTATAAAGTTGCTGTGAGCGAAAGCGCCGGCAAGGTTGTTTTCCTGTATAAGATCATCGCTGGCGGAGCAGATAAATCCTACGGGATCCATGTTGCCCAGATAGCAGGCATGCCTCCTACGGTGACCCTTCGGGCGGAAGAAATCCTTCAAAAATTGGAAAAAACTTCCGGCAAAGCCGTTTCTCTAGATCTGGAAAGACCCCAGCAAATGGCGCTTTTTCCGAAAACGAACCCGCTATTGAAGGATTTGGCTGAACTGGATATGAATCAGCTTAGTCCTTTGGAGGCCCTTAATCTCCTTTTCAATTGGAAAAAGCAATATCTGGCAGATAATGATAGAGATGAAGAGGACGAGGAATAGGATATAAGAACCGAACTGCAAAGGGGCTGTCTGAAAAGTCCAACTTTTCCGATCAGCCCCTTGCTTGATTTCTTCGGGTGTAGCTGCTTCGCTGAATCCTCAGCTGTGTTTTTTGACCACCGCGACGACTTCTGGCAGGTCGATCCCCAGTTCTTTGAGTTTTTCGAGGGTGGGTATGCCATTCTCATTCCAGCCCCTGCGCTTGTAAACAACTTCCAACAGAGTTTCATACTGGTCTTCCCGGTATCGGCGTGTTTTAGCGAGTTTCTCCTCGGTTGATAGGCCCTCCGGGTCGATGCCAACCAGTTCCCTTAACTGATTGTCGTAGCGCTCCTTCCGGGATTCGTACTCATCGACCGTCACCGGTCCCATAGCCCGATAGGGGGGATAGTCATGTTCCCGGGTGCCAAACCCAACCCGCAGGTTAAATACGCGCTGGAAATTATATACACGTTCAGATTGGGTGATGAGGTCTCCGGGTGTGACCGGATTCCCCGTCACGCCTTCATAGACCCAGGTGTAATTCTCGACATGTTCCGGGATCCTTTCGGGGCGGTCTTGTTCTTTGTTATCGATCGGTTTGATGTCGTTCCAGGGCAGTTTGCAGAGGCCGTGCAAACTGAACCAGGTCCGCCACATAGGGAAGTAATGCAGCGCTTCGGCCTTGTCTTCGAAGCTGGGGAGTTGTTTTTCCACCTGATCCATAAAGATTAGCCAGGCCTCGTCATGCTGGGCTCCCTTAAGGGCCATGCCGTAGCCACCTTGCTGGGCGATGGATTCCTTGGTTATATATTCAGAAATCTCCAATCCTTTGACTTCCATACCAATATCGTGGAGGAAAGCGGGGTCTCCCCCGAAATTTTCAGCGAAATAGGATTTCATGTACCGAATGCCCTGACCGACAATCACGCCAAAACCCTCGCCCCTGGCCATCTGGTGGAGCAGTTCCAGGGCGCTTTCCGCATTGCCCCAGGTGAGATTGAGTCCGCCGGTCCTCTCTTTGGTCAGGATGCCTTCCTGATAACATTCCATGCAGAAGGCGACTGAATTGGCAAAAGAGATGGTGTCCACTCCATACGTATCGCAGTAAAAATTCATCTCGATGATCGCTTCAGGATCGAAAACTCCTATATTGGAGCCCATCCCAGCAGCATTTTCATATTCAGGACCATCGACGAGGACCTTTTCTCCCTGATGGGGGCCGGTTTTAAGGAGGAATCCATCTACGGCATGGGAGCAGGCCAGAGTGCAGCCCAGCCAGCAGCTGTCCATCCTTTTATCCTGTGTAAATGCCCGCTGCCAGGTGGTGGAATCAATTTCTACGTGTTCGGGGTGTTTGCCGTAGCGGAAGTTATGGACCGGAAGCAGATCAAAATGATCCATGATTTCCACCAGGTGGGCAGTCCCGATCTCGCGCATGTTGTTCTGCTGGGCGTCATAGTTGGTGATCTCGTTATTGATACGCTTCCCTGCCTTTCGGATCAGTTCGGGTTTGGCGGGATTATTGCTGGACCCGCTTATTCCGCTGCAGCGGACCACGATTCCTTTGAGGCGTTTATCACGGAATACTCGGCCGGATCCTCCCCTGGCCGCCTGCTTGACCCTGACCTCCTGGCGTTTGGGATCGAAGAAACTGATGTTTAATCCCGCGTAGCGGATATGATTAGCAGCCTCGCCGGAAGTTACAACTGAGACGTTCTTCTGATCTCGCTCGTCCTTGGCGTACATTCTGGTCAGTAAACCAGCCAGTGGATACGTATTGAGAGCTTCTTCCGGGGCGTGTTCAAGGCGAATCTCCTGGTTATCGCCATCGATAACTATGATGGTTTCCTGGTCAGCTTTTCCGGTGATCGATAAGGCATCAAATCCTGAAAATTTCAGGTAAGGAGCAAAAAATCCTCCTCCATTACTGTCGATAACGGAATGTGTCAGCGGCGAAAGTGTCACCACTGTGCTTTTCCCCATGCCCGGATAAGCCGTTGTACCGCAAAGCGGTCCATTGGCGATGACCAGGGCATTCTCCGGGTCATCCCATTTGCTCCCGTCCTTGATCGCATTCCAGAGCAGCCATAACGCAAAACCACGTCCCCCAGTGAAGATGTCTTTCATCTCCTGGGTGACAGGCTTTTCAGAAATTGTCTTGGCAGAGAGGTCAATGTGCAAGGTCCGGTTGGCATAACCCCGGTCAACAGGCTTTTCCTTGAAGTTGTAAGTAGCCATAACCTTGTGGCTGGCGAGGTATTTTTTTATGTTTTCCATTCCTGTTATCCTCCCCGGATGGTGAGTTGTTTCTTCAGATTGGGACCAGGAATATTATACACCGAAATCTCTGGGGATACTGGTCTGGGGAGATCTGGAGGTTGAAAAAAATAACCCCAAGGAGGTAATATTTTTCCTGTTCTAACAATTTTGAGTCAAGTTGATCCAATTATTTTTTGAGAGATAAAAAGTCCCTATTGCGTATATCTATGTTTTCGTATAAAATCTAGTCAATGGCTGGAAGGGGATTTTCCGGGCCCTTTTTGCTGGTTGAAACTATGGTATGTCAAAGAAGCTGATCAAATTTTCGCTCATCATATTGCTGGCGGGGTTAATCTCAGCATGCTCTGGATTAGAGAGGAGCAGTGCTGGATACTATCTTGTTGACCCTCGTTTTAGCGACCTGTATGAACACCTGCAAGGTGAAGAGATCTTGGGTCCACCCATCTCCAGTAAAAAATATCTATCCGGTACTAACCTGGAAAAGCAGTATTTTGAGGGGGTGGTGATGGTTTTTGACCCCGACCACTCCCCGCGCTACCATCTTGACCCTGTAGGCATTGATGCTGGTTTTTCTGATCTGCCCAACAATTACCCTGAAAACCCGGGTGTACGATACCTGAATGGTTTTATCCTTCCTGCAGATTTTGCACAATTCTATGATCAGATGGGGGGAGAACGCTGGGTTGGACTGCCGTTAACGCGCGCTCGAATAAACCCTGATAAGAACAGAATAGAGCAGTATTTTGAGAACATGGGCTTTTTCCGGTTTGAGGATGATCCTCCTGGAGTGGTCCACCTCATGCCTTATGGTCTTTGGAAATGCGCCGGTGAGTGTTCTCAATACCCCGGTGTTCAAAATGCGGCCATCAGCTCCTCTGCCCTGGAGGAAGTGGAATCACCGTTCGGCGAGGCTATTGCGAGACTAGGGACCCAATTCACAGGGAAAAAATTATCTAATGCCTACTTGGCAGAAGATGGAAACATCGAGCAAATCTTCCAGAATGTAGTCCTGTACCAGGACCACGCTACTCCTTTAGGGGTTTCTCTGCGACCGGTATCTTCCCTCTTGGGACAAAAAGGGGAAGGTTATCAGACAAAAAGTGATCAGGCTGAAGGGTATTTCCGGGAGCTGGATGAAGGTGCAGGCTATTATATTCCAACCTATTTTATGGAGTTTATTGACCGCTATTTTGGTTTCGAGATTTCAGGTGAACCTCTATCCACGCTGGAGGAAATCCGGGAAGGTGTCTGGCAGCAGTGTTATGAAAACTACTGCTTGCTTTATGATGCCAAGGCTGCCAGCGGTCAACAGGTCCGGATAGTACCCCAGGGACAGAGGTACAAAGATTCATTTTACAAAAACGTCCAGGCTCCCTCTCAAGAACCTGCAGTATCACGACAGATCCAGCTGGATATCTGGGAGCAGATGCCGCAAATCACATCACAGGAAAAGCAGCAAATTGGAGCTTGCATCCATGAGGCAGGCCAGCCGCTTGTGAATGCCCAGGCAGTAGCTATGGTGTACACTCAGGAAAATGGGACCAGCACTTATTCCTTTGATCTGACAGATTCTGGCGGCTGCTCGTTCCTAACACTGGACCCCATCCAGGCGCCTAATGGGACCACAGTTGATTATCAGGTATGCTTCCAGGGCTTGGGTGCTGAAGACTACTGTAAGAAAGACAGTTTCTTAATTTGGGGAAATACTGCAAAGGAGTTGACCTCCACCCCGGTTGTTGCCCAGTCTGAAGGTGGACAAGCGGAACAAGAGCTGATAATCGATGTCTGGGAGTTGTCTCCGCAGCTGTCTTCGCTAGAAAGCCAGGAAGTTGGGGCCTGTGTCCATATCGATGGCCTGGCCCTGGAGAATCTGGAAACCCAATTGCTCCTGGAGACCCCAACGCGGGGAGTGATATCCTATCAGGGGGGCTCAACCGATGCGGGGGGGTGTGCTTTCTTTAAATTAGATCCTGTAGATGCAAATAACGGGGAGACGATTCCGTACCAGGTTTGTTTTGTGAACAAATATGGGGAGAAGAACTGCAAACAGGATAGTTTTTTGATCTGGGGCAACCCCTGATCAAAAAAGAAAACGCTGTTCAACCTCGGAATCCATCAGGATTCCGTTTTTCTTTTAATGAAGTTCACTAAAGAGTTGAACCTGGTCTATCCGGGGGCCAAGACTATAGAGCTGAAAATCAAATGGATAGGATTTGCCTTGTTCTAAACCCTCTGTACTGATCCACTTTCTTACAGCAACCGGCTTTCCTTCGTTGAAACCGACTCCTGCAATCCAGACCTGGTCTCCCTGTAGATCCCTTTCCAGGATTGTAAAGATCCCGCTAACATGAACAATTGTGTTTTCTCGGGAGTACTCCAGGGAATGATCTAGGATCGCAACAAGAGGATCGGTCCGATCCGATGGGAAAGCAGTCAGCAGTGTCGTGTTGATCTGGTTTTGACTGGCCTGTGTGTCAGGAATCAATAACCCAACAGGTATTGTCTGGCCTGGATAAAGTATATCCAGGGGAGGGAAAGCAATTTGGCTCTTTACCAGGACATGATCCTCATTGTAGATGTTAAAGGCAAGGGATATGTTTTCCAGGGAGATATTTTGGTTGTTTTCAATCAGCGCATAACACCACAACCCGCCATCTGCTGTCGGATAGCAGACCGGATTCTCCCGAAGAAGAGGGTAGGGCGTTGGCGTAGGAGAGATATCTGCTTCCTCTTCTGCCAGGGGGATGATCACCTCAGTGCCGACAGTAAGCAGGCTGGTATCCAGGTCAGGGTTTGCAGATACTATCCTGTCGAGCAAGACATTGTATTTAATTGCGATGCCGTATAACGTTTCACCAGCCTGGACGATATGTTTAAAGGGCGTTGGCGTGGGAATTAACGGCTCTGCTGTAAGAAGCGGTATGGTTGGGGTCAGCGGGATTGGTGTCTTGGTTGTAGATTGATATGGATTCGAAGGTGGAGCAATTGTAAGCGTTGAGAGCGGGCTGGACACCGATTGGAAATCGCATCCTGCGGTGATTACAACCAATCCTGCCAAAAAAAAGGCTCTTCTTTTCATGTGGAGCATTATACACTCTCTTGTACCCTGGGACGGCCTATGCTAAACTCTTTTTATGCCGTCAACAAGGGATAGGAACTGACATGGCAGAAGATAAGCGTTATACACTGGCTAAGTTCGCCTTGGAACAGGGGGACCGATTCCAGGCCCGAGATCATTTGGCCAGTCTCCTCAAGGAGGACCAGGACAATATTGAATACTGGCTCTTGATGAGCACCGTTGTGGAATCCCAAAAAGAACGCATTTATTGCTTGAAGAAAGTACTTGCGCTGGATCCCAGAAACCGGGATGCTAACCTGGGCATGATCCTTTTCGGCGGCCAGGAAGCTGGCAAAGTCCGTTCGGCGGTGTTAAAAAAGAGAAATTGGATTAAAGATGTCCCCGACATCCGCAAAAAGGAACCCAAGAAAAAGGAACCGAAAAAAAAGGGCTACGACTACAAGCAGCTGGCACCTCTGGCGGTGGGATCCGTATTGATTTTATTGGTATTGGTCCTGACAGGCGTATTTCCAGGCACAAGATCTGTTTTTTCCCCAAAATTGACCATCACGCCCATGACCTGGACCCCGTCCGTTGCGCCCGGGATGGGCAGCGATGTTACTGGAACCCCTGTACCTGATTCCGTGGACCCAATTGGCAGGATTCTGGATCAACCTTACACGTCTACTCCTGCTTATGTGCTAACGCCACACCCTGGTTACGGTATCTATAACACCGCCCTGGACGCTTACAAACAGGGTGATTTTAACACCATGCTGACCTATCTGAATCAGACTGTGAAACAGCTGAAGACCGCGGATATTGTTTTCCTGGTTGGGGAAGCTTACCTGAATCTAGGGCGTTATCATGAAGCTCTGGAGCAGTATGAAAGGGCGTTATTTGTTGATCCCTCCTTTGCCCCTGCCTATTTGGGAAGGGCTCTCGCCTCCCGGGTCATAGATGAAAGTTATGATGTGAAGGCAGATCTGGATCAGGCCTTGCTGCTCGACCCGAGGTTTGGGCAAGTTTACCTGGAGAGGGCAAAATATTTTCTTGAGGAAGGCTCTTATCAGCTGGCTTATGAAGACGCCGATCAGGCAGCCACTTTCCTGCCTCATTCTCCCCTGGCCCATTATTACAGAGCGGAAGCCCTGCTGGGTCTAAAGGATTACAAGGAGGCTGAAAAATCAATTTTGACTGCCCTGAAGCTAGACGTGAACCAAGTGCCTGCATATCTGGCAGCAGGCAGGATACGCCTGGAAACAGGAAATCCAGAAGCGGCTCTAGAGTTATTGACCCGCTATGGATCCCATGCATCCAATAAACCCTGGGAATTCTATTACTCTCTCGGCAAAGCGTATTTCCTCAGCGGCAAGGACCTTAACAGGGGGTTAGAATTGGTAGATGAAGCCATAGCAATGGGCGGAAGGAGCACAAACCTTTACTTCGTACGGGCGCTGATCGAGAGAGAGTTAGGAGATCTGGAT
>DRBO01000109.1 GCA_011039385.1 Chloroflexota bacterium | reverse complement strand
CGGTTGGATAGCGAGACAATTCAGTGTTCCCTGAACCACTTCTCAATGCATAATTTCATGGATAAAAATCTTGAACCCTGGCAAATGGGAAGTCAAGAAATTGTTGACTTCAGAAACCGTTATTTCGAGATTGGAAAACAGTATAAATCGGGAGAAGAAGGTGGAACAGGGGACGAGGGAACGGACAATGAAATTACTGATCTCTTAATGGAACTGATCGAGGCGGCCAGGAAATTCGCTAAAAAGAACCCCAATGAAACCGGGAAAGCCATGCTAGTTTATGCTTCTCAGCTAGCTCAGTCATCTGGCGTTGAAGGGGGTGAAGCGCTCGCGAATGAACTGATCAAGGAAGCCCAGGATCTAACCGCGGAAATGGCGGAAAAACTGGCCCAAAAAGCCGACTGCGGACACAAAGATGAAATCATGAATTTGATACAACAGGGCAATCTTTTGGGAGGCAGCGCGGCTGAGGCGGCCAATGACTTGATGAATAAAGTCAGTGATCAAATGAAGAATTGTGTGATCTGGGTAGGCGATATTCACTATACTTTTTACCTGCTGGACGAATTCCCTGAACTGGAGGGCAAATATAATCTGCAGAATTCCGGATTATCTTGGCATGAGTACCACGCCGTAAGAATCGGCATCAACCCCCTGACTGGCAAACTTTCAGGGACCAGCAAAGTCCGGGTGAACATGAATGAAGCCTCCTACCTGACAGAAATGGGCGGTGGTGACTGCGGTCCTGAAAAACACTACATGGAAATCGAACCCAATCCCGGAACCGGATCCACCACCCTGGAATTTGAAGGCACTTATGCTAACCAAACCTGGAGCATCGGGCCGCTGCAGGAAGGGGAAAACACACCAGCGGTTTTATTTATGCATCACCACGGTTTGTTTGGCTGTCCAAAACAAACCATGGAACTTGGCAACATACAACTGTTTACCTACCGCTCCCAGCTCTTACACGGCTGGTTCGGGACACCGGAGCCTCCCAGCCTGGAGGAGATGCTCAACAGCGGCACTAACCACATAGATTTTTTGGGCTTTGAGCATATTCGCGGTTCACAGAAACTTACCTACTCGTCAGGTGTGAATCGGACACCCGTCATTCCCATAGATCATGCATTTGTGGTTTGGACTTTTCACCGGGTTTCTGCTAAATCAATGGAATGATCTACTGCCAGAGATTTGTTGGGAGTATAATATTTAGATAATGAATATGAGACCTACCCTATTTCCTTGAAAGGGAACCCATCCCGCCCTGGATGTCATTTTGATGGGGGCAAAATGCGAGAAAGAAGCAGGGCGATCATTGCATGAAGGATCCCTTAGCCAATTATCACAGGACCTGTCTCAGCGTATCATTCAGGGGAAATTTACTGTTTAATTTCCCCTCCGGTCACATTCCCAACCAGAGAATTATTCAATATTGACTATAGACAGATCTATTCCTGGAGCAGGCTAGAGTGTGACCTGGCTCCATTTTTCAGGATTTCTTGAAGGAATTTGAAGTAAAATACCTGGAAGATCATCTAAAGAGGAGAATTTGTGAGCACCATCAATAGTCAATCCATCACTTTAAAAGAAATCACCAAGGATACACTCTGGCCGATCATGAACCTGGAAGTGGCCGAGGAGCAGGGTACCTTGGTCGCGCCAAACGCCAACTCTATCGCCGAAGCCTATTACAGCAGGGAAGCCGCCTGGTTCAGAGGGATCTATCTGGGAGATCAGCCGGTGGGTTTTGTGATGCTCCATGTTGAGATAGAAAAACCCGAGTATTTCCTGTGGCGCCTGATGATCGACAAAAACCACCAGCGCAAGGGCTATGGCTACCAGGCCATGCTGCAGGTCATTGATCACATAAAAACCCTACCAGACGCAACCGAACTTAAAACCAGCTATGTGACTGGAGAAGGCAATCCCTCCCTCTTTTATTACAAGTTGGGTTTTGAGGAGACCGGGGAAATGCTGGAAGGGGAAAAAGTTTTAAAGTTGACCTTCCAATAACACGGAATGGATTGAAATTCGATGAGAGAGGCGGTAATGCAGAATCGGTCTTTGAAAAGAATTGCAATATTTTGTGGATCCAGCCCGGGGGCTAATCCAGCTTACCTCAAAGCAGCATTAGACTTGGGTAACTGCCTGGTAAAAAATAAGATTGGATTAGTATATGGAGGTGGGAACGTAGGATTAATGGGAGCGATCGCATCTTCTGTAATCGATTCTGGAGGTGAAGTAATTGGCGTTATCCCTAAAGCCCTCGCCGATCAGGAGGTTGCTTACCTTAATCTTCCCGATCTGCGTATTGTGGATTCAATGCACAGTCGCAAAACACTGATGGCTGATCTTGCAGACGCTTTTATCGCCCTGCCCGGCGGGATGGGTACCATCGAGGAATTGATGGAAATCTTAACCTGGAGCCAGCTGGGATTTCACAAAAAACCCTGCGGGATACTGAATATCAGCGGGTTTTATGACCACCTGCTGGAATTCTTAACCCGCATGGTGAAGGACCAGTTCGTTGCCCCCGAACACCAATCCATGCTGCTGATTGATGAAAGCCCGGATGGCCTGCTGAACCAATTTCTGAGATATGAACCTCCGCTGATTGATAAAGCCAAAAGGGCAAAAAAATTATCTGTCAATCGTACCTAAAAACTAACCCTTTCAGCTCTTGATTGATTATTCCTGGTTCTTCATTCGCTCGATGGTTGGTTTTTCTTTCAAAGCCCGGGGTTCCAGGAATACCAAAATATAACAGCGGGGATCAAAACGATTTCATCAATATATAAGCTACCTCCACAATAGAAGGGGCTCCAATGAAAAAAGTGAACCCAGCCCTGTGCCTCTGTCTACTCCTGTTGGCAGGATGCACTGCGGGAAAAACGCCTATACCAACCGATACAATCAAACCAACAGAATTGGAGATGGCAGGAACCACTGCGGGAGAAACGCCTATGCCAACCGATACACCCAAACCAACAGAATTGGAAACGATCCGCGATATAGCTTACCTGGCCGATGGACTTAAGCAGCATACACTGGACCTTTACCTGCCCGGAGGAAAAGAAGGGCCCTTTCCAACCCTGCTGATGTTCCATGGGGGTAACGGCAGAAAAGAAGAATTCTCGTTCTGGGGAGACGTATTTTCTAAGAAAGGATATGCGGTGGTCTCCATTAACTACTCCCAATGGCCTAACCATAAATATCCTAAAAATCTGGAAGATGCCTACTGCGCTTTATCCTGGGTGGTTAACAACAGTGCCACTTACCAGCTGGACCCGGACCATATCTTTTTCATGGGACACTCCGCGGGGGGCACACTGGCCGCCTCTCTTGGTGTTGTAGATGATCGCGCCATTTTCACCGGCAACTGCCCCGATCCACTCCCTGAGGATTTTCAGGCAGCCGGAATAATCACCTTTACTCTCATCTATGATTATCCAACCGCGGCACAACTATCCGGGCCGTTAGAAAACTATGTTGTAGAGTTGCTGGGAGGCACCTACGAAGAACTTCCTGAAACCTGGGCACAGGCTTCACCAGCGAGCTGGGTGAATGGAAATGAACCACCATTTTTGCTCATCCACGGTGAGATAGATCAAAGCATTCCCCCTACCCAATCACAGGAGTTCGCTGAAATTCTCAAGGCCGCCGGGGACGAAGTTGAACTACTGATAATCCCAAGCGGCAGCCACATGCAAATAAAAGACAGTTCCCAGAGCATGGAGGCTGTAGAGGCCTTTATCTCCCGCATAATCACATCTACTAAAAAATGATGGGCCTTTAGGGTGGCATCTACTTTCCACCCCAAATATTAATCTTGGAGGGTCCCGATGAAGCCATCAAAATCTGGTCATCTCTCTGGAAAATTAACAGTGGGATTAGCGCAAATCTCACCTGTCTGGTTGAACAGGGAGAAGACTATATCAAAAGTTGAAGAATATATCCATCAAGCCGGTGAAAAAGACTGCCAACTGGTGGTTTTTGGAGAAGCGCTCATCCCCGGTTACCCTTTCTGGGTTGAACGCATAGACGGTGCCAGATTCAACAGCCCTGTTCAAAAGGAAATCTACGCACACTACCAGGAACAGGCAGTCCAGATAGAAGCCGGCCACCTTGATTCCCTCTGTAAGGTAGCTGAACGTTATCAGATGGCGGTCTATGTAGGTACGATTGAACGTCCCCCGGATAGAGGCGGACACAGCTTATACTGCTCCCTGGTGTATATTAACCCTCAGGGAAAAATCGGTTCCGTACATCGTAAGCTGATGCCAACATACGAAGAGCGCCTGGTTTGGTCCAACGGTGACGGTCATGGACTCCAGGCCCATCCTATTGGCCCATTTACAGTAGGCGGATTAAATTGCTGGGAAAATTGGATGCCCCTCTCCCGCACAGCGCTATACGCCATGGGGGAAGATCTACATGTAGCGGTCTGGCCTGGCAGCCATCGTAATACCTTTGACGTCACAAAATTCATTGCCAAGGAATCCCGCTCCTATGTGATCTCGGTCTCTGGATTATTGGGTAGAGCAGATATCACACCGGATCTACCCCACAGCCAGACAATAGTAGAAAATAGTGAAGAATGGTTGGCAGATGGGGGTTCCTGCCTGGCTGGTCCAGATGGGGAATGGGTGATAGAGCCGGTTGTCAAAGAGGAAATACTGGTCACGGCTGAACTTGAGCACCAGCGGATAAGGGAAGAACGTCAAAACTTTGACCCGTCCGGCCATTACAGCCGTCCAGACGTCACGCGGTTGATCGTAAACCGCAAACGCCAAACCTTAATTGAGATCTCACCGGAAAAGGAATAACTTCCTCATGAAAATCAATCCTTTTAAATTGGAGCGATACTTCGCCCAATATGAGTTCAACGCCGAGTATCTGCTGTGCTCTTCGGATTGTGAATCTGTATCCATCCAGGAGCTGCTTGCGCTGGAAGACAGTGCTGCGGATAATTTTCAGCGGCACTGGTTGGGTTATACCGAATCCCAAGGCAGCCCTGCTCTCCGCCAGGAAATCAGCGCTCTCTACAATACCATCACCCCTGAACAGGTGCTGGTTCACAGCGGAGCTGAAGAGGCTATCTTTCTGTTTATGCAGGCTGCTCTGGAACCTGGCGATCACCTCATTGTCCACTGGCCCTGCTACCAATCCCTCTTTGAGATCGCGGCCAGCCTGGGCTGCCAGGTATCCCGCTGGGTAGCCCGGGCAGAAAACCGCTGGGAATTGGATATTGAGGAGCTGAAGGATCTGATCCAATCCAACACGAGAGCGATCGTGATCAACTCTCCGCACAACCCAACCGGGTATTTAATGTCACAGGAGACCTACCAGGAAACCTGGCGGTTGGCCCACTCTCAAGATATCCTGCTCTTTTCGGACGAGGTCTACCGAGAATCCGAACACAACCCATCTGATCGTCTTCCAGGGGCCTGCGACCTGGGTCAAAATGGAATTTCACTGGGTGTGATGTCCAAATCCTATGGATTGGCCGGGTTGAGAATCGGCTGGATTGCCACCCAAAATCCTGATCTCTACCAGAAAATTGCCCATCTAAAGGACTACACCACCATTTGCTCCAGCGCTCCCAGCGAATTCTTGGCCGAACTGGCTTTACGGCACAGGCAGGAACTGCTGAATCGTAACCTGGGGATCATCGCCCACAACCTGAGGCTCCTGGATGATTTTTTCTCATGCTACACAGACATTTTCCAATGGCAGAAACCTCAAGCGGGGCCGATCGCTTTTCCGCGCTTGCTGGGCGAGGATGTCGAACAATTCTGCGACCGCCTGGTGAGAGAGAAGGGAGTACTTCTATTGCCGGGTACCATTTATGATCACCCGCACAATCACTTCCGGATCGGTTATGGCAGGAAGAACCTTCCCCAGGCACTAGAGCGGCTGGAAGCTTTTTTATCCAGCTAATTTAGCTGCATCCCGAAGATAATTTCCATAACTAGAATTCCTTCCCTATACCCCGACGGATTCCGGATGTGAAGAGTATAATTTATTTATGACAGCTGTCCTGGATCTTTTGTTATCCGGCTGTTGTGTATCAACTGCTTTAAGAAACAGAACCAATAAGGAGTAAAAATGGGCACATCTACAAAGATCGGCATCATCATTTGCGACCGGTACAGGCGCTGCGCCGGGGGGAAATGCATCCGTTCCATGCGGGAAAAAGAAGGAGCCTTCAGCGTCTACAAAAAAGATGAGACCCTGGAACTGGTAGGGTACACCACCTGCGATGGCTGCCCAGGAGGCAATATCGAGTATGCTGGTAATGAAATGGTCAAAAATGGCGCGGAGGTGATACACCTGGCAACTGGCCTGGTCGTTGGCTACCCCCCCTGCCCTTACATCAAGGATTTTGTCAATTTTCTGGAACACCGGTATCCAGTCAAGGTTGTGGTAGGCACGCATCCCATCCCTCCCTCCTACCTGGAAACCCATACTGCCCTGGGAACTTACCAGGACCCGGCCTTAAATAACTGGCTGGATCGAATACTGACGGATCAATCCACCCGGGGAAGATACGCCTGACAAAATAAAGAGAGGAGTGCATGTCTTATCAGCGTGTATTTGGACCGGTCCCATCCCGGAGATTAGGGAGAAGCCTGGGGATCAACAACATCCCTCCCAAAATCTGCACCTATGCCTGCGTCTACTGCCAGCTGGGGAACGCGATCGGCATGACCGACCAAAGAAAAGAATTTTTCGACCCTGCAGTTCTGGTGGGGGAAGTAGCCAAGAAGGTCAAGGAATTGAACGCAAGCCAGGAATCCATCGATTACCTGACAATTGTCCCCGATGGAGAACCCACCCTGGATCTTAATCTAGGCAGGCTGCTTAACCTCCTTAAGCCGCTGGGAATTAAACTTGCCGTGATCAGCAATGCCAGCCTGATAGGTCTCCCTGAGGTTAGAGATGATTTGCTGAATGCAGACTGGGTCTCGCTAAAAGTTGATTCAACACAGCAGGATACCTGGAAGGCAGTGGATCGCCCTCACGGAAAAATCAAGTTAAGCCAAATTCTAGAGGGAATCCAGGAATTCGCCCGGGGATTTACAGGGGAGCTGGTATCCGAAACGATGCTGGTCCAGGGGGTCAATGATGGGGAAGAGAACATCAAGGCTGTCGCCAGCTATCTAAAGGGGGTCGAACCTACAAGAGCATACCTGGGGATACCCACCCGCCCTCCAGCCGAGAATTTTGTCTCACCTCCCACAGAAGAGAATCTCAACCAGGCCTTTCAAATCTTCCTGGAGGCTGGATTACACGCGGAATACCTGATCGGATACGAGGGAAATGAATTTTCTTCCACGGATGATATTGAAACGGACCTGCTCAGCATCACATCCGTTCACCCCATGCGTGAGGATGCCGTTTCCGCGCTGCTTGCCAGAGCCGGGGAAGATTTCAAGATTGTTGACAAATTAATAAAAGAGGGAAAGCTGGCTTCATCCGCGTATCGGGGAAACACCTACTATATCAGAAAATTCACGCGGAGCTAATTCTTGCAGTCCATAAAGATCAACTTCACTGATCGGGTATCTTCCTAGTCTCGTTCCCCAGTATAGCGTCGGTACTCCTCAGTGGTTTTTTTCCAGCGGGCGATCAAACTGGCCAGGTAAATTCCAATTCCAACTGTGATCACCACGTAGCCGGCAATCATGTAATCCACGGTATCCGGAATCAATAACTTGCTAAACATAGATTATTTCTCCTCCTGAAAGGATTTCACCCGCAGGGACTCTACTGCCGCTTTTAATTCGCCCAATCGAATCCGGTGCCAGAGCAGATCCGCAAAAAAGACTGAAAAGGCTGCCAGGCTGAAAAAGAAGGCCATTTTCATGGGAGCGTCCATATTGAACCCTCCCTGACCGGCCGCTTCAGCGCTGCCTATAACGATGGGATGGATCGTGCGCAGCAGACGGATAGAAATGAAGGTCAGCGGCACACTGATAAAACCAAAGAGGGCATAAATAGCTGAAAAGCGAGCCCGGCGTTCAGGGTCATCCACCCCGGAGCGCAGCAGCATGTAGGCCGCATAGATCAGTTCCACGATGGAGGCAGTGGTCAGCCGTGGATCCCAGGTCCACCAGGTGTTCCAGATCGGTCTGGCCCAGATGGATCCCATAATGATCGCTATCAGGAAAAACACCAGGCTGATCTCAACGGCTGAAACACCAACGATATCCCACTGCTCCTCTCCGCGCCGGAGGTAAAAGATTCCAGCTGCTGCCGCAACCAGAAAACCCAACATGCCTACCCAGGCGGTTGCCACATGGAAATAGAACACTTTCTGGACCGCGCCCATCAATTTTTCCACCGGGGCATAGTAAAATACCAGGCCAGCGGCTGTCAGGACCATCAAAAATGACAGGATATCGAGGGCGGTCAGTAAACGGGGTTTCGCTTTCATCAATCAATCCTCCAAAATATAATCAAATACCATAAAAGCTACCGCAATAAATATCAGATCATAAGCTACCAGGATGTTCACCCATATAGAAAACTCTGCCAGCGGCAGGTTCTGGAAAAAGCCCTGGCTGGCTCTTACCGCGGCGATGATCACCGGCAGGGTCAGGGGAAATAACAGGATCGGCAGCAGGATATCCCTGGTCCGAGCCTGGACCACCATGGTGGAAAGCAAAGTTCCCACCGCTGCGTATCCTATGGAGCCCAGGATGACAACCCCCAGGAAGCCCGGCTGAAAAACGTTAAACCCGTATAAAAAGTTGAAGATGGGTAAAACAATAGCCTCCACAATCAGCATGAAGACCAGGTTGCCAATGGCTTTACCGAAATAGATCACGCTGCGATCAACTGGCGCCAGCAGCAAGCCATCCAGGCAGCCACGGTCTTTCTCTACCGCCAGGGAGTGGTTTAGACCAATCGTCCCGGCGAAAATAAATGTGGTCCACAAAACACCGGCCGAGAGTGAAGCGCGGGCATTCAGGTCCAATTCCAGCGCAAAGTTAAAAATCAGGATAACCAGCAGAGAAAAAACAAGCATGGCGGACAGGTTTTCCCGGTTTCTCCATTCGGCTCGGAAATCCTTCCAGATCACAGCACCTACAGCGCGCAGGTATAATTTCATGCCTTGCCCCTTCCTTTCAGCGCTGTGCGGTAGAAATCTACCAGATCACTTGCGCTAAGATCAGCAGCAGGCACTGAGGCGGCGATTTTTCCCCGGGAGAGCAGGTCAACCCGGGAAGCTAATCCGGCGGCCCGGACCAGGTCATGTGAAGTCATGACCACAGTTCTCCCCTCGAGGGCAACAGAATGCAGCAAGCTATCCAGGATCTCACCGGCTTCCTGATCCAGGCCGGTATGGGGTTCATCTAACAGCAGGATCCGGGGGTTATGCAGGATGGCCCGGCCGATGGCCAGGCGCTGCTGCATACCGCGTGAAAAAGTCCTTACCAGGTCATTTTTGCGATTTGCCAGGCCGACCAGCTCCAGGACTTCCTGGATTCTCTCCGCTCCAACCGAGTATAATTTGCCGTAAAAATGCAGGTTTTCCTCTGCCGTCAGATCCCCGTAAAGCAGCGGCTGGTGGGAGACAACACCCAGATCAGCTCGCAGAGAAGCTCCAGCCTGAGGAAGTTGGTAGGAGGCCACACGGACCAGCCCGGATGTCGGTCGGGAGAGAGTTGCCAAGACCCGCAGCAAGGTGGTTTTTCCCGCCCCATTGGGGCCCAGCAAGGCCACAAACTCTCCGGATTTAACCTCAAAATCCAGTTCTCGTAAAACCGTTATCGGCCCAAAGCGCTTAACCAACTTCTTTACTAGGATCATGGCAGGTTATTCTTATCCACCAGCAAGCGCCTTTAACTTATCCCTCAATTCCTGGCGCTTTTTCAGATAGGCTTTTTCTTCGATCTCGCCGTTCATAAAAAGATCCTCGAGAGCGATAATGGAATCCATGATTTGCTCACGCGCGTCTGACGTATTCGAATCACCATCCAGCTCCAGGTTTTCCCGGCGCTGACGGAGAAACAGCCAACCCCCAATTACAAAGACCACAGCTCCCAGCACACCGGCGCCGATAAGTACACCCTGGGATAGAAAACCTGACCCGTCG
>DRBO01000086.1 GCA_011039385.1 Chloroflexota bacterium | reverse complement strand
TTTGGTGTGTATCGGGAAGAAAATTGGATCTAAAGGACTTAATCATGAATGACCTAAAGTTTAAACCGCTTGAGGAGTTATCCTACGAGGAAGCGCTCCAGGAATTAGAGGAACTCGTTAAGACCCTGGAAAGCGGGGATAATGACTTGCAAACCACATTGCTGCATTTTGAGCGAGGCCAGAAACTGGCTTCCTATTGCATTTCCTTGCTGGATGATGCGGAGAAAAAAGTGGATCGACTGATGAAGGGGGAAGATGAGTCTTCGTGAAGTACTGCTCTTTAATCCTGTCCTGCTGTCTGCCTTGACAGCCTGGATGATCGCCCAGGTTTTGAAAGTAGTGATCGAATTGATTGTAACCAAGCGCATTAACTGGGGATTGCTGTTCCAGGCTGGAGGAATGCCCAGCTCGCATTCTGCACTGGTTAGCGCTACCGCTCTTTCTTCCGGATTGGTGTATGGTTTTAGTTCTGCTGTCTTTTCGGTTGCAGCGGTCCTGGCCATGATCGTGATCTATGATGCGACCGGTGTCCGCCGCGAAGCCGGCCGGCAGGCGGTTCTGATCAACTCGATTATCGAAGAACTGAGCAAGGGGAAGATCCCTCCCCAGGAAAAACTCAAGGAAATGCTTGGCCACACGCCGGGAGAAGCATTCTTGGGCACCTTGTTGGGTTTATTGATAGGTTTCATAGGGGGGGTTTCCTAGTCTAAACGCCGGGAACAGATTACCCCCGTCCCCCATTTTTTAACAGCACTGGTTCAGGTCCCTGGAGATCAATTTCCCAGGGATATATGATATAAGCGTCAGTAATTGCGCCATAATAGTCTGGCTGGTATTTCAACAAATTGCGGTAGGGATTGTAATGCAAAACACAGGTGCAGGGTGAACCTCCGGCACTTTCCACCTGTTTGTTGATCGCCCAGGTGGTCCGGCCAGACCCCCAGGCATTGTTGACGACCAGAACTTTTTTCCTTTCCAGCTGCTGGTTATCCGGGAAGAGGTTAAAAGTAGGCCAGGAGAAGAGTTTGGTTTTTTTATGATTTGCTTCGGGAGGGAATTCTACCTTGGCGATATGAAGATCATCTATCCCGGTCAAGGCAGCCAGGATCCCACCGGGGATGATCCCATTGGGGGTGATCATAACGATGGTGTCAAATTCGGTTTCGAACTGGGGTGGTAACAGAGAAACCAGCTTGTTAACTTCCCGCCAGGATATGATTTCTTTTCGGGGCTGTTCCATGAACTGCTGCTCCTGCCTTGATTCTTGTTTTTATTATAGCAATATTCAAAGGTGGTGGTGAAACGAGTTACTTCCGCATCCGGGGAGATTAGGCGGGAACCCCGCCAGATTATTATGATTAGCTCTTCCCCCGACCGGTTTTCTGCGTCGGGCTGCTTTCAGCGGACTCAGGAATTTCACTGGCGGCTTTTTCCAGGATCCGGTAGCCTGAATTAACAAGATTTTCGATTTCATCGAGAGTGCAGTTTTCGCTGGCAAGGTGCTTCGCCAAGGAAGCCCGGACCCCGCTGGCCTGATGCGCCCAGGGGGAATCAGCGGAAATTCTCTCCAGGCGGGCCAAGAGCAGACAGGCTTTTTTCCGGAAGGTTTTATCCAGCATAATGATTTAATGGAGAAATGGGATCTATTTGCCTGAGTCCATGTCCCCGGTTAAAATGTATGATAAGGATATTTTACCCAGAGGTTGGAAATAATGTGGCAAAATAGTAGTAGAAGAAATTCGAACACGTTCGCACCCTAGGAGGAGAAATGGAATTCGGATTCATGTGTTTTGGAATAATTTTGGTGCTGGCATTTCTGGTGGTTGTCCGGGGTGTGCGCCTGCTTTATGAATATGAGCGCGGGGTGGTTTTCACCCTGGGTAAATATTCTGGCACCAGGAACCCGGGGCTTAATATTGTTGTCCCGGTCTTTCAGACCATGCAGAAAGTGGACATGCGAATCAAGACGGCAGAAATTCCCCGCCAGGAAGTGATGACCCGCGATAACATTCCCATGCTGGTGAATGCAGTGGTGTATTTTAAGGTCATCCAGCCCGAAGAGGCAATCATCAAGATCGAAGATTATGCTTTTGCGATCCGTCAGTATACCCAGGCGGCTTTGAGGGATGTGATCGGTAACAGTGAAATGGACTTCGTTTTAACCGAGCGGGAATCCATTGCCGAAGACATCAAGGAAATTGTGGATGCTGAAACCAACGGTTGGGGAATTGACGTTGAATCCATCAAGATCCAGGAAGTTGAACTGCCGGCCGAGATGAAAAGGGCCATGGCTCAGCAGGCGGAAGCCGAGCGAGAACGAAGGGCAGTGGTGATCAATTCCCTGGGTGAACTGGAAGCTTCTATGAACCTCCAGAAAGCAGCTCAAGCCCTGGCGGAGTCACCTGGTGCGATGCACCTGCGTACCCTGCAGACCATCCGGGCAATTGCCGCAGATCCTTCAGAGAAGATCGTCCTGTTTATCCCATCCAACTTTGATGGTATTGCGAAAACTCTGCTGGAATCAAAAAAGGGATAAATTCCCATGATTGGAAAGCTGGAACATAAAACCCGCTACCTGCAGATCGCATTTAATTATGAGGCCAGGATGGTCCGGCAGATCCTGCCTTCCATAGTCCACAGCAGCCGGATATTGATTGAAGCCGGGACTCCCTATTTAAAAAGGGAGGGGATGAACGGCATCCGGATGATCCGACGTTTATGGCCAGGCCATGTAGTGGCGGATATCAAGACGGTTGATGGGGCGCTGGGTGAAGTGGACATGGTCCACGCTGCTGGTGCCACAGCTGCCACTGTGCTGGGTAATTCTCCCGCAGAAACACTGGATCTGTTCATTGAGCGCTGTTCCCGCCTGGGGATGACCTCGATGATCGACATGCTGGGGGTGAAGGATCCCCTCAAGGTGATGATGCGGCTAAGTAAGCCGCCCGATGTGATGGTGCTGCATAAAGGCCGGGATGAAGAGACCACCCGGGGAAAGTTGATCCAGTTCCGCCATGTAAGCCGGGTGCGGAGCAAATTTGATGTCTTGATTTCTGCTGCCGGCGGAGTGGGCATCAAGGAAGCCCGCAGCGCGATCTTTAACGGCGCGAACATTGTGGTAGCTAACCTGGTCCAGCCCGGTGATCCCTGGAAGGGTATCTCTACTGCGAGTAATGTAGCTGCCATCGCTCAAGAATTTTTGGAAACGATTGAATAATCAGGGATATCAGCCAGGGAGATATCAATTCATGCCCCACGGTGGCTGCCAAATACTTTTGAAGCTCAACAACAACCTTAAGGAAAGCTAATCACCTCAAGGCTGTATTGTTAAAGATCATCCCAACTAGTATATAGGCAGACTGGGATCTACCTTGACCGCCCAGGCATTGACCCCACCTTTGAGGTTCTTCACCTTCTTAAAACCTGCGCTGGCGAGGATTTCCAGGGCTCTGGCGGACCGAGTGCCTGATTTACAGATTAAAACAATCTCTTCTGCGCTGTCCAATTCCGAGAGGCGGCTGGCGAATTGACCCAGCGGGATCAGCTCGGCACCCTCCAGGCGGGAAATCTCCAGCTCATGAGGTTCGCGGACATCGATTAAACGCATGGGTGCGCCTGCCTTCAGCCTGGCGGACAGTTCTGATGCGGTGATATCCCATTCCTCGCTGGTATGGTCGCAGGCAGGAATCCCGCAAAATTCCTCGTAGTCGATCAGCTGGGTGACTTGAGGGTTTTCCCCGCAAATTTTACAGTCAGGGTTTTTCTGCAGCTTGACAGTCTGGAAGGATAGATCCAGGGCGTCATAAAGCAGCAGCCGGCCTATCAGGGGTTCTCCGATGCCCAGGATGAGTTTGAGCGTTTCTGTGGCCTGAATGCTCCCTATTGTCCCGGGCAGCACACCTAACACCCCGCCTTCGGCACAGGAAGGGACCAGCCCAGGAGGTGGCGGTTCAGGGAAAAGGCAGCGGTAGCAAGGGCCGCCTTCGGCATTAAAGACGCTGGCCTGGCCGTCAAAGCGATAGATGGATCCATAAACATTGGGCTTGCCAGTTAAAACACAAAGATCATTCACCAGATAGCGGGAGGGAAAATTGTCCGTCCCGTCAACGATGATGTCATAGGGAGCGGAGATCTCAAACGCGTTTTCGGAATTGAGGTACTCGTTGTAGATATCCACTTGAATTTCTGAGTTGAGGTCTTGCAGCCGATCCCGGGCGGATTCTACTTTTAGATCACCCAGCCGGGATTCGCTGTGGATGATCTGACGCTGCAGATTGGTAAAATCTACCACGTCATAATCCACCAGGCCGATCCTGCCTATGCCAGCGGCTGCCAGATAGAGTGCGACGGGTGATCCTAACCCACCTGTGCCGACCACCAGCACAGAAGCCGCTTTAAGTTTGCGCTGGCCTTCCAGCCCCACATCAGGAATAAGCAGGTGGCGGGAATAACGATGGATTTCCTCGTGGCTGAGTTCAGGGAGCATGGTCTCTCCGGTGTTCTTTTCCTCCAGCAATGGAAGGGATGATCAATAAGGTATCCCTTTCAGTAAGGGGTGTTTCCAATCCCTGGAGTTGATTGACGTTCTCTTCTTTCAGAAAAAGGTTTACATAGGGCCTGAGTTGGCCGTTATCTCCCAATAGATGTCTTTTAAGCTCAGGGTGCCGTTCAACAAGGGCCTCGAGCACCTCAGCTACGGTTTCACCCGGGAGTGTAATTGTACTCTCCCCAGAAGTGTAAGGCCGCAGAGGGGTAGGTATTTTCAGGGTAGGCATGGTTATTATGTCCTTGTCATGATTTTACACAATATGCTTTGTTTTGGCTGAGCTCAATCAGTGAGAATTATTTCTTCCGGAACAAACCCGGCACGGTTGTCCCTCAGCCGCCAGCATTTAGAGTCCACCACTTGTCCTCCCTGGACGCTGGTGATCAGGTAGGAATACCAGGGAAGGGCATATTCCCGATCGAATTCTGAAGGCTGGTTGGGGTGATCAGGATGGGAATGAAAGATCCCCAGGATGGACAATCCCAGGCGTTTGGCTTCCTTTTCACCTGCCAGCATATCGGCAGCTGTGATCAGGTAGCGGTTATGCCGGGCGGCATCCTCGCGGGCATTCTCCAAGATAAACAGGTATGCAACAGCCCTGCGATCGTCTTCCTCCTTTCCCAGCATCAAGCCTGCCCCTTCTTCTGGATAGGACCTCTCGCAATGGCTATGGATCTGTTCTAGAATTCCTCCCGGTATGTTGATTTTCAAGAAGCTATCCATAAGTCCTCATCACTCAAGTATTTAAAACCTGCGTCTGGAAAAATCGTCACCACAACGCCGTCTTTAATTTCGTTGGCGACCTGGCGGGCTGCCACAGCTGCGGCGCCCGAGGAGATGCCGACGAAGTAACCTTCCTCACGGGCCAGGAAGCGGACCATACCATAAGCGTCCTCAGTCCGGATCTCAATGATCCGGTCGGCAGCGGTGGGATCGTAGATCCCGGGCTGAATAGTGGTCAGAAGGTGTTTTAAACCTTCCAGCCCGTTTAAGGGTGAATCTGGCTGGACGCCGATCACTTCCACTTCTGGATAATAGTCTCTCAGGTACCGAGATACGCCTGTCAGGGTACCGGTAGTGCCCATGCCCACCACAAAATGGGTAATTTTACCCTGGGTTTGTTCAATTAGCTCGGGGCCAGTGGTCCTGTAGTGGGCTTTCCAGTTTTCAGGGTTGTCATACTGGTTGGCATAATAGTATTTTCCTGGATTTTCCGCTGCCATCTCCCGGGCAACCAGGATGGCGCCGTCGGAACCTTCCAGGGGATCGGTCAGCACCAACTCGGCTCCCAGGGCGTCCATGATTTTAATCCGCTCCGGGCTGGCGTTGGAGGGCATAGCAAGGGTGATAGGGATGCCCAGAGCCGTGCCGAAGGTAGCATAAGCTATGCCCATATTGCCCGACGTTGAATCCAGCAGGTGTATGCCGGGTAAGATCAACCCCTGGTGAAGAGCCTGTTGGATGATGCCCCAGGCGGGGCGGTCTTTCACCGAACCGCTGGGATTGAACCACTCTGCCTTGGCAAACACCTGGGCTTTGGTCCGTGTCCGATCTGTAAGCGTGACCAAGGGCAGCAGGGGGGTGTTGCCAACCAGCGAGGGCATGCCTTCATCAAGTTTTATTCTTTTTACAAATGGAATCAGGTCCTGCATACTGTTCTTGCCCTTAAAATAAAAAATGATCAAAATAACTTTGAAAGCTGAAATCTTACTGGTGCGGAAACCGCCTTTGCTTTCAAGCCTTTCGATCAGAGTCAGGCTGAAAGCAGTATTACGATCCCCGCTGTATACAGGAGCAGTTGAAAATCATAAACCAACCCATTTATTATGAATAGTTTGATATATATTTTAGCAAAAATATCCCCCTGGTCAACCCCAGCAGTTATGGGCAGGGTAAATTTGCCTGGTTATTAGATGAGTAAGGCAATTCAGTTCTTACCGGGTAGGAAAGGTATCAGGAATCCTTTTTCAATTCAGGGCGACCAGTGATAACAGCCCGGATCCGGTAGCTTTCCGCGCCGTCCGGGAGCCGATCCAGCTTGACCACCGGATCGTGCAGTCCAACTTTATCAGCTTGGGACATTGCCAGACTCCGTGTGATCTCTTCGGCATAAGCAAGAGCTTCCCGCAGGGTTCGGAAGCGTTGCCGTTCACCCCCAGACTGGACATAATAGCCTACCGTCCTGAGGTTTCTGGATTGGGGAATCACCCAGGCTTCCTGATAGGCGATCACGCTGCCAACTGCGGCGCCGACCGCATTGGCGACCTGATAGTGGGGCGGGGAGATATATTGTGTATGGAGCAGACTGGCAACCTGGGGGAGCAGCAGTGAGGCCGGGGCGCCAATGCCGACCAGTGGCATCTTCAAGGAGAGTTCACATCCCAGGTAAGGGTCTTTTCCAGTTGTGTTTTCGTTAAAAAGCCATAAACCCAGATCATCCGGACGGGCATAGAAGGGGGCTGGCTCAAGTGTCTGGCCGGTCAAGTAGGTGATGGTCTCTCTGGCAATCCTGGAAACCATCTGATCGATGACCTTTTCGATGAATTCTTCTGGGCTGATTCCCAGGTGTGTGGCCATCAGCCTTGTCCCGATTTCGGCAGCCTCCCGGTTCCAGGGTGCGAAATCTCCCCGGACATGGAAAAGGTCTGTTGGCGTGAGACCGGAAACACCGATGATTTCCTCCTGGATCAAGGAAGTGGCTCCGCTTTGCAGGGGATGGAAAATATCCAGGTTTTTAAGCAGCCGGGGTAGGCTCACTGGGCCTTGCTGGAGCATCTTAACCACCTTGTTCGCCCGCGGATTGGTGATGGTCCGGGGTGGCTGGCGGATCAAATACCAAAACTCAAGATCCCTGAGGTTGGGCTTTTTATGTCTTTCCGCCCCGAGCTTTTTTAAGGCATGGAGCACTTCGGGATGCGCCCTGGCCAGGGATGACAGCGGTTGTACACGGGAGGGGCCAATTTCCAGCTGGTCTTCCACGTTGATCTGGATAAAACTATCCCCGCCCAGCCCCAGGGAATGGATCCTGGCGGCTCGTACTGCGGTGCGGTAATTACCAACCGTGGTGCCTTCCTCCTGGATTTGTACCTGGCCGTCTTCGATGAGGGCGATATCAGTGGTTGTTCCGCCAACATCGATCACCAGGGCTTTGTCTACCCCAGCCAGAAATCGGCCCCCAATGGCACTGGCAGCGGGACCGGAGTGAACGGTTTCGATCGGACGGCGCTGGGCGCCTTCAGCCTCTACCAAAGCACCGTCACCTCGGACAACCATCAGCGGGGCACTGATCTCCCGCTCACGCAATGACTCCTCCATAGCCTGGATGAATCCCTGCAGGTGGCTGAGCAGGGAGGCATTCAGGCTGGCTGTGGTAGCCCGCCGCACTGAATCCAGGCGGGTGGAGAGCTCATGACCAAGTACAACAGGCTGAGTTATCGTGTCGGATATGATCTGGAATGCCTGCTCCTCATGGCTGGCATTAAAGGGACTGAAGTAACCGGAGATTGCCACTGCCTCAACTTCCCCTTCGATCATTTTAGCGGTTGCCCGAATCCCCTCGATATCCAGTGGGGCTTGTTCATTGGCGTACAGATCATGCCCCCCCTGGAAATAATGGTAGCTGGTGGTAGAAAAACGGGAATCCAGCGAAAAACCCTGAATGAGTGCGGGATCATAACCCAGCAGGAACAATCCCACCGGTCGACCCTTCCCTTCCGCGATGGCATTGGTCGCCAGGGTGGTGGAAATGACCACAAGCTTGATTTGTGATGGGTCATCTGGTAAAAGATCATTCAAAACTCCCAGGATCCCCCCCGATAGGTCAGGTTTTGTGGTTAAGGTCTTGGAGGACTTGAGGATTTCCCGGGTATGGCGTTGGATCAGAACACCATCGGTGTAAGTTCCCCCGGTATCAATGCCCAAAATATACTCAGACATGCGGCTGCTCCTCAGAGGAACCGTTATCTTTTGCCAGGGAAACCAGGATCACCCCGGAAATGATCAATACTGACCCCAGGATCTGCCACCGATCCATTCTTTCATGGAGGAAAATATAAGCCAGCAGGGAGGCAAAGAAGATCTCGGAAGTAGCTGTGATCGATGCCACGCTAGCAGGGAGATTTTTCAAGGACTTGGTATAGAGCGTAAACCCCATGATAGTAGAAAAGAGGACAAAACCAATAAAGAGCGGCAGGAAATTCGAAGCAGATGGCCAGGGATCTGGCTGGCCAAGTTGCATGGCAAACAGGGTCAATGTGCCGAAAGAAAAGATATAGAACATGATGGTCCAGGCACTGTAATCCCTGCTGAGTTTCTTGCCAAACAGGCTCAAAGACCCATAGGTAATTGCGGACCCGAGAGCGATCAGCAAGCCTATGGGGATAATTTTCCACTCCCCAACTCTGGTGATGCCAGAGACCAGAATAGTGCCCATGACTGCAAGGATCACGGCGATGATTTTCCTGGCGGTGATCTTTTCTCCGAAGAGGAACCAGGCCAAGATCGTCACAAAGATAGGGGCATTGCACTGGACCACAGTCGCTAGCGAGGCTCCGAGCATGACCACGGCTTTATTCCAGAAGATATGGAAGATACCAATACTGATAGACCCCATGCCAACCAGCCAGGGCAGGTCTTTTTTCTTGATTACCAGCAGTTTGGGTTTGATGATCAAGATGCCAAGCAGCAGCAGAAGCGATGTGGTCAGGTCTCGCCAGAAGGCCAGGCCAACAGCAGATAACTCAGTTTCTCTGATAATGAGACTAATGAATATGCCAGATGTAGCCCAGCACGCTGTTGCTGCAATTACTAATAAAATTCCAGATAACCTGGTTGCAAGCGGTTTCTTGGATAGTTGAGCCAATATTTCCTCACTCAGTAATTATGGCGCCAGCTTCATCCCATCAATATAAAATTGGTTAAATTGAGCATCTGTATCCAGATCGATCTGTTCTGCCTTCCGGGCAAGTTTTTCTCCCAGGGCAAATCCTTCTTCGGTGAGAAACATCGCGGCCCCAAACCCCGCCCCATTCGCTGCTGTCTCGACGATCTCTGCCGCCACAGGTGGGATCATGCCAATATCCAGTATGGATTGGATGTCCACCTGTCCGCCAAAGGATCCGGTCAGGATCACACGGGTTAGATCCTCGGGTTTGAGGTCGAGATTGGCCAGAAGCACGTCCACCGCGGCCCGGATCGCACCCTTGGCTTTTTGCAGCTCCCGGATATCGAGCTGCGTGAGATACAGATCCTGGTCTTGGGCCAGTAAGATCCGTCGACTTCCCCGGTCATCACGGCTGATCTTTTTGAGATACTCCTGGCAGGGTTTGGGTATAGCGGTGCCATCCCATCCATCTTCAACCTGGTTGTGGTCCCCGTTCAGAATTTGCTCGGCGTAAGCCGCACATTCAGGATTTATCCTTCCTGATGCTTCGATAAGACCTGCCTGGCGGAAGGCGGCGACCGCTGCCAGGAGGCCTGAACCAGTCAATCCCACGGGCTCGGCATCCGAGATGGTCGTAAGGGTGAATTCACCCTCATTTAGGTCAAGATCGGTTATGGCACCGTCCACCGCCCGGGACCCACAGGAGATGTTGACGCCCTCAAA
>DRBO01000061.1 GCA_011039385.1 Chloroflexota bacterium | reverse complement strand
GGATTCTCCCAATTGGTACGGTCAGAAGGATTTCACAAAGGGCGAACCAGGACCAGATTACCCTATCGCGATGCGCCCAGAGGATATAAACGCCTATGACGATGCTCCCTTATTTGTTTTCTCTGAAGCCTGTTATGGAATCCATTTGAAAGGTCGGGAGATCGAAGATTCCATTGCCCTGAAATATCTATCCCGGGGTTCCCACGCGGTCGTCGGCTCCTCAGTCACAGCTTATGGATCCGTATCTCCCCCCCTCATCGCAGCCGACCTGCTGGCGGCCCACTTCTGGAAGTATATCAATCAGGGGTTCACAAGTGGTATCGCACTCCAAAAAGCCAAGATCCAGCTGGCTCGCGAGATGAACGCTCGCCAGGGCTACCTGGACGGGGAGGACCAAAAGACATTGATCTCCTTCCAGCATTTTGGAGATCCCCTCGCCAGCCCAGCCACTGCTGAAAGAAGGGAATCAAAAAGCGCCGCGGAGCCGCGCCACGTGCCGGCAGAGGTGAAAACTGTTAGTGATCGATCCAATTTGACCACAGACATCCCGTCTGCCACCCTGATGCACGTCAAACATGTGGTCAAACGCTATCTGCCCGGCATGGAAGACGCGGATATGGTGCTAAGCACAGAAAAGCAGGTTCTCAAGGGAAGGGACCAACAGGGCGATCCAGCCCAGCTGGATGGCAAGCAGATTCACACAGAGAACCTCGCTCAGCGCCACGTGGTGACTCTGAGCAAAACGCTTGAAATTCCTCAGAACGGCGGCAAAACACTTCACCGCCACTACGCCCGGGTGACTTTCGATAAAACAGGGAAAATGGTTAAACTGGCCGTATCCAGATAATAAGCGAGATCAAGATCAGCAGCCAGGGAGTCCAGATCCAGAGGAAAAGAATCCCGCACCAGTATTTTCGAGTGCGGGATTCTTTCTTGGTTCATTACTTCTGGAGTTTTTTCAAACCCTCCCAATCTTCTGCCGCAGCCAATACGGCCTGTTCTTGCCAGAAAGCTGCGCTGCTGCTCGCTAAACCCTGATCTTTGAGGATTTGTTCCAACCTGGCTGGATCTAGTAGCCCCAGCTGTTCAAAGGTGTAGATTGCCGCCCCGTAAAGGGCTGCCGCCGTCTTGGGTCCAACTCCCTTGAGGATTGTGAAATCGTCTTTGTGGACGGGTAAAGGCACACCCGCAAACCGGGGGGCCTCTATTTCTACAGCCGAGGTTCGCTTATAACTGGGCAGAAAGAACCATCGCAAGAACCAGTAGGCCAGAACACCCAGAGGAAGGCAGACGAAAAGGGTCCAGAACCATTGGGGGATCAGTTTTCGCTGATTCCCAGCTTGAAATAGCACTTCATCCTCCTTGAACAGATTACCTGCCCCTATTATAACATCGGGGGATCGGGGTTCCTCCTATCCGTCCTCCGTGGTCATGATAAAGAGAGGTTTCATGGCAAATTTCTTGTAGTGGGGACGGAGGCGTTCAGTATTGTAGAAACGCTCCACGTCCACGACCTTGCTTTTTCCGGATAAGACCTCAATGGGCATATTATCGTAACGCCCGTTCTTCAGAACGACCAGGCGGCCGTGGACTCCCTGAAGGATCAAATCCAGGGCGAGGTTGCCGTACGCCATAGGGACGATGGAATCAATTGCGTCCGGGCTTCCTCCTCGCACCATATAGGCCAATTTTTGATTGACAACATTGATCCGCCTGCCCTGATTGTATTTGGCAGAGCGCTCATTCAGCTCGTGGGAAACCAGATCGCCGATCCCGCCTAATTTCTTATGGCCGTAGGCATCCTGGGCAGAATCCGTGAAGACCATTTCTCCACCGGTGAACATGGCCCCCTCAGAGACCAGAACGATAGAATATCGGCTGGGATTCTTGTACCGGTCTTCGGCCAGAAGTTCTGCCAAACATTCAATGTCAAATTTGAATTCCGGGATCACACAACGATTCGCCGCGCCCGCCATGGTGGGCAGCATAGCAGTGAAACCTGCATAACGCCCAAAAACCTCCAGCACCAGAAAACGTTCATGGGATCCAGCAGTGGTTCTGAGATTGTTGACTATTTCAATTGTCCGCGTCACAGCCGTGCTGAAACCTATACAATAATCTGTGCCGGGGACATCATTGTCCATCGTTTTGGGGATCCCGACAATATTAACTCCTTTCCGGTAGAGCTCCACCGCATAACTCAGGGTATCATCCCCGCCAATGGGAATTAAAAAGTCAATGCCCAGATAATCCAGGTTTTTGATGACCTCAGGAGTTAGATCGTTCAGTTCCTGATCATATTCATCCTTCAAGTGAGGGGGAACAGCTTCTCGGCAGACATTACTGGGCCGGGTCCGGGAAGTGTGTAAAAAAGTGCCGCCGGTACGGCCCATTTTATTGACGCGTTCTTCAGTCAGGATTTCGTAGTTGTACTGGTTATCCGCTTTTTTATCCCGGATGAGTTCAGTGATTCCAGCCCATCCGCGCCGCAAACCCACGACCTGGTATCCCTCCCGGAGGGCTCGAATCGTCACCGCCCGGATGGCCGGGTTTAATCCCGGGACATCTCCCCCACCGGTCAGGATTCCTATTACCCCTTTTTTCCTTTTCACTACAGCCATGCTGCTTCCTCCATTAAATACGAAAATATTAATCACATCCATTATAGACGAGTTATTTTTTTTGTGAACCGTAAATTGTCTTCCAGGTAGATTGGTTACTGGCTTCCCCATTTGTGACACATCATCACCTGGCCGTTCCGAGACTGCCCGGCGAAAGTGGAGATCCTCGAGCAGGCCAAACAAGGGAGCCAGCAGTTCCGAGTCCGGGAATTCCCGGGGAATGATCAGGCTATATCTTTCTTAGTCCAGGGCACAAACTGCCCGTCCTGACGCCACCATCGCAGCCGCAGCCAGATGGGTAAATTTTCCGTGCGCGCGGCCCATCAGTATGACTACACGCAATTTCGTGTCGGGTAAATCCTGCTGGATTGGTTTCCCCGCGCTGCAAGGCCAGGATCCCCCCGGGGATATCTTCCAGGTAGACTTTTACCAATTTGCTCCCTAGCCAAGTAGAGTATCCGGCAGGGTCCGGGCATAATACTGGATATCATCCGCTTCTTCATCATCCCCTAAACTGCGGGCGTAGTCAGCAGCCTGTGTAAAATAGATCTGAGCTTGATCGAAATCTCCGGCTTTTTCAAAATGATGCGCCACAGAAATGCTCCTTTCCGGCCCGATCTTTTCCGCTAACCATTCCGCAACCGCCCGGTGGCAAGCCAGTTTCATTTCATCCGGCAGGCGTTCATAGGCCACTTCCTGGAGAAGGGCATGCTTAAAGATATATTCCCTGTCGCCCGAAAACACACTGCCGACTCTTAAGAACGCCAGCTCTCTTTCCATCAGCTCGTCCAGGGCTTTTTGGACCTTGCCAACCAGGTTGAGGCTGGAGACATTCAGCACCCGGGTCACACCCGGGGCCCCCCGGAAAGCAGCCAGCACAGAGCCCCTCCAAAAAACACGGCCGGAAACGGACGCGAAATAAGCCGTCGCTCTGCCTTCCAACGATAGCGAATCCAGTCTCGTCTGCAGCAGGCCTTTTAGCGTATCAGGCAGCTTCTTGAGATGGTCTTGATCCACCCCCTCCTCCCCCACCACATTTTTAACCATTTCCTCCAGGAAATAAGGATTCCCCCCGGATTTTTCCGCCAGATGGTTGAGAATCGCTTCTGAGGTGTTTTTTAACGCTGGATAAGCCTCCCGAACGAGGTCTGCCGACAGCGCCAGGGGGCCAAGCTGAATGATTTCTGCACCCTGGAATTCGCTGGCTGCCTGGCCTAAAAATTCCCCTCTAGCACCCGCCAGGATCAGCAAGGGAATCTTTCTGCCCGAGTCCTTCCACAAGTGCTGGATCAGGGCCAGGCTGCCTTTATCAGCCCAATGCAGGTCGTCTAGAATCAGCACTACCGGTCCCTGCTGGGAAATGCGCTGGAAGATCTCTTCCAGCATCAGAAATGCCCTCTGGGCCTTTTCCTTAGGCTGGTTTTGATAATTCTTCAGGTAGGGGCTGTTTTCCCAGTTCACACCGATTATGTGACCCAGGAAATGAGTTGCTTCTACGGCGGTGATCTCTCCCAACGACCTTCCCCAGAAAGAGCGTACTCCCTCGATGGATTTGGACTGGGCGATCTCTATTGGATCATCTTCCTTAAGGCCAAAACGGTTCGCCCACAGCTCTTTCCACAAAAAATAAGGGATCTGCGAGGTCTGCTCCAACGCCCTGCTGGACATGACAGTCAGCAGGGGATGATGGGTCTCCAGGTAGCCGGTAAACTCAAATAATAGCCGCGATTTGCCAACCCCCATATCCCCTGTAACCAGAGCAAGCTGGGGCTGGCTGGTCTGCAGGGTCTTTTCGAACACTTTCCGCAGCAGATCCATTTCCACTTCCCTGCCTACCAATCGGGTTTCCAACCCTCCCTTACTGCGGTAGCGCAGCTTGGTTGGCTGGGGCAGTTCCTCCAGTATCTCAAAGATATTCATCAAGGCTCGGGTGCCTTTGAGCTGGATCGGGGTTAACCTTTTAGCCTGGAACGCACCGCGGATGGTTTGATAAGTGGATTCGCTGACAATCAGCGAACCCGGCTCAGCCGAATTCTCCAGCAGCTGGGCGACATTCACTGTATCCCCCAGCACCGTGTACTCCCCCCGCAGGCCCAGGTTGCCTGCCAATACCAACCCGGTATGGATCCCCATCCGGAGGTGGAGCGACCGGGTAGCGGAGTGATCTGCTCCCTCCTTGAAACGCCGAAGCCCTTCCCGAAGCTCCAAGCTGGCCGAAACTGCCCGCTCGGCATCATCTTCGTGGGATTCAGGCGCCCCCCAGGCCACCACCAGGGAATCCCCTATCTGGTTAACAACCAGCCCCCCATGCTCCTTGATGATCTGTCCGAATTCCTCCCAGAGAGGGTCTGTCACCTGGCGCACAAGATCAGCGTTCAGCTTATCTACCAGAGCTGAATATCCCAGTATATCTACAAAGAGAACTGTCGCCAGCAGCCGTTCTTCTGCGGGTGGCGAATCTTTTTCCATTGGCATTCACTCTCCAGAAAAAACATTCTTCAAGGATATTCTACCAAGTTTAAGGGCCCGAACGATTAATGAAAGTGTAAGCTGATCCTTTCCGGTAGGAGCTGGGGGAGGATTGTCACTCAAATTACAGCATCAACGCTTATGCAGGTATAGGGAACGGTGGTATGTTAGAAAAATAACCTAAGATTCGCCTGAAGGGGAAAGAAGTTGACCCACTTCAATCTTATTGTTATAATGCTTGCGCTGGATTAACGCGGGTGTGGCCAAGTGGTAAGGCATCAGCTTCCCAAGCTGACATTCACGGGTTCGAATCCCGTCACCCGCTCTTTTCCCAACGGAGGTCTACGAAACATCCGTTCTTTCTTTAAGTCGGATCAAAGGCATATCCGGTGCCGCGCACATTGCTGATCCAGTTCTCAGTACCGGGGAAGGTGGTCAGCTTTTTTCTCAGACGGCTGACCATGGGACGCAGTATTTCCGGTGCCTCTTCTTCTCCCACCTCGATCCCCTGCACCAGCAGGACCAGCTCCTGGTGGCTGAGGACCCGGCCGCGATTTTCCAGGAAGATGCCCAGCAGATTGCTCTCGGTGGGTGTCAGGCCCACCCGCTCATTGCTGCGCGAAATCTCCCGCCGCTCCAGGTCTACCATCACACCTCCTGGCAGGGGCAGCACCCTGCGGGCTGGCAGGGCTTCTCCCCGAATGCCTTCCAGGTCTTTGAGCTGATCCAGCGAAGCGGACAGCTGATTGATGAGGACTTCTTTTCGAGCCCGGGTTTCCTTGTCTATCAAAGCCCTGCAAACCGCGTCTAAGAGATCATCTACCTGGTAAGGCTTGATGAAATAATCTATCACGCCCAAACGGATGGCTGTGATAGCGGACTCGAGCGATCCATAGCCTGAAATGATGATCATTTCCGTTTCAGGATGGTAATTATAGATTTCTCTCATGACCACTTCACCGTCCAATCCCGGCAAGCGGATATCCAGCAGCACCAGATCAAAACTTTCCCCCTTCAAGGCTGCCAACCCTTCCTCCCCGTTGGCGGCAAAACCTACCTGGTATCCTTCCCCACGCAGGACCTCGCCCAGAGATTCCCGGAGGTTGGGATCGTCATCAATCAGCAATATTTTTGAGGTCATATTGGCCTCCAAGGTTGGATTTAATAGCAAAGAAAATTACCAAGAGGATGCATATTTGTTGTTTGTATAATAACACGAACTCTGGGGGATGGACGTGTGAGACCTCCGAGGTCATCCTGAGGTCCCGTCGAGAGGATGAAAGGAGAAGACCTCCGAGGTCTTAAGACCTCGGAGGTCTATCAAATGCCACTCATGTTATACTTCACTTGGAACGAAATCATTTGCACAGGAGTTAAAGAAATGAAAGATTTTTTAGCAATTGCTGATTATTCCCCCGCGGACCTCCAGGCCATCCTTGATCAGGCAGTGGCTTTAAAAAAGGAATGGCAGGATGGAGGAAACCCCCCCCTTTTCAAGAACAAAGTCTTGGCGATGATCTTCCAGAAACCCAGCTTGCGGACGCGGGTTTCTTTTGACATGGCCATGCGCCATCTGGGAGGTGATGCGCTCTACCTCTCCCCGGCTGAAATTGGTCTGGGAAAGCGTGAGTCGATCGCCGATGTGGCCCGGGTGGTATCCGGCTATGTGGACGCGGTGATGGCAAGGGTTTTTGACCATCAACATATCCTGGAATTAGCCAGGTGGGCTGACATCCCTGTCATCAACGGCTTGAGTGACTACAATCATCCCTGCCAGGCTGCTGCGGACGCGCTCACGATCCAGGAAAATTTCGGCTCCTTGAAAGGCCTTCAGGTCACCTTTATCGGTGACGGCAATAACGTGGCTGTCTCCCTGATGCATATTTGCGCTAAACTCGGTGCGGATTTCACAATTGCCAACCCCGCAGGGTATGACCTGGACCCAGACGCCGTAGCCCTGGCTGAAAAGTTTGCCCAGGCCAGCGGCAGCTCCATTCGCCAGCTGACCGACCCCGTTGCAGCCGTTAAAAACGCCCAGGTGATCTATACCGATACCTGGGTCAGCATGGGTCAGGATGAGGAGACTGCCAAACGGGTGGCTGCCTTCCCGCCTTATCAGGTCAACGCGAAATTGCTCGCTGAAGCGGATAAAGAGGCTATCGTCATGCACTGCCTGCCCGCCCACCGCGGGGAGGAGATCACAGACGAGGTGGCAGACGGCCCCCAATCCCGACTGTTCCCGCAAGCTCACAATCGCCTGCATGCCCAGAAAGCCATCCTGGTTAAATTACTAGCCTGATTTACAATGCCGAGGAGCAAGTGATGAATATCTGTATACCCAAAGAACGGCGCGATAACGAATACAGGGTTGGATTGACCCCGGCAGGTATTGAACTACTCATCCAGATGGGGCATACCTGCTATGTTGAAAAGGAAGCTGGATTGGGAAGTGGTTTTCCCGATCATACCTATCAAAAAGCAGGAGCCACAATCGTTTATAGCGGCGAGGAAATCTATAAGCGGGCGGACTTGATGTTAAAGGTCGCCCGGCCCACCAAGGAAGAATTCAGCTGGATGCCAGATGGTCTTACCTTGATGGGATTCCTGCACCTTTCCGCTGGGTGGGTAAATAAAGTGGACGCGCTCCTGGAGAAAAAGATCACCGCCATTGGATACGAAATCGTTCAGGAGGAAAACGGCAGCCTGCCTATTCTGACGCCGCTCAGCCACCTGGCCGGGACGATGATCCCCCAAATCGCCGCTGTCCTGGCCTGGAACAACTACGGGGGAAAGGGATTTGCCCTTTCCGGGGTCCCCGGCATTCCTCCGGCAGATGTGGTCATCCTGGGAGCGGGTACGGTTGGACGCAGCGCTGCCCGGACATTCCTGGGTTTGGGCGCCAATGTCTATATGCTGGATATCTCCTTGAAAGCCCTGCAGCGTATCGATGAGGAATTCTCAGGCCGGGTCAACACCCTGGTCTCTTATCCCTTCAACCTGGACAAGGTTTGTTCCTTCGCGGATGTCTTTGTTGGCGCAGTGCTGGTCCCGGGAGCACCCGCCCCTATTGTCGTCACCCGGGAGATGGTCAAGCGCCTTCACAGCCACTCGATCATCATCGACTGCTCCATTGATCAGGGAGGCTGCATCGAAACCAGCCGACCTACCACTCACAGCAACCCCACCTATCTGGAAGAAGACGTCATCCACTATTGCGTGCCCAATATGACTGGTGTTATGGGAAGGACAGCAACCCATGTGATGAGCAATGCCATCTGGCCTTACGTTTCACAGGTCGCTAAAATCGGCCTGGAGAAAGCCCTGGAAACCAACCCTGCCCTGCACAACGGCGTTTACACAACCCAGGGCAAGATCATCAACCAGGTTTACTTAGATGCCCTGGAGGGCAGGAAATAAATATGAGCTGGACAGAAGAATATCAAAAGAGAGTTGTCACTGCTGCTGAAGCAGTCAAAGCTGTCAAATCTGGGGACAGAATTTTTCTAACAGGCAACTGCTCAGTACCCACTACGGTCCTGGCCGCCCTGGTAGACAGGGCTCAGGAGCTTGAGAATGTCGAGATTGACCAGGCGCTAACGATCGGTTCTGCCAATTATGTCAGCCCGGAAATGGAAGGACACCTGCGGGTCAACACCATGTTTATCAGCCACAACACCCGCGAGGCAGTCCACGCAGGCAGGGCAGACTTCACACCGGTCCTGCTCTCTGAATTTCCCCTGCTATTTAAAGACAAACATCTGCCAGTCAACGTGGCTTTTGTCCATCTGTCGCCACCTGACGAGCACGGCTACTGCAGTTTTGGTGTGGAAGTGGGTTTGAGCAAAAGCGCGGCAGAATCTGCCGAGCTCATCATCGCCGAGGTCAACGATCAGATGCCCCGCACCCTGGGCGACTCATTCATCCATATCAGCGATATTGATTACATCGTCCCCGTAGATTATCCTCTCCCTGAACTGGCTATGGGAGATGGAAAACCTTCTGAGAAAGTTGAGAAAATCGCCCAATTCATTGCTGAACTGATCCCTGATGAAGCCACCATGCAAATGGGCATTGGCGCTGTGCCGGACGCAGTCCTGAAATACCTCTACGACAAAAAGAACCTGGGCATTCACACCGAACTATTCTCAGATGGAGTGATCGATCTGGTAGAGGCCGGGGTGATCACCAATAACAAAAAGACCCTTCACCCGGGCAAGATCATTGCCGGATTTATCCTGGGCACAAAACGCCTTTATGAATGGGTGCACAACAATCCCCTGATCGAGTTCTTGCGGACTGAATACGTCAATGACCCTTTCGTCATCTCGCGGAATCACCGCATGGTAGCCATCAATTCTGCTATCGAAGTAGACCTCACCGGTCAGATCTGCGCAGACAGCATCGGCACCAAACTCTACAGCGGTGTGGGAGGGCAATTAGACTTTATCTACGGGGCCTCCCGTTCCAAGGGCGGTGTGCCGATCATCGCCCTGCCCAGCACGGCCAAAGATTTCAGCCGGATCGTGCCAACTCTCAAAGCTGGCGCTGGCGTGGTCACCACCCGCAACCATGTCCATTACGTTGTGACTGAGTATGGCGTAGCGCACCTCTATGGCAAAACCATCCGGGAACGCGCCCTGGCGCTGATCAATGTCTCCCACCCGAATTTCAGGGAAGATCTGAAAAAACAAGCCCGCGAGCTTCACTATATCTAGACAATACCCGGGAAATCGGAGGACAGAATAGGCATGAAACGACGGGCAAAGATCATAGCCACACTCGGACCTGCCAGTCAGGATAAGAAAACCATCCAACAGCTAGTTCAGGCTGGCATGGATGTAGCCCGAATAAATTTCTCCCACGGCACGCATCAGGAACACGCACAGGTGATCAAATTCCTGCGCGAGGTTTCAGAGGAACTCAACTGTCCGATTTCCGTCCTCCAGGATCTCTCCGGTCCAAAAATACGCACTTGTGGGTTGGCCGAAGGCCCAGTGGAAATCCATCCTGGGGATGAGCTGGTACTGACCACACAGGAAGCCCCCGGAACAGCATCCCGCGTACAGGTAAATTTCCCTTCCTT
>DRBO01000054.1 GCA_011039385.1 Chloroflexota bacterium | reverse complement strand
CGAGGGAGGCTTTTTAATTTCAGGATAAATGATGCCGCATCGTGAGCGATTTATTCCTGGACTTCCGTGCTCAGGGCTTCTGCCTCAGCTACGGTTTCCGGCATGCCGTTCAGGACCCAGACTTCAAAGAGGTGGATATACTCCTCTTTCATGAGCTTGGTGGGAGGCATCTGTTGGATGATTTCCTCGCCATTCTCGTCAAGAATGCTTCCACCGTTGATGATCTGGATCAGATAACTCCCCAGATCGCCCGCAATCAGGTTGGATTCGGCATTGTCTCCAGTGGTGAGTATTTCCTGATAGCTGCCCATGAGATAATTGTTATTTTCCTTGTCAGGCCGGTGGCAGGAGATGCAGTAGCGCTTTGCCAGGCGGGAGATATGCACTTCATAGGAAGGCACCTCATCAGCGCCTAATGCGGGGATCGCACCTGCAGAGGCTGCATCCGCGGGCAGTTCAGCCCGGTCGTCCCAGGTGTAGCGCAAATAAAGCACCATCGCCTCCATTTCTGATTTTTTCAGTTCTCCCCCGTACGCTAAACCAAATGGCGGCATACCCAGGTCCTGCTGTCCGTAATCCACGATTGAATAGAGGGTTTCATCTGAACGCGTATACATCTCATCCCGGCTGCTGATAGATTTTAATTCCACACCTTCCAGGCCTTCCACGCCGGCGATGATCCCACCCTCTCCATCCGGGCCATGGCACTCAACACAGTGCAGGCTGTAAAGATCCCCGCCCAGCGCGTATTTGTCCTGGATCGTGCTGATGGTTGCTTCCTCAGTTTTCGGCGTCGTCAGAATGGATCGGATTGTCAATCCCACCATCCCCAGCACGATCACACCCATAATGGATATGCCTGTGAGGCGGTTCTTCCAGTGGCGTAGGGGATTTCTGTCTATGAAAGGCAGGGCAAACAAGGCCAGGATACCCAGGACCGGGATCACAAAGGTCCCCACCCATTCGATCTTGCCGGGCACAAATTTCAAAAACTCGAACAGGAATAAAAAGTACCATTCCGGCCGCGGCACGTAAGTGGAGTCGCTGGGGTCAGCCTTGGGCTCGAAAGCCACGCCGACAAAGGTGGCCAGGCCGATCAGCAGGATAAATAGAGCAAAAGAGACCAGCAGGTCTTTGTAGATGATATCCGGCCAGAACTTGACCCCTTTCTGTTTGGCCTGATCGTATTTGTGGTGATAAGCTTTTTTCTGTTCTTCGTTCACAGGGTCCCTCCTCATAGATGGCTCTGATCAGAATGCCATCCGGATCAGCTGTCCTTGTCTGGAATATTGGAAATGCCCAGCCTGATCACCATGTAGAGATGGGTGAGCACTGTTGCCAGGGCAATTACAGGAATGATCCAGATATGGAGAGAGAAAAATCTGGATAATGTGACCGCGCTCAAATCCGTCCCGCCCCGCAGGACCCGGAGAATAAAATCCCCAATCCCGGGGACAGTGCCGGCGATCTCTGTGCCAACCGTGGTAGCCCAGTAGGAGCGCTGGTTCCAGGGCAGCAGGTATCCGGTGAATCCCATTCCCAGGGCGCTGATCAGCAGCGCCACACCGGTGATCCAGGTAAACTCGCGGGGATATTTGTAAGCCCCGTAGAAGAAGACCCGCAGCATGTGGATAAAGGCGGTCAGGATCAAGAGGGAAGACCCCCAGTGGTGCAGTCCCCGGATCAGCCAGCCGAACTGGACACCGGTCATGATGTAGGTGATGCTGTCATAGGCATGATCTGGTGTGGGGACATAATATACGGAGAGCAGGATGCCGGTGATGCCCTGCAGGGCGCCCAGGAATAGGCTGGCGCTGCCCAGCGTGAACCACCAGTTGACCTTGGGGAC
The DNA here is from genome assembly GCA_011039385.1 of Chloroflexota bacterium. Classification (GTDB taxonomy): domain Bacteria; phylum Chloroflexota; class Anaerolineae; order Anaerolineales; family UBA11858; genus B10-G9. The sequence continues at coordinate 8,439 of DRBO01000054.1, read as the reverse complement.
CTTACGGTCAAGAACGGTATCGTAAATCGCTTTCAGCCCCAAGCGTTCATCTAACCAGCTGAATACGTTTTGTGCCATATTAACCTTCCCTGAGGTGGATAAATAATTGCCCCCCATCCAGTTTGGTTTCGTAGCGATCCATAGGGCGGGGAGGTGGACCGGAGAGCACATTGCCGTGCTTGTCGAATAAGGCAGCATGGCAGGGGCAGAAATACCCTTCTTTTTCTGGATTCCAGTTTACACGGCAGCTGAGATGCGTGCAGACATCTGAGAAGACAACAACCTCTTTGCCTTCTTCACGGAGCACAAAAACACCATAACTCTGGCTGCTTCTCTCCCAGCCGTTGATCTTGGTGAGCGTAAAATTGAACAGGGTGGGTGTGTTGAATGGATAATCTTCCAGTGTGCCCAGGGAAATCCAGTCATCTCCGGCTTCTTTTCCAAAAGCAGGTGAGATAAAATACTGGATGACAGGCAGCCCGACGACTGCTGCCATGAGGGATCCCAGGGCGGAAGTGACAATTTTTACAAAACTTCGCCGGTCCATAACGGGAGAGCGATATTTCCTTGACATAAACCACTCCAGGCTAAATTGTGGATGGGTCACACGCAAATATTGGTTCGGATGGATGGTTTGCGTGAAAGTATTCACTCATTATAGACCAGAACCCCTGTGAAGGCTGATGATATCTGAGACTAACAAACTGTGAACAATGTCACTTTCATAAAATGGCCTAGGGATGACATAATGAAGTGATATATCCTATCCTGGAACCGAAGCCAGGATGTTTTCTTTTCAATACCCAGGTACAAGGAGGAGATTATGGCGCTTAGCCGCAAAGTGGGTTTACTGGCGGGAGCGAAATACAAAGGGGGCGGTCCGATGCTGGCCTGGGCTCTCCACCGCATTTCTGGTTTGGGAATCATCCTGTTTGTAACCCTGCACGTGATTGCCTCTTTCTTGACCCAGCAGATGGGGAGCGATCTGGGCATCTCGATCAATATTTTCTATGAATCGATCTACTTCCAGCTGTTCATTGTCTTTTGTGCCATATTTCATGGAGTGAACGGCTTCAGGATTATTGTGCTGGATATCTGGCCCCGTTTGATTCGCTACCAAAAGGAATCCACCTGGCTGGAGTGGTTTGTGATCTTACCTCTTTATCTTCTCACCGCATTTATCATGATCCGGCGTTTTCTGGCGGGTTAAAGGAGTCAGGTATGCGATCAAGAGCAATGCCAAAACCCAGCTGGAATCTGGAATACCTGATGTGGATCTTCACCCGCATTTCGGGTTTATCCCTGATCCTGCTGGCCGTCCTGGGAATCTCACTCGGCTTGCTGATGGGTGCCAGGACCCAGATGGACATGGGAACCCTGATGCGCTGGGCGTTTTTCCCCAACTCTAACCATGTCCTGGACAGCGAGATCCCGGATATTTTCCTGTGGGCGAATGGCTTCTGGCAGATCATGCAGATTCTGGTGGTTGTCTTTGCCGCCACTCATGGGTTTAACGGCCTGCGGGTGGTCCTGGAAGACTACACCTCTCCAGGGTTCTGGCAGGCAGCCCTGAGGTTTCTTATCTTCCTGCTGTGGGTATTTTCTGGATTGGTTGCCATCTACGTCATTCTCGGCTCCTGAGAGGAGAACAGTTATGCAAAAACATCAATACGAAGTTGTGGTTGTTGGAGCTGGGGGGGCAGGGTTAACTGCTGCCCTGTACGCGTCCCGGAATGCCAGCACAGCTGTGATCAGCAAACTTTACCCCACCCGCTCCCACACCGGCGCAGCCCAAGGAGGGATCGGGGCAGCCCTGGGAAATACCGAAGAAGACCATCCCGAGTGGCATGCTTTTGATACCGTCAAAGGCAGCGACTATCTGGGCGACCAGGACGCGATTGAATTTATGGCGGCCGAAGCCGTGGATGCGGTTTACGAATTGGAGCATATGGGACTGCCCTTCAGCCGCAATCCGGACGGCACGATCGCCCAGCGGCCTTTTGGCGGGCACACCAATAATGAAACCGGCAAGCCGGTCCGCCGGGCGTGCTACGCGGCTGACCGCACTGGCCATATGATCCTTCAGACTCTTTACCAGCAGAGCATTAAAAACCAGGTCAAGTTCTTTGATGAGTTTTATGTGCTGGATCTGCTGATCGTTGATGGTAAAACGGCTGGTCTGGTGGCCATGGAATTGGCTACTGGCGAGATGCATATCTTCCAGGCCAAGGCTGTGATCATTGCCACTGGCGGCCACGGCCGGGTTTGGGAAACCACCTCAAACGCTTATTCCTACACGGGGGATGGCGTGGCCTTGGCCTTACGGAAAGGCATACCTGCCGAGGATATGGAGTTCTACCAGTTCCATCCTACCGGGATTTACAAGATGGGCATCCTGATCACAGAAGGTGTGCGAGGGGAAGGCGGGGTGCTGATCAATGGGGAAGGGAACCGCTTCATGGAGACCTATGCCCCGACTGTAAAGGATCTGGCTTCGCGGGATGTCATCAGCCGGGCCATGTATTTGGAGATGAAAGCCGGCCGGGGGATCAACGGTAAGAGGTTTATGAATCTTGATGTAACCCCTGAGGTAGTCAACCATTATGCGGAAATTGACGGCAGAAAAAATCCCGATGGATCTCCTTACCGGGTGACAGCCAGCGACATTCTTGCCAAGCTGCCGGATATCATCGATTTTTGTGAGACCTACATCGGCGTCAACCCGGTCACGGACCCCATGCCGGTGCAACCGACCGCTCACTATGCCATGGGCGGCATTCCCACCAATAAATATGGGGAGGTTGTGGTAGACGAGAAAAACACGGTCCTGCCCGGCCTGTACGCGGCGGGAGAAGTGGCCTGTGTTTCCGTTCACGGCGCCAACCGGCTGGGCACCAATGCGCTCTTAGATTTGGTCGTATTTGGCAAATATTCCGGCCTCAAAGCCGCGGAATTCGCTAACAGCGAAGCTTATGTTGATCTGCCGCCCGATCCGGAAGCCTATGCAATGCAGCAGCTGAATGCCATCCGCAATAGCAGCGGCAAGGAAAACATGATCACCCTGGCCAGTGAGATGAAATCGGTCATGGCCGAGCATGTGGGTGTCTTCCGGGTGGAAGAAGGCATGGCGGAAGCTGTGGAGAAGGTCAGAGAATTGAAAGAACGCTTCAAAGATGTGCGGGTCGATGATCACGGCTCGAAATATAACATGAACCTGATCGAAGCCTGGGAGCTGAGCAACCTGATCGATATCGCGGAAGTAACGGCGGTATCGGCTCTGGCCAGGAAGGAAAGCCGGGGCGCGCACTCCCGGGATGATTACCCGGACCGGGATGATGACAACTGGCTGAAACACACCCTGGCCTGGATGGAGAATGGCGGGGTCAGGTTGGCCTACAAACCTGTCACCATGACTAAATATACGCCCAAAGCCCGGTCTTATTAGGAGGGAGAACCATGCAGGTAACGCTGAAGATCTTTCGCTATAATCCGGAAGAAGACCGGAAGAAACATTACGATACCTTCACCCTGGAGGCTGAACCGACCGACCGCGTCCTGGATCTGCTGGAAAGGATCAAGGGCAATCAGGATGGCACTCTGGGATTCCGACGCGCCTGTGCCCACGGCGTCTGCGGCTCGGATGCCATCCGCATCAATGGTGTCAACAGGCTGGCCTGCAAGGTGCTGGTCCAGGACCTGAAAACCCGCCAGGTGGTGATCGAGCCCATCCTGGGCCTGCCGGTGGAAAAGGACCTGATCGTGGATATGGAGCCCTTTTTCGACCACTACCGCTCGGTAATGCCCTATTTTGTGAATGATGATCCCCCTCCTGCGAAGGAACGCCTGCAGAGCCCCGAGGAGCGAGAGCGTTTTGACGATACCACCAAATGCATCCTCTGCGCGGCTTGCACCACGAGCTGCCCTTCCTTCTGGGTGAACGGCAAATACGTTGGTCCTTCCGCTATTGTCAATGCCCATCGGTTTATCTTTGACAGCCGGGACCAGGCTGCTGCGGAGCGCCTGGAAATCCTTAACGAGCAGTTCGGTGTCTACCGTTGCCACACGATCTTCAACTGCACCGATGCCTGCCCGCGGGACATCCAGGTGACCCAGGCCATTGGGGAGATCAAGAAGGCCCTCGCCAAGGGAAGTCTGGATTGATATTGGCACAATGAAGCGGGGCTCCAGCCGGAGCCCCGCTTCATTTATTTTAAATTGTGACCCCGCCAGCTGCAGCTGGCGGGGGGTGCAAGGAGAAAAGCTTTATAAAGCCATGAGGATCAATTATAGCCCCGTCCAAAGGGCAGCAGCGCCAGGGGGATGAGTTTAAAATGCTGCTTGGCGAAGGGCAGACCGACGATGGTGATCGCCAGGATGATCCCGTGGACCAGGTGGGCGACAGCAATTTCCCAGCCGAAGAGGATGATCCAGATCATGTTGAAGATCACGCTGCCGACGCTGTTGGCATTTTCCATTTCTCTCACCTCGCGGCCGAAGGGGGCAAAGGTGGCCAGGCCGATCTTGATGGCTTGCAAACCAAAGGGGATGCCCACAATTGTCAGGCACAGGGCGGCACCCCCCAGGAGATAGCCCATCCCGGACAAAAAACCGCCCAAGATCAACCAGATGATATTTCCCAAAACAGACATGCTGTAAACTCCTGTTCTTTGTTTTCTGGGAGTATATACGTCTATGGGAGAGGGAAGTTGCGAATCGATAGAACAGATAGAAAATTAAATCTTCAATTTATTGTTTTCAATTGTGTTCCCAGGGCTTTGAAGAACATCGCCAGGCCAAAGAGGATTCCTCCAAACCAGAAGAATATAGCCAGAGGTTCCATTACTCCCTGCAGTAATATTTCTCCGGCAACGGCGGCCAGGGGGAAGATCCCTGCCAGGAGGAGCCATTTTGCCGCTGGCCAGCTTACCAGTTCTCTCTCATTGATCTGGGATGCTGTTCCTTTCAGGCTCTTGAAGAGCAAATAGAAACTGATCCCGTAGGTGATCCAGATCACCAGGTGGCCGATTAACCCTGGAAGCGCCTCGGGCCGGATCAGGATCCCCATCCCCAGGTACATGATCGCGATTGGGATTAACAGCCATTTGAACTGCTTTTGGGAAGGCAGTAAATTCTTCATGGTGTAGGGTTGCCCCCTGGTCACCCGCTTCCAGAACAAAGTCAATCCAACCAATACTGCAGTGGTGGAGAACCCGGAGAGCAGGGATTGGCTCACCGAAGGGGAGTTGATGCTCTGGAACAGCCCGCCGAAAGCCATCACCGCAGCTAAACCTCCCCAGCTGTTGAGGAAGTCCCCCAGCTTGCCGGGCAGGCACCGGCCCAGATGGGTAGAGACGGTCAGTAATTTTTCTGCCACCAGCAGGGGGATGATGAAAGAAAACCAGCAGTGCCACCAGGTGACCAGCACCAGGGTCTCCACCGGTGCGACCTCAGCGATGATCAAGGGATCTCCCCAGGGGGGCGCCCAGAGCACCTTGGTCAGATAGGCTTCGTAGAGGCCGAAGATCATCCCGGCGAAGATCAGGCTGGGGAAGCGGGGCTTTTCTGCCCGGTGGACCAGGCTCCCGAGGAGAATGATATGCAGCCCGTACAGGGGCACCACCACCAGCAGCCCCCAGGGGCTGAAGTAGGGGAACATGTCCGAGCCGGAAAAGACCTCCGCAAAGAAGGTCGAGAAGGCAGCCAGGATCAACCAGAACAGCCACTGATGTTTTTTGGGGATGGAAAATTCCTTGTCCATGATCGGTCCTTTTTCAGCCTGGGGGGAGTGATGTTAAATTCCTGTTTTCTGGCATTCAGTTCTCTTCTTGGGGAGCTTTCTCCCGGCGCAGGGTCCAGACCATCCCACCCAGGGAAATCAGCGTGCCCAGGGGGATCACCAGCAGCCAGCCGATCAAAGGAAGAGCGGCGGCCAGTTCCCAGACCAGGGCACCCCGGATGAAGGCACCCAGGGATAGGTAAGCCCCATCGTTTTTCCAGTTCAAACGCAGACCCAGTTCGGCAGCGATGCCAGCAGCTCCCAGGCTGGCAAATCCCAGCACGACGGCCAGCCAGATCCAGCCCAGGACTTGAAAGAGCGGCGCCTGGATGGCGAAGAAAAGGACTGCCGGGATAGCTGCTCCCAGAGCGGTCAGGACCCCAATCCATAAGCTCCGGCGGGGTTCTTCGACGATCTTCACCCGGGCGTTTTCCACCCGTTCAGGGAAGAGCAGCAACCAGGCTGTCAGGGTGGCCGGATAGCTCAGTCCCAGCAGGATCAAGGATCCGAAGATGGTGAATTTGTCAGACATGATTTACTCCTTGTAGTGAGATGCGGTTGGCAGGTAGCCAGTCCGGTTCAAATACATTTCTATGGGGTATACAGGAGCTGGGTGGGTTAAGTTGCAGGCTGCAAAAAAAGCTCCCAGGTCAGGGAACTTTTTTGGGAAGGCATTCGGGGGAGGAAAATCCTGCCGCCCTTTTCGGGAAGATCAGGAGATCAATAATTATTCCGGGTCTTCTTCGTTCCGTTTACTCCTGCGGTTCTGGAAGAGGGTGATAATCACCGCCCCCACACCGAGGCTGATCCCATAAGGGAAGAGCAGGAACCAGCCCACGAAAGGCAGTAGGCTGGCCAGCAGGAAGACAGCACTGGCGCGAATATCTTTCTTAACCGGGGGCTGGTCCGGGAAGAGCCAATCTCCCAGGAGACCGATAAAAGCGGCCAGGCCGTAAAGGAGGCCGATCAGGAAAGCCCCGTAGATCCCAAAGGTGGGGATGTAAAAGATCGGGGCGCCCTCACCCAGCGATCCAAGACCCAGTACAAAGATCGTGATCAGCACGGTGTTGAGCAGGCCGATCCAGAAGGAGCGCTTCCAGTTATTTTCCAGGGTCTGGCGGACACGATCCACCCGGACTGGAAAAAGCCCCCTTATGAAGATCAGGCTGGCGACCAGCGCGGCCAGGGAGAGAACCGCGAATAAGAGTACAGATAGGGTTTGCATGAGATCCTCCTCTAGATTTGACTGCCTTTATGATTGCGATCCAGCAGGGCTTGCCGCCCCAACAGCAGGGCATTGGTCAATGCCATCAATCCGCCAGCCGCCCCGATCAATCCCCAGGGGGAGACAGCCCCCAGGCGCAGGCCTTCCAGGGGATTGAAAGCCCCCAGCAGTTGACTGAACTGCAGTTTCAGAGCAACCCACCATACCATCCAGCTGCTGAAGAGTTGGGACAGGAAAATATTGACCGCAGCCCGGATTTCCAGACCGGTGCCTAGCAGTTGGGGCGGCCAGCTGGCGGTCTGGAAGGCGGCGATCACCGCCCCGGCGGCCAGGGCTTCAATGACCAGGGCCCAGGTGATGACAGGGGATAGGGCCTGTTCCCCCTTTAGTTGGGAGATCACCAGCCGGGAGAGATCTCTGGAAAGAGGGACTGCGGGCAGACTTGCCAGCCGGGCTGACATCCCTTCCAGGCGGGCAAACTCGTTTTGGCAGGCCGGGCAGGTGTCCAGATGAGACTGGATGCTCTCCGCCGCGGCGGGGTCCATGATGCCATCCAGATAGGCCTGCAGCTGATCGTTCTTGATATGATGCTTTTGATCAGTCACCTTCTTCCTCCTTCAGGAGCTCCGCCAGCTTGTGGCGGGCCCGGTAGAGATGGCTGCGCACGGTGTTGAGCGGCAGATTGAGGATTGCAGCCATTTCCTGGTAAGACAATCCCTGGAAGTGGCGCAGTTCCAGGGTGATTCGCTGGCTTTCTGGCAGCTGCCAGATTTGACGGTAGAGGTCCTGGTGTTCTTGGGAAAGTTCCAGGAGAAATTCAGGGCTCCGATGAGGGTCATCCGGCAGGACCTCTCGTTCGTCCTCCAACGGGGCACACTCCAGACGGGCTTTCTTGAGATGGTTGCAGCACAGGTTGGCGGCCAGGACCCGCATCCAGGGGCCAAAGGGCCGGGAAAGGTCGTAGTGGGCGATATTCCGGTAGGCCCTTAAAAAGGCTTCCTGGGCCAGGTCCTCGGCTTCCTGGATGTTCCCCAGAACCCGCAGACAGACGTTGAAGACCGAGTTCTGGTAAGCCCGGACGATCTCTCCATAAGCCTCCAGATCCCCTTTCTGGACCTGCTCAATGAGTTCCTTCTCGCTGGATGGGGCCATGTCTATATTGTAGTACAGGAGTAAGGGAGGAAAAGTTGCATGAACCATTAATAATTGAATATTGAAGATAGAAAAAGGACCGGTTGGACTCTTTGAGCCAAAGGCGCATCCGGTCGGGAGCGATGCGAGCTTCCTTGTCTGACGATAGTGGTAATGCTATAATTTCCGAGCATAGACCCCGGTAGCTCAATAGGATAGAGCGAGGCTCTCCTAAAGCCTAGGTTGTGGGTTCGACTCCCGCCCGGGGTACTCTCAATTGGCATAAACTTCTTCACCCTCTGGTGTG
>DRBO01000117.1 GCA_011039385.1 Chloroflexota bacterium | reverse complement strand
TGGACATAAACGATCGCGTAGATGATCAGGATGGTGATCATCAACATGACAGCCAGCGTTACCCAGCGGGTTTCAGTCAGGCCCATGATCGAAGCAAAGTTCTGCGGGATTCGGGAAACGATACCCGCGAAGATCAGTAAAGAAAGGCCTTGGTTGCGGATACCGTATTCCGAGATCAACTCACCCAGCCAGATAGCAAACATAGTACCAGCAGTCATGCTGGCAATGATTGCCAGACTGGGGATCAAAGAAGCGCCGCTGAAGCCGAAATTGCTGATAATCGGGATCCCGCCGGCCAGGTTGGAAAAGATCCGGATCTGGCCAATTGCCTGCAAGGCAGCCATGGGGATGGCCAGGATGTATGTCCACTTCTCCATCCACTTGCGGCCTTCCTGGGGATTTTCTTCCATTTTAGCTTGCAGGGAAGGAATAATGGGGACCAGCAACTGGAGGATAATCTGGGCAGTAATATAGGGGTAAACGCCCATTGCCAGCACAGAAAAATTGGATACTGTGCCGCCAGATAACATATCCAGAATACCCACAAAAGTGCCGCCAGCACCGCCGCCAGAGATAATCGCCGCGATGGCGTCCCGATCAGCGCCCGGGATTGGCACATGGGCTGCCAGACGGTAGATAACCAAAAGCATGACAGTGATCAAGAGCTTCCGACGGATATCTTCTGCTTTCCACAAATAACGCCAAGCAGATGTTTTCATTGCTTTTTTCTCCTCTATTCAACTCACCCAGGAGTTGACATAGATCCAAAATTCATCGTAGAGGCAGTTTAGCCTTCGATAACCTCAACTGTTCCGCCTGCCTTTTCGATTTTTTCCACAGCCTTGCGGGAAAATCGATGGGCTTTGATTTTCAGCGGTTTATTTATTTCTCCCCGGCCCAGGATCACCACCGGACGGCTGAGGGTATTGATCAGCTCAACTTCCCGCAGCTTCTCAGGAGTGACATTGGAATCCTTACGGAATTGCGACAGGTGCTCCAAATTGACTTCCTGGTATTCCACCCGGTTGAAATTCTTGAAACCGGGTTTTTTGGGCATGCGCCGGAAATACGGCGTGTCTCCACCCTGATGCCAGAGGGGAACGCCGCCTCCAGCCCGGGAATTTTGGCCGTTCATACCCCGGCCGGATGTTTTCCCCATGCCGGAGCCATGGCCGCGGCCTACGCGCTTGCGGTTCTTCTTGGAACCTTGATTGGGTCTCAAATCATGCAGTTTCATAAGTTTTTCCTTCCAGCCCGTTTACTCTACAACCTCAACAAGGTGTTTCACACGTTCTACCATTCCCAGGACGCTGGGATGGGCCGGGCGCTCCACGGTTTGGTTGATCTTCCGCAAACCCAGGGCCTCCAGGGTTCTGCGCTGGGGTTGGGTCCGCCCATAGGGGCTCCTCACCAGTTTAATTGTCAGCATTTTTTCTTTTTTCTTCGCCATGGTTTTATCCTCTATCCCAGAAGGGGATCAGTCTTTTCGGATCTACCCCGCGGTTGGCAGCTTCTTCATAGGGGTCCTTGAGCTGTCCCAATCCATCAATAGTAGCGGCAGCGATGTTCATGGCGTTATTGCTGCCCAGGGATTTGGTCAGAATATTGGAAATGCCGGTCGCCTCAACCACTGCGCGGACAGCACCAGCCGCGATCACGCCTGTTCCCTCGGAAGCAGGCTTGAGCAGCACTTGGGCACCGCTGACCTTACCGATCACCTTATGGGGAATTGTTGTGTTGTAAATCGCCACTGGGTGCATATCATCCTTGGCATTAGCTGCTGCCTTGCGAATGGCATCCGGAACGGAATTGGCTTTACCCATTCCAAATCCCACTTTGCCTTTATGATCTCCGGCAACCATACACACCCGGAATGAAAACCTGCGGCCGCCTTTTACCACGGTGGCAACACGTTCAATATTGATGATCCTTTCATCGAATTCCTGTTCAGGATTGTCTTTATAACCGTTTGTCATAACTTTCTCCCGGTTGGTACCTAAAACTGCAAGCCTTTTTCACGGGCGCCATCAGCCAGGGCTGCCACGCGGCCAATATATTTATATCCGCCGCGATCAAAGACGACCTCTTTGATGCCCTTTTCCTTGGCCCGCTCCGCAATGGTCTGGCCAACAAGGTTTGCCTGTTCTCTTTTAGTCATACCCTTGGTTTTCTTTCTCAGCTCCCCATCTATACTGGAAGCTGAAACCAGGGTATGGCCCTTATTATCGTCTATTACCTGAACATAGATCTCGTTCAGGCTGCGATACACATTCAAACGGGGTTTTTCAGCCGTGCCGTGCACTTTCTTTCGAACCCGGATATGCCGTCGTTTGCGAGCATCCGCTCTGCTGTTCTTTTTTGCCATATTACGCTACCTTACCCGCCTTGCCTGCTTTGCGGCGGATATACTCGTCTTTATACCGAATGCCTTTGCCCTTATAGGGTTCCGGCGGTCTGACCTTGCGAACATCCGCTGCGATCTGACCTACGGCCTGCTTGTCAATACCAGAGATGAATATCTGCTGGTTCCTTTCCCCTACCTCAAAGGTAATACCTTCCGGCGGTTCGACCACCACAGAATGGGAATAGCCCACATTGAGGACCAGATTCACCCCTTCCATATTCGCGCGGTAGCCTACACCGACCAGCTGCAATTCTTTCTGGAAACCTTCCGTCACGCCAGTGACCATATTCTGAATCAGCGCCCGGGTGGTCCCATGCAGGGAACGCATCTCGCGGGCATCAGAAGGTCGGTTGACCTGGATTTCGTTCTCGTTCAACAAAATCTCGATATCTGGGGAAAAGGTAAATTCCATTTCACCCTTGGGCCCTTTGACCTTGACATGCGACCCAGTAACTTTCACGTCTACGCCGGAAGGCACAGCCACCGGCAATCGTCCAACTCTAGACACAATACTTTCTCCTTTGTAGTCCTTAATTGTTTTTCACAATCCGGGACCTTACACACCTACCAAACCTTGCAGACCACTTCGCCGCCTACACCTAGTTTTTTAGCATCCCGTCCGGTCATCACACCTCTAGAGGTCGTGAGAATCGATATACCCATACCAGACAGAACGTAGGGGATCTCATCTTTGCCAGCGTAAATCCGCTGACTGGGCAGGCTGACACGCTCCAAATTGGTAATCACTGAGCGTTTGGTGCGCCTATTCCCTACATATTTCAATCCCAGAGTAAGTGTTTTATGGGGTGCATCCTTCTCTTCTGTGACTTCGTAACCGCTGATGAATCCTTCTTCAACCAGAATCTTCGCAATGGCAACCTTCATCTTTGAACTAGGCATCGATACCTGGGGATGTTCAGCGCGTACTGCGTTTCGGATTCGTGTCAGCATATCAGCAATTGGATCATTAAAGCTCATTACTATTCCTCCATCCAACTTACCAAGATGATTTGACAACGCCGGGGATTTTCCCCTCGAGTGCCAATTCACGGAAACAAATTCTGCACAGACCGAAGCGTCGCATATATCCTCGCGGTCGGCCGCATCGCTTACAGCGATTTACTTCCCTGACTTGATATTTTCTTTTCGTCTCTCGTGCAATCATACTCTTCTTAGCCATTTGCGATTTCCTCCTTAAACGGCATTCCCAACATCCGCAGCAATGCTCGGCCGGATTCATCATCCTGAGCAGTGGTGACAATGGTCACTTCCAGGCCGCGAATTTTGCTGACTTCGTCGTAGTTCACTTCTGGAAATACCAGCTGCTCGGTAATGCCCAGGGTATAGTTACCCCGGCCGTCAAACGAGTTAGGGGAAATTCCTCGGAAGTCACGCACCCGGGGTAAGGCAACATTCATCAAGCGGTCCAAGAAGGACCACATCTTATATCCACGCAGGGTCACGGAGGTGCCGATGGCAGATCCAATCCTGAGTTTGAAGTTAGCAATGTTGCGCTTTGATTTATTGATCAGGGGCTTTTGCCCCGTGATCTTTGTCAGATCGCGCACAGCCTCGTCAAGGAGCTTGCCGTTATCCAGGGCATCGCCTACACCAATATTCACAACCACTTTGGTGAGTGCGGGGCACTGCATAACATTTTCCAGATTAAGCTCTTTCACCAAGCTCGGTACGATCTCTCTTTGGTATCGCTCTTGTAAACTATTCATTCTTCCACTCCCAGCCTTCAGTCAATCAACGCTTCGCAACGTTTGCATACCCGGTGTGCGACCCCATCTTTACGGGTCACGCCGACCCGGGTGGCTTTCCCACAAGAAGGGCAAACCAGCATAACGTTGGAAATATGAATGGGACCTTCAAATTCAATGATGCCGGGACTCATGGTTCTGCCCTGGGCTTGAATCTGCCCCTGGTGTTTCTTCCGGATATTAATTCCTTGTACGGTGACCCGTCTTTGATCAGGGTAGACTTTAATGACTTCTCCCCGATTTCCTTTATCAGCTTTTCGGCCGCTAATCACTTCTACGGTGTCGCCTTTGCGTATTTTAAATTTCACGGTATTTACTCCTGCTCTCGATTCCCTAGACTGTTTCCGGAGCCAGGGAAACTATCTTCATATACCCTTTTTCGCGCAGCTCGCGGGCGACTGGTCCAAAAATGCGGGTGCCCTTGGGATTGGTGCCATCAGCATCCAGGATCACCACTGCGTTGTCATCAAACTTGACAGTAGAACCGTCGCTGCGGCGCCATTCCTTCGCAGTCCGGACTACAACAGCTCTGACCACCTCATGCGCTTTAACGGAACTCTGGGGTGTAGCTCCTTTGATGGAACCCACCACAACGTCCCCTACCCGGGCGTACCGGCGCTTAGATCCGCCCAGAACCCGGATCACAAGCAACTCTCGGGCGCCTGAATTATCGGCAACATTTACTCTTGATTCCTGCTGTATCATTGCTGCCTCCCCTTAAGCCTGTTCGGTAGAAACCGATTTGCGAATGATTTCTTCCACTACCCAGCGTTTGGTCTTGGAAATCGGTTTTGATTCTACGATCAGGACCTGGTCTCCAATTTCACAGCCCAGCTCATCATGGGCCTTAACCGCTTTATGTTGATCAATCACTTTTTTATACAGGCGGTGACGGAACCTCCGGGTGATTTTCACTGAGACGGTTTTCTTCATTTTATTGCTTGTTACCACACCTGTCATGCGTCGGCGGTCGCTCATGATTCACCTTCCACTGCGCCTTCACGCGCTTTTTCATTTAAGATCGTTCGCATCCTGGCAATCGATCGCCGGACCTCACGAATCCGGGATGTGTCCAATAATTCACCGGTGGACTGCTGGAAGCGCAGATTCATCAATTCTTCCCTGGCTCCATCAATCTCGGCCCGTATTTTTTCTTCGGTAAGACCGCGGATTTCTTCTGCTTTCATTAGCTTTCTCCTACTTCTTCTCGGCGGACTACCTTGGTTTTAATGGGCAGCTTATAGGAAGCCAGCCGCATTGCTTCCAGCGCGGTGCTTTCCACCACATCGCCGCCAATCTCGAACAAAATCCTGCCAGGTTTGACAACAGCGGCGTAATATTCCACATCGCCTTTGCCTTTCCCCATCCGGGATTCTGCGGCCCGCTTGGTAATTGGTTTATCCGGAAAGATGCGAATCCAAACCTTTCCACGGCGTTTCATGGCTCTCACCATAGCTCGTCGGCAGGATTCGATCTGCCTGGCAGTAATCCAGGCCGGTTCCAGCGCCTGAAGCCCGTACTCCCCAAAGTGGACTTCTGCACCGCGGTAGGCTTTGCCCTTCATGCGGCCGCGCATCTGCTTTCTATATTTGTACCTTTTTGGCATCAACATGTTACTAATCCTATCTCTGATCCGCTGGAGTTTATAACAGTCAGCGGTTATTTACTGACGTAAACCCCATCATGCGTTTCTGCTTCTTCGTCTTCTTCCAGGGTTGGCAGGACTTCCCCTTTATAAATCCAGACCTTGACGCCGATCTTGCCGTAGGTAGTTGAAGCTTCTGTTACGGCATAATCGATATCAGCTCGCAAAGTCTGGCGGGGAACCCGACCTTCCCGCATATGAATGGTGCGTGACATTTCAGCACCGCCCAGCCTGCCAGCAACCTCAACACGGATCCCCTCCGCGCCTTCCCGCATGGTGCGCTGGATGGTCCGGTTCATGGCTCGGGAATAACTGATCCGGCCCTCAATCTGGCGGGCGATGTTTTCCGCTACCAGAAAGGCATCCAGGTCCGGTGTTTCAATCTCTTTGATGTCCACATCAATCGCCTTGCCGACCAGTTCTTCAAGCCTCTTGCGCAGGATCTTCACATTCGCGCCCTTGCGCCCGATCAAAACACCCGGTTTTGATGTATGTAAAATGACCTTAACCTTGCCCGGGAAGCGTTCTATTTCAATTTTTGACACACCTGCATTTTCGCTTTCCCGGTGAATCAAATCCCGAATCGCTATATCTTCCTGAAGGAAATCAACATATTTGTCACCCTCAGCAAACCAACGAGCGTCCCAGGTCTTGGTTACTTTCAAACGAAATCCGATTGGATGTACTTTTCGACCCATATTTTCTCCTGCTGCTCACTTCCTTTCCGCTCTGATAATGCGGGGGGAAGTTTACAATTCTCGTGCTTAAGCCCCTTTGTGTTCTCGTAAAATAACTGCTAAATGGGAAGACCGGCGCAAACGGGGTTTCACACGTCCCCGGGCACCAAACCGGCGCCACTTGCGGGTGGGTCCTTCATCAGCGACAATTTTATGGATGTACAGGTCGTAGCGGTTCATCCCAAAATTGTTCTCCGCGTTGGCAACGGCTGATCTGATCAGATCAGATAGCGGCTGGGCTGCCTTGTTAGGCGTGTAAGCCAGAATGTTCAGGGCTTCAATAACATCTTTACCGCGTACCAGATCAACAACCAAGCGGGCTTTTTGAGCAGAGACCGGAATATGGCTTGCTTTGGCTCTAATATCCTGGTCCATGATTAAATCTCCCTCGCCGCCATAGAAGCGGATTCTTTCTTACTGGCTTTCCGCTTGGCAGCCAGGTGCCCCCGGAAAGTGCGGGTGGGTGCAAATTCTCCCAGGCGGTGACCGACCATATTTTCGGTGATGTAGATCGGCACATGGCGTCTGCCGTCGTGCACGGCAATCGTGTGTCCCACCAGCTGAGGGAAAATCACGCTAGCCCGGCTCCAGGTCCGGATTACTTTCTTCTCTCCACGCTCATTCATCGCTTCGATCTTTTTCAGTAGTTTCGGGTCTATAAAGGGACCCTTTTTCAGTGATCTTGACATACTTACACTCCTCGTGCGCCCTCTTCGAACGGAGGCGCAGGATCATCTTAGCGGCGCTTCTTTCCTACCCGCCGGTCACGAACAATATACTTTCCTGTGCGCTTGTTGCGCCGGGTCTTGGCACCCAGGGTCTTTTTGCCCCAGGGGCTCTTGGGACTCGGCATACCCACCGGGGAACGGCCTTCACCGCCGCCGTGCGGATGGTCCCTGGGGGACATCGCAGAGCCGCGGACTGTAGGCCGAATGCCCAAGTGGCGTTTCCGGCCAGCTTTACCTAACTTGATATTGCCGTGATCCACGTTACCAACCTGACCGATGGTGGCAGTGCAATTCTGCAAGATCAAGCGGATCTCACCTGAAGGCAGACGGACCTGGCCGTATTTTCCTTCCTTGGCGATCAACCGGGCCGCAGTGCCAGCGGAGCGTACCAGCTGCCCGCCCCCTCCTGGTTTCAGCTCTATGTTGTGGATCCGGGTTCCTGTGGGAATGCTGCTTAGCGGTAAGGTATTGCCAGGAGCAATTTCAGCTTCCGGGCTGGACAGGACCGTGTCACCCACTCGCAGGCCAACCGGGGCGATGATGTAGCGTTTTTCACCATCCGCATAATTCAGCAGCGCCAGGCGGGCTGTGCGGTTGGGATCGTATTCGATATCGGCAACCACGGCAGGAATATTGGTTTTCTCGCGCTTGAAGTCCACTACGCGATATTTGCGCTTGTGACCTCCGCCACGATGACGGACAGTGATCCGCCCATAGGCATTCCTCCCGCCTTTTTTCTTCATCGACCGAACCAGAGATGGCTCTGGTTTGTCTTTGGTAATTTCCTCAAAGGTATAACCAGTTCTCCCTCGCATACTGGGAGTCACTGGTTTATATTTCTTTACTGCCATTACCGTACTCCTTCAAAGATTGCAATCGTATCGCCAGGGGCCAGGGTGACTATAGCTTTTTTATAAGCGCTTTTCCTGACCAGTACCCGGCGGCTTTGAGCGCGACGAGATCTTTTCGCAGGCATAATCATGGTATTGACCCGGAGGACTTTGACATCAAAGATATCCTCCACTGCTTCCTTGATCATGCTTTTGTTAGCATTTTTGGCCACCTCAAAGGCATATTGGTTCAGCTTTGCGTACTGGTGGCTGGATTTCTCCGTTAATATAGGACGTCGTAATATATCGTAAATAGAAGTCATCTGACTACTCCCGTAAAAGGATCTCCGAGATGCGGTCCAGTCCTGATTTGACAAGAATGACCTTCTCATGTCCCAATAAATCGCGTATGTTCAAGTAATCCGCCAAGATCAGGGTAGCTTTGGGCAGATTGTTAATTGCCCTGGACAGGATTTCATAGTTATCATCCCGTTGTGGGTAAACTACCAAGCAGTGCTGGCTGCCGGCCATTTTTTCCAGGGCCTGGGCCATCATTTTGGTCCGCGGCTCCTTGAGGGAAAATTCATCCACGATGAAAATTTCGCCTGCGGAAAATTTCTCAGTAATGGCAGAGCGCAGAGCTGCCCGACGCATCTTTTTGGGCATCTTCTTATCGTAGGAGCGCGGTTTGGGGGTGAAGATCTTCCCACCACCTACCCACTGGGCCGCTCGGATAGAACCCTGGCGAGCCCGGCCGGTCCCCTTCTGGCGCCAGGGCTTGCGCCCGCCGCCGGAGACCTCGCTCCTGCCTTTTGTGCTGTGGCGACCAAGGCGCTGATTCGCCAGCTGGCGGACAAAGGCTTGGTGCATCATATCTACATTAACCGGGGCGTCAAAAATCTCTCCTGGCAGTTCGACAGTGTCGATTTTCTTCCCCTTCATATCAATTACATTTGCTTCCATAATCTTCTGCTCCATCCGGTTATTGCTTCCGGGCTTCCTTAATAATGACCAGCCCGTTCTTTGGTCCAGGAACGGAACCGCGGACGGCAATAATATTATTCTCGGGGTCGATCCGGGAGATCAGCAGGTTCTGGGAAGTGACAGTATCGTTTCCCATCCGGCCGGGCATTCTTTTGCCCTTAAAAACACGTCCAGGAGTGGAGCCAGCGCCGATGGAACCTGGCGCCCGCTGCCTGTCCGACTGACCGTGAGTTTTGGGCCCCCCGGAAAAGCCATAGCGTTTGACCACACCAGCAAATCCCCGCCCCTTGGATTTTCCGACGATATCCACGCGCTCACCTTCTGTAAAAACCTCTACAGTGAGCACCTGGCCTTCTTCAATTTCTTCGGTTGTTCGAAATTCCCTCAGATAGCGGAGGGGTGGCAGATCATTCCTCTTCAGGTGGCCAAGTTCTCCACCGGTCAGGCGTTGGGGCTTGGCTTCCTCGTAACCTAACTGGACGGCATTATAGCCATCATTGTTCACAGTGCGCACCTGTGTGACATAACAAGGCCCAGCTTTAATGACGGTTACAGGAACGGCTTTCCCTGAATCATCAAATAACTGGGTCATACCAACTTTTTTTCCAATTAGCCCTTTCATCTCTTATGTCTCCTAACATTAATTTATTTTCCGGGAATGTAAACCAGGGCTTGGCTTCATCATCCCAAATAACGCAGTCAACGTTACCTTCGCGAACAGCTGGATTTTGTGTTCTCACCAGGATACGTTCTTACGTTATCCAATACTTCTGCTGGGCTGGTTTTTCTAACCGGCTCTCAGCGTAACTCCGCCCAAGCTGCGGCGGAGTTTGTCGAACTTGTCTTCCCTACTGCTGCCCCATGTATATTGACACGGATTGTCTATTATACACGATTAAATCTTAATTTCAATATCAACACCTGCAGGTAAATTAAGACGCATCAGCAAGTCAATAGTTTGAGAATCGGGTTCCAGCACATCGATCAGGCGTTTGTGAGTTCTGATCTCAAAATGTTCGTGTGAATCCTTATCAATAAAAGTCGACCTGCGTACGGCAAATTTCTCAATCCGGGTTGGAAGGGGAACCGGACCCGCGACGCGGGCACCGGTTCTCTCAGCAGTTTCCACGATCCGGCGTGCGGACTGGTCCAGCACCCTGTGATCGTAAGCTTTTAAGCGTATGCGAATTTTTTGTTTAGCCATATTTTTACTCGATTATCTCAGTGACCACGCCGGATGCAACCGTCAGACCACCTTCACGAATAGCGAATTTACCGCCCTGCTCCAACGCGATGGGAACGATCAGTTCCACCTGCATGTTCACATTGTCG
>DRBO01000173.1 GCA_011039385.1 Chloroflexota bacterium | reverse complement strand
CTAAATGGGGGGCTGATCGGAAAAGTCCGACTTTTCAGACAGCCCCTAGGGGTTAAATTTCGTCTTTAGCTACTCGCTTGTCACCACCGAGCTTGCGATCCGGACTGGCAGATTGGGTGAGGGGTTGTAGTATTCGCTGAAGAGCAGGGCACCTTCTGTCTTTTTAGACATTGGTTTAGCTTGCTAGTATTCTAATGGGTATGATATTCGAGTCCCTCCCTGTCTTTCAGAGAAAAAAACCACCTTTTCAGGTGGTTTTTTTGTTGTTAATTATCTTGGGATTCAAGTTTCAAGTGCAACATCACTTAGTTCGAAAAACACCATCTCAGGTGTCTCTAAATCAAGACATTTTCTTGGTACATCCTCCGTCTATCCTGCTGTAATCCTCATCCGCTCGTGCCGCGCCCGGTGCCGGTGCGGTAATCATATTCTGAACCAAAGATGCTGTGAGGAATGAAATAGATCAAAAGGGTCAGGAAGCCTGCCAGGTATACTGACCGCCGGTCACGCCGTTCTCCGCGGTTGAGGTACAAAGCCAGGATCCAGAATACCAGTTCAACTACCACTTTATTATCGGTCCAATCAATGCCAAAAGGTATCCCGGACCACCATACACCAAAAGCGTACCACTGCACCAACGGCCCCAGGATGAACCCGCCGATCAGCAGCGAGATCAGGGTAGCCCAAAGCAGCGATTTGTATTTGCCATCGATCAGAGCTTCAAATGTAGTCCGGATGGCGATGGTCATTGAGGCAAAGATCGCAATGATATGCAAAAGGAGCACGGCGGTGGGCACTTCGGCTTTGTAGCGGGCGTAAACGGGTTTATCATTGGTCACCGAGATAGCTCCGTTCTCCCCGTCATCAATATAAACCAGGTATTCGTACTTTCCAGCCCGCTCTTGTAAGCTGGGTAGCTCTGCGCCAATCCCTTGTACGGACTCTGTGCGGCCCCTCCGTGAGAACTCAAAAGAACCTGCTTCCATTGGAATGCTTTCCCATTCATCATTGGATTTAAAGCGTCGGTAATCGACATACCCTGTCACTCCGGAAGGAACTGGATCGAGCAGCATGATCTTCAGATCTGTGCCTATTGTTTCACTGCGCAGGAATTTGAAATGAACAGTACCTTGCGCTGTTTCAATATCACCTTCCAGCGGGTAGGTAGGTCCGGTTTTATCCTGATAGGTAAAACAAATCAGGGTGATAACGCCGGCTAACAACCACAGCAGTACACTCGTGAGTTTGGGTTTCCGTTCAGCAAAAGAAATAAGAAACTGCATTATGCCTCCAGATATTTTCTGGGTGAATAAGTTGTGACAGGGGACATTGTAACATTATCTGTGAACCCCATCTACTACTACATTTCATCACTGAATACTGGTCACTGGCTGCTTTTCCTTGTCCCTAAAAGAGGAATCGATCACTTGTTGAGCAGCCTCCCTGTAAAGTAGTTTGGACAGCGCCTAATTGTCAGGAGCAGCTTAAAACGAGTCCACTTTTCAATTTCAAATGACATACCTTAAAAATTTATTGACAGCGTCCAAATCTCATGCTACAGTACAGTTACTTTATTGACGTCGGAAGGACAGTTTGAGCCAGCAGCGGGTATCAGGAGGAGGAAGTATTAGGGGTTTACCCGGTCCTGGACAAACGGTCTGCGAGGTGGGTTTTCTAGAACTACGAGGTGTATGCGCTGCCCGCCAAATCATCACCTCAGCACAGCGGTCAGGTGTCCCGACGCACCGAATCAAGGACTAAGCCCTATCAAAGGACTTAGTCCTTATGATTTAAGATACCTGGTCTATTGATAAGACGAGGCATCTGATTTGTGGGGTGAAAATTGCCGATCCGGATTCAATGTTTTATCCCCCGAACGGGATCCATCCCGACACCCAGAACAGATTGACCAGGATCACCCACAGCGAAATGCCCAGGGGAACCGGGCTTTCTTCAACTTCCAGGGTGAACCCCCGCTGCAGGACAGCGGCGGCAATCAGCGTGAACAGCAGCAGTCCAGAAAGCATCCAGAATCCCCTGATCCAGCCAGGCAGATCCCAGAGGAGGACTCCCGGCCAGCCCAGCAGATACAAAACAGTCAGCGGGAGCAGGAATTGCAAGCCTGTTTGCAGGGACTTCCCCAGGGTCACTGCGCCTAACACCGCTGCCACTCCTGATCCGAGGAACAGCAGCCAGGTCTGCCAGCGGGATGTATCCGTGCCAGACCAGTTCAGCAGCAAGCCGGCTGTGAAGGAGAACACCATCAGCAGGATCAGGTTCCAGCCAGGTTCCCGGTCCAGAATAGTCATGGCCAGGAAGAACACCAGAAAGGGGATCAGCAGGTAGGCTCGGCCCTGGATGGGGATCAAGGTTAACAGGTTAAAACCCAATACCGCTCCTGCCGCGGCGAATCCCAGGATTGGCGCCAGACGGATCAGCAGCGCCAGCGGGTTTGTGTTAATGCGGGGAGATGATTTGTTTTGAGCTTCCAGATAAGACTCCTTGCTTGAGATTGAGGACCTTTCCAAACATGATCACAACCCGGCGGTCGAGACCCAGGAGGATCTGCAGCGTCTGATCGCCCGGGTGGTAGCCGTCTGGATAGGATACCGTGATGACGATCACGTTGGGATTGTTCAGGCCCAACCCATTCTCTTCCAGGCTGCCCAACGCGTGAGTCGCCACCAGGGTCTGTAGGGGTGGCGCCACCAGGGTCTGGCGGTGTTCATCGGTCAGCCAGGCATAGAGATCGTCTGGTGCGGGTGTCGGGGTGGGTGTGGGATAGGGTATACCCCCACTGGGAGCAGCGCTGGGCGGGTTCAATGCCGCAGCCGTCTGGGCGGAAACCACCTGGGTGATCATCCGGTCGCCTGCCACAATCAGACCAGCTTTTCCAGCCGCGTCCAGGGCCCGGTTGATTTCCTGCTGTTCGACAAACAGACGGGCTCCATCGATCAAAACTGCCAGGAAGAGCAGCAAAACCACCAGCAGAACCGCCACAATGATGATCACCTGTCCGCGTTCCGTCTTCATTATGGATTTTGGTACTCCATGCGTGTCACAGCCTTTCCCGTGATCGGCACGGTCAGGCTGGGAAACGACAGCTCCACCTGATACTGAACCGTGACCGTCAAGGGCTCACCCCGGGGGGCGGGATAGGGTTGGTTCCGGGGGGCATCATCTTGAGTCGGAACGATATCGATCATCAGGCGGGAATTGTCGAGGCCATAGGCAGCAGCCTGGACAGCTCCGATGATTTCCTGATCTCCCCGGGTGGGATCGACTATGGTTGCTCCAGCCCGGGCGGCTTCCCAGGCCGCGTTGGTCACAGTCATCTGTGCATAAAATATGATCCCGAAGTCAACGATGGCCACCATCATCAGCAGCAGCACCGGCAGCACAAAAGCAAACTCGACCAGGGCCTGTCCGGCCGATTTGGGTGGTGGGAGTTTCAGGAATTCGAGTGGTTTCATTGTCGATGCTCAACGGCGCAGCAGGAAGTTGATAATGGGAGGCGCCAGGTAGATTAACAGCAGGCTGGGCAGGAAAAAGAATACCAGGGCCGGGATGATGCGAATTGGAGCGGTTTGAGCCTGCACTTCCGCCCGCTGCCGCCGCCGGGTGCGCAGCAGGCTGGATTGGATCCGCAAGGTCCTGGCCAGGGAGGTGCCCAGGCGTTCTGCCAGCAGGATGGCTTCCACAAAATTCTCCACATCGCTGGAAGGAACCCGGTTGGCCAGCCCCCGCAGGGCTTCCCGCTGGGAGTATCCCAGATCGATCTGCAGCAAAGCCAGCGCCAGCTCCTCACTCAGGATGCCCTCGAATCCGGCAGCCACCCGCTTGATGGCCGGCACCAGCCCCAGCCCCGCCTCCACTGTGAAGGTCAGCATGTCCAGGAAATCCGGCAAGGCCCGCTCGACCATTCTGCGGCGGATGCGGATCCGGTGCTGCAGGGCACAATATGGGCCGGCGAATCCGGCCAGCAGCAGGAGGAAGCTGAGCAGAGTCCCTGTCAAGTTTCCAGATGCAAGTACGGCGGTTAATACGCCCAGCAGCAGTCCCAACCAGCTGGTCAGCCACCAGGCGGAGTGGAATTGGTTTTCTATCAGCGGGACCCCGGCCCAGGTTACGGTTTGGGAATCCACCAGGTCCCTGAACCATCTGGGTACGGGAATGGCTTCCAGGAGAGATAGCATTCGTTGTTTGAGGGAGACGACAGTGGACTTTTCTGCCCGCAGCAGGCGGCTGTGCAGGCGCATCCGGGCCCCTGGGTCGTCCAGCTGGATCAGGGCCACCAACACCACCAGCATCAAGACGCCAAAGACGATGGTTATCAAGTAGATTAAACTCATGCCTAAACCTCTATCCTTACCAGCCGGGCAACCAGCACCGCGCCCAGCAGCTCCAGGATCCCGGCTGCCACCATGACAAGATTGCCTATTGTGGTCTTAAAGAGCACATCGGTATAGCCTGGAAAGAGGGACAGCAGACCCAGAGAAACCGGCACCAGCAGGGCGATTACCACAGCGGATAACCGGCCCTGGGCAGTCAAAGTCCGGACCCCGTTTTCCAGCTCCACCCGGCTCCGCACCAGTTCCGCCATTTCGCGCATCATGGATGCCATATTGCCGCCAACCTGGCGCTGCAGGGTCAGACCTTCCACCAGGATGCGTACATCCTCGCTGGGCCGGCGGCTGTACAGCTCCCGCAAGGCCTGATCGATGCTGAAGCCCAGGCGGATCTGATTGGTGATATGCGCCATTTCCCCCGAGCTGGGCTGGGAGAGATTGGGCACCACGAATTCAATGGCTTGGGGCAGAGAAAAACCAGCCTGCAGGGAATCTGCCAGGCGCTCCAGCACAGCGGGGAACTGGTCCTGGAACAATTGGCGCTGCAGCCGGGCCCGGGAAAAGAGCAGCGAGAAAAACCCGCTCAGCAATAGGAGAGGTAAGAAAACCTTCAGCAGTGGGGTTTCCAGGAAAGATTGCCCCAGCAACATACCCACCGAGATTACGGCCAGCACTGCGACCAAGAAGGATAGCGGGCCTTTTCCAGCCCTGCTGTCACGCCACCAACCCAGTGCTTCTCTGGCCACCCCTTTCTGAAAGAATGTGGACAAACTCTCATCCAGGGTCTGGGTCAGCGAATTCAGAAAGCTTCTCCAGCCGGGGGGCTGGGCCAGACCTTCGCGCTCTTCCAGACGCTGCCGCCAGGCGCGGCGGTGCTGTTGTGCTCGCAAAACTTCCACCACGGGCAGGCATGTGCAAAAAATCAGGACACCAGACAGAGTCCCCAGCACAAGGGGTAGGATGGGGGGAGCGCTGAACAGGATATCTCTCCACAGCCAGGAAGCGATCATCAGGCATAGGGTCAGGATGATAACTGCGGCCGTAAGAATCACTTAATCCTCCACCTGATCGCTAACCGAATATCCGCTTTTCCGAATCACTTCTAGACAGGCTGGCTGATACTCGCTGGCCAGGAAATTTCCCTTCACCCTGCCTTCTCCATCGAGGCCCTCCCTGTTGAAGCTGAAGATCTCTTTGGCCTGGATTTGAAAGTTATCCCAGCCCCCTTTCTGATTGGACAGGATTTCGGAAATAGCGACAATCTTGCGGCTGCCGCCCGGCAGGCGTTCCTGCTGGATGACGATATCCAGCGAGCTGGATATCGCATCTCGAATGGCAGGCTGGGGCAGGTCCAGCCCGGCCATCAGCACCATGGACTCCAACCGGCGTACCGCGTCTTGAGAGGAATTGGCGTGCACCGTGGTCAGCGAGCCGGGATGTCCGGTGTTCATGGCCTGGAGCATGTCAAAGGCTTCCGGCCCTCGCACTTCGCCAACGATGATCCGATCCGGGCGCATGCGCAGGGCGTTGCGCACCAGGGTGCGGATATTAACCTCCCCGCTGCCCTCGATATTAGGGGGGCGGGATTCCAGCGAGACCAGATTGGCCGCTTTCAGCTGCAGCTCAGCAGTATCCTCGATGGTTACCAGTCTTTCCTTGATTGGGATACAGCGGGCCAGCGCGTTGAGAGTAGAGGTCTTGCCTGAACCGGTGCCGCCGGAGATCAAGATGTTCAGGCGGGAGCGCACGCAGGCTTGCAGGAACATAGCCATTTGGGCATTGAGAGTGGCAAGGGAAACCAACCGCTGGAGCGTAAAGGGCTCTGCGGAAAAGCGGCGGATGGTCAGGGCTGGGGAGCGCAGCGCCAGGGGCGGGATAATGGCGTTCACCCGCGATCCGTCCGGCAGGCGGGCGTCCACGAAGGGCGTGGATTCATCCACCCGGCGGCCTAATGGGGCCACAATACGGTCGACCACATTCAGGATATGCTCCTGGTCCCGGAATGAGGCCTGGACAGCTTCCAGTTCGCCAGCTCTTTCAATGAAGATCTCCCCGGGAGAATTGACCATGATCTCGGTGATAGTGGGATCATTCAGAAAGGGCTCGATCGGTCCCAGGCCAACCATGCGGTTTACGACTGCCTCGACAATTTCCTGAGATGTTTTCCGGGGAAGAATTTCACCTTCCCTCTCTAAAAATCGCCAGACCAGCCCAGTCAGTCGTTCCCGGTTCTGGGTGAAATAGAGCGGATCCACCTGCTGGGTGGTCTGGCCCTGGATGTACTCGCTGGTCATCCGATGCAGCTTATCCTCCAGGGCAGCCTGATCAATTATTGCCATGACTCTATCCTTCTATGAATTCGAATTGACCATCTTCAGCAGCAGGGCAGACAGCTTGCGAATTGCCCCCCCCAGCTTGCTGGATTTGCGGAGCACGCAAGGTTCTCCATAGCTGACATTCGCCCATACCCCCTGGGGATCGATCGGCAGCACCCCCATCAAGTTAATTCCCAGGTGGTTTTTAATTTCGGTAGGAGTCACAGCTGCCCCCTGGGAGTGCTGGCTGATCACCAAACCGGTTGGCGGACCATTGCCAGACAGGCTTTCTAGATAGCGTGCTGTTACCCTCAGGGCGGGCGCGTCTGGCGTGAGCAGGATCAAACGCAGATCCACCAGATCCAAGGCGGATAGCGCCAGGTCAGAAACCCCCGCCGGGACATCCGCCACAACCAGATCGTATTCTTTCCGGAAAACATGCAGCAAGGATGCCAGGTCCGTCTTACTGAGTGGCTGGTTCCAGTCAACCCGGGGGGGAGAAGCCAGCAGATCCAGACCGGGCCGATACGCGGTCACCGCCAGTCCCAAGTGTTGGGCGGTGAGTTCACTGATCACCTCCCGCAGGTCTGACCAGCTGCGCTCAGGTTCCAGGTCCAGCAGCAGGTCCGCTGTGCCAGTTCCGGGATTGAGGTCGATCAAGACTGTGCGGATCCGGTAGCCGAGTGCGAAGGCAGCTGCCAGGTTGGTTGCCAGGAGGGTTTTTCCTACCCCTCCCTTGGCAGAAAAGATTCCAATAACAGCCCCCATGATTAACCTCCTGTCGGGCGCAGCAGCACCAGAAGCTGGAACTCGTTCACCCGGGCGTAAAGTAAATTCAAAGCCTCCCGGTCATCGACGGCCAGCACATATGCCGGTTCCGCTGCATCACTGGGCAAGGCGATCACCTGAACTTGTGCGGCAATGAATCCAGCTTCCTCCAAACCCCTGCCGGGCTGGGCAGAGGCGATTTCCACCCGGTCTCCAACCGCAAGATCAGGTGGTGACGCAATAAACCAGCTCACCGGGATGCTGAGGCACCATTTTCCAGCGGGGCAGCGTTGTGCCAGGAAACCGCCCTGATTTCTAGCCAGTTTCTCATTCAGGATTGGCTCTCCTTTTACAAGGGGATAAAGGGTGAGCTGGCCAACAGCCTGTTCCTTGGCGCTGAGGTATGAGTCTGGCAGGATTCCGATCGGTACTGTCCTGAACTCAACCATGGCCCCGGTCAGTAAAGTGCCGCCTGGGATCGCTTCTGCGGCAACAATAACCGAGGTGGTCTCGCCCGGCGCATAAGTCTGTTGACGGGAGAAGAATTGGAATACCAGAAAACCAAACAGGACAGCCAGCAGAATAGCGACCAGGATATAGAAACGCGTCCGGCGCCTGACAGCCGCCTGCCAATCGGGAGTGGTGGTGGGTATTTTATTTTCAACCATGGGAAATCCTTGCTATTAGTGGACAATCTTGTTGTTCAGGCCACCCTGAAAGACTGCCTAACATGCTGGATGATCAGGAGCTGGATCTTCATATCCTTAAGATATAACAATTCTTACCCAATTCCTATACCATGGCTGTTTTTTTTGAAGAGACCAGAGCTGCTTTTTTTATTCAGGTATACTGGAGATATGGGATCAAGAAAACGCTGGCTGCCCCGGATCGCCCTGGTCCTGCTGATCACATTGATGGGCGGGATTCTCTTCCTGGAGGTGGGCTCGTACTGGTACTTTGAGGGTGCCCCGGAAACCCTCTCCCTGCCCCTTGCCGCGGTCTGCGATCCGGAGGTATATCCCCCTGATCCTGATAAGCTGGCAACCCTGGAAGGCTTGCTGGAAGTCCGCCGCCAGGGGAGAGAGATCTCCCCGGAGGAGCTGGAAAGGGCTCTGGTTGCCGCCCCCCAGGCGGACCTGCCCTACCGGAACGGGGTCTTCTGCAACGGGATAGTATACATCAGCCAGCGGCTGTCGATTCCCGCTCGCCGCTATGTGGCCCGCCATGAGCTGGAGCACTATTTTCAATTCCAGGGTCTGGACGGCGGCTGCCAGGATTGGGAGCTGTGTGCCACCTGGGAAGCAGCCCGGGAATATCCCTGGGGCTTTCTCACTACTATAACCTCCTCGCTGGTGGAATCCTTCCGTCTCTCCCCCTCGTTTTGGGATTTTCTATTTAGTTCCTGGAAGATCTTCAAGATCTACCTGCTGCCGTAGCGTAAAAAGAGACGAAATCTTTTAAAAGACCTCGTCTCTTTATAAATGGACCGCGATCTGGCAGACTTCGCCGCCCTGCATGACGCTTTCCAGGACTTCCACCCGGACCGGCTTTCCGAGGATCTCCTCCCAGATACCCTGGTAGAATCCCGCCCCGCAGTAGCAGTACTCCGGCGGCAGGCTTGGCTCAGTGCCGACCCAGTCCCGCACCCGGGGGCAGTGGCAGTACAGGCGGCGCTTCTCCAGGGGGTCCTCTTCCTGGAAATATTCCCGCAAATAACTGGATTTGGGGATCTTGGTAGCAATGATCGTATTCCCCTGGCGAATTCCGGCCAGGCCCCAGCCCCGCTGGATGATGATCTCGATCAGCTCACTCTCCAGCTGGAGGGTTTCCCGCAGGAAGATCACGAACTTGGCCTGGAGGACCTCCAGGGCCTGGTCCAGGTCCCCGGTCTGCTGGTAAAGGGCTTTCACATCCTGGAGGTCCTCGGTGGGATAGGCGCAGTGGCAGCGGGTGAGGATCTCCTGGCGGGTCCTTTCGTCCGCGCTCTCAGCCAGGATGTTCAGCGCATCACAGGTCCAGCGCAGCTTTTCGCGGGAGGTGTGGAGGGTTTCCCCCCCGGCCATGACCCGCTCCCGGACCTCGCTTCCAGCCAGATCCTTCACAGCCCGGGCTAATTTATCCTGCCACTGGGTCTCAAAATCGTTGGGGCGATCCTTTGTGTCCATGTCTTCCTCGGTGGTACCTGGGATTGTGTATAATTGCGACTACGGTAGAAAAAGTATAGCACGGGAAAGCGGGATGGGGAAAACTCCCCGCCAAGCCTCCCGGATCCCTGGAGGGAGCATGCCCTACACCCAGAATCGCCAGTTCATGAAATCGGAGTTTGCTGAATCGGTCCATAAGGTCTCCGACCAGGCCAAAAAAGTCCCTTATCCGCCCCTGCAGAAGCCGGTTCCCGCAGGGTCGCTTCCCTTGATCGACCTTCCTGATCCACAGGGGACCCCGCTCAAAAAGCCGGATCTCACCACCCTGCTGAAGGACCGCCAGAGCTGGCGCAAGTTCACGGCGGAATCCCTCTCCCTGGAAGAGCTGTCCTACCTGCTTTTTGCCAGCCAGGGACTGCTGGCGGTGATCGGAGACGGCTACGCCAGCCGCCGGACGGTGCCCTCCGCGGGCGCCCGTCATCCTTATGAGACCTACCTGGCGGTCAACCGCGTGGAAGGTTTATCTCCCGGTACCTACCGCTATCTGCCTCTCAGCCACCAGCTGCTTCTCCTGGAGGAGACTGATAAGCTGCCCGGGCTGCTCACGGCGGCCAACCTGGGCCAGAAATTTGTCGGCAAGGCCGCCGTTACCTTCTCCTGGAGCTGCATCCCCTACCGGGCGGAATGGCGCTATATGGATCACAGCCACAAGAACATGCTGCTCGACGCCGGCCATATCTGCCAGAACCTGTACCTGGCTGCCACTGCCCTGGGCCTGGGGACCTGCGCCGTGGGCGCCTACGACCAGGCTGCCATGGACGCGATTTTTGAGCTGGACGGGGAGGACGAGTACACTGTTTACCTGGCCCCGGTGGGAAAGATCTGATCAAGAGACGAAGTCTTT
>DRBO01000024.1 GCA_011039385.1 Chloroflexota bacterium | reverse complement strand
ATAGAAGAGACCAAAGGTCAGAATAAGACCCAGCGCGAACGCAGACAGGTGGGGAAACCCAAACGGGCCAAAACCAAGAGCGCAACACCGATGGTGGACCAATTGGCTGTAAATCTGACCGATTTAGCGGAGGAAGGTAAGCTGGACCCGGTCATTGGCAGGGAAACTGAAATTGAGCGCGTGGTCCAGATTCTGGCACGCCGCACGAAGAACAATCCTGCCCTGATCGGCGAGCCGGGTGTTGGCAAAACAGCTATCGTGGAAGGCCTGACCCAGCGCATCGCTGACGGCGAGGTCCCCGCACCGCTCTTGGGCAAACGCGTATTGCAGCTTGATCTGGGATCGGTGGTCGCTGGCACAATGTACCGGGGCCAGTTCGAGGAACGTTTAAAAAGGGTGATTTCGGAGCTGAAACAGTCAGATGCCATCCTGTTTATTGATGAAGTTCACATGCTGGTGGGTGCCGGATCGGCTGGATCGGCCATGGATGCGGCCAACATCCTCAAGCCTGCCCTCTCTCGGGGCGAGCTGCAGGTAGTAGGCGCCACCACCCTGGATGAGTATCGAAAACATATTGAAAGCGACGCTGCCCTGGAGCGGCGCTTCCAACCGATCACTGTGGATGAACCCACCCAGGAAGAGACCATTGAGATCCTGCAGGGTATCCGCCCGGCTTACGAGGATCACCATCAATTGAAAATATCTGATGAGGCCCTTAAGGCAGCTACGGATCTTTCAGCTCGCTATGTTTCTGACCGATTCCTGCCCGACAAGGCCATTGACTTGATCGACGAGGCCTCCTCCCGTGTGCGCATGTACAAGAATCCGATTGGTAAAGAAGCCAAGGACGTGGTT
Organism: Chloroflexota bacterium; assembly: GCA_011039385.1. Classification (GTDB taxonomy): domain Bacteria; phylum Chloroflexota; class Anaerolineae; order Anaerolineales; family UBA11858; genus B10-G9. Next base: position 9,736 of record DRBO01000024.1, on the reverse strand, counting down.
TACAAGCTGCGCTCAGTACGCAAGGAACTTAAGAACGCTGAGGAAAAGCAGATCCCTGCGGCGGACCTGGAAAACCTGGAAAAATCCCTTGAAAGCGAACTGGAAGATTTGAAGGTAGCCTGGGATAGGGACAGCAGCCCGACCGTGACCGTGGAGGACATCGCTGAGATTGTCTCGATGTGGACTGGTATTCCAGTGATGGAGCTGGCTGAGGAGGAATCCGACCGTTTGCTGCACATGGAAGAGGAACTGCATAAGCATATTATCGGCCAGGATGAGGCTATTGAGAAGATTGCCAAGGCTGTCCGGCGTTCCCGGGCGGGATTGAAAGATCCCAAACGCCCCGTGGGCTCCTTTATTTTCCTGGGGCCAACCGGAGTTGGCAAAACTGAACTCACAAAGGCGCTGGCCAAATTCATGTTCGGCAGCGAGGATGCCCTGATCCATCTGGATATGTCCGAATTCATGGAAAAACACAGCGTCAGCCGCCTGGTTGGTGCACCTCCTGGATATATCGGCTACGATGATGCCGGTCAACTGACAGAAGCCATTCGCCGCAGGCCTTATTCCATTGTGGTCTTTGATGAGATCGAAAAAGCTCACCAGGAAGCGCACAATATGCTTCTGCAGATCATGGAAGAAGGCCATATCACTGACGCAAGGGGTAGAACGGTAGACTTCCGCAACGCCATGGTGATCATGACCTCTAACATCGGTGCCGACCTGATCCAGAACAATGCCTCGATCGGCTTTGAACTGACTAAAAACGAGGAGCAGTCCCGCAAACGGGATTATGACGAAATGCGGCGCAAGTTGCTGAAATCCCTCAAAGACACGTTCCGGCCAGAGTTTATTAACCGGGTGGATTCGGTTGTGGTCTTCCATGCCCTCAGCAGGGATCATATCCGCGAGATCGTCGGATTGGAGTTGGACAAGCTCCGCGAGCGGCTGGTAGAGCGTGATCTGCGCCTGGAAATCACTCCAGAGGGCGCCGATATGCTGGTCAAACTGGGCTACAATCCCGAGATGGGTGCCCGGCCGCTGCGCCGGGTCATCCAGGAGAAGATTGAGAACCAACTTTCCGATGCGGTGCTTTCTGGGAAATTCAAGTCTGGCGATATCGTGCTGGTAAGCGCAGACTTGGAAGTGGAGGAGGGAGAGATCATTCTCGAGAAAGGCGATCCGGCTTTATACGACAAATCCTATTTGCCTGACGAAGAGGATGAACCAGTCGTCGTGGGCTAAAACCATAACGGAAGCAAGTTTACAAAGGACCGGATCCCTTCAAGTAGGGACCCGGTCTTTTATTTTTAAAGCAAAGTCAGTATGTTTGGCGGGAAATACATTCTTGAATACCTGCTGGATTTTTCCCTGGGGATCGATCAAGTAAACGGTGCGGTGAACCCCGTTATGTTCCCTGCCAAAGGGATTAATAAGAATTCAACCTCCCGGTGTCTGTATTTATCACTGGCTGGGGTAATTTTCAGCCCGCCGGATGCGTTTGCTCAGGGCGGGGTGGGAATGCAGGGTAAACTCCACCCAGGCTGGCGGGTCAGCCTCCGCCAGGTTCTGATCGCTGAGTCGCCGGAGGGCGGCGGCGTAGGCTGCGCCGTTGCCGGTTAGCCGCAGGGCATAGCTGTCTGCCAGGTTCTCTCGCCAGCGGCTGAAACCGTTATTGAGCGGGGAAGTCAGCAGACTGTAGATGCCCAGGCAGATAACGAAGAGGGGCAGGGCAGCCAGATCCGCGGTGGATTGGAAGCCAAAAGCTATGACGCCCCAATTCAGCACCAGCGAGGTGAGGAAGAGACCGCCCAGGGTAATTCCGGTCCCTACAGCCATACCCAGGGGGATGTCATGATTAGCCTGGTGGCCCAGCTCGTGGGCCAAAACTGTCTCAATTTCATCTGGTGTGAACTCATCCAGCAGGGTGTCGCCCAGGATGATACGGCGAGTTTTGCCCAACCCGGTAAGGCCAGCGTTAGCCGACTTAGTGCGGCGGCTCATATCAAAGCGGAACACCCCCATCACCGGTGCACCAGCTTTCTTCGCCAGGCCCATCAAGCGTTGCTCCAGGTCCCGGTCTTCCTCCGCCAGGGGAGTGAATTTGTAGAAGATCGGAAAAAGCAAAACAGGTGCCAGGTTAGCCAGCAGGACATTAAAGAGCAGTAAAAATCCAGCTGTCCACAGCCACCAGGCCTCCTGGACAGACCGCAGCAGGTAATATATCACTTCCAGGATCAGGCCTCCCAGCACGATGGAGACCAGCAAGCCCTTGCCCAGATCGACCAGCCACCCTTTCAGGTCTTGGTTGGACTGCTTGAAGCGGTGAGGGAGGATATAGCCGGTGTAGTAGGACAGCGGCAGGTCGAGCAGGGTGAAAGCTCCTCCAAAGATTGCCCCAAACACCAGGACGGCCAGCCAGGGGTTGCTAGTCCATCCCCTAATCCAATCTCTCAGCTGGATTGACCAACCCGTCAGAAGCCAGGCTAGGAGGAAGGCTGTCCCTAAGGCCAGGTCCATGAACGTGAATCGGCGCTGGATCCGGGCATATTCTTTGGCCTGCCTCTGGCGTTCGGGATCCAGATTGGTGATCTCCGGGGGGGCGTCCTGTTCATCAGAAAACATAGTCCTTGTCCTCTCTTGATAAGAAGAGCATCCACTGATCTGTCAATGCAATTTGCCTGCTCCCCAGTGATTATAATTGAAAGGGAAGTCGCTTCTCAAGGAATAGACCTTACAATCAGCAATCGGACCATTAAAGCTGGTTTTCAGGTCATAAAAAGACGTATATAATAGATGTCGATGGCTGGCGATAAGATTACTCTCTACGCGCTCGACTGCGGCACTGTCAATTGGCGGCTGTACCGTATGGAATACCACTATGACGGGGAAAAGGCTCGTCATGTCACCAGCCCGCTTTCTTCGCCTCTGGCCAATTTTTCAGACACCAAGCTGCCTGCAGTGTTGCTTCTCAACCCGGACGGCACGGAGGTAGAAGCCATTGGGGAAACAGCTTTGGGCTTCCAGGAGGATTACCAAGTCCGTACTCGGCTGCGGGAGTTCTTCAAGCCTTCGATTGGTTCCCATTTGACTGAAGAACCCCAACCACACCAGCGGCGCTACAGCCATTTTGAAGCCCTGCTCTTCACGCGTCTGCTCCTAAAATCACTGATTGAGCAAATCCGGATCGAAAAATACAACAACGAAGAGTTTGATGATCTGATCCATTTTTCGGTTGCCTACCCAGACCGCTGGCGAACGGAAAACGACGGTAAGATCTTTGAGGATTTTTACCATGTTGTCCTGGAATGCTTTCCGCCTGAACTTACCGATCAGGTGCACTTTGTTCCAGAGTCCGAAGGTGTGATCCTGGGTTTGCGGGATCAGGCTCTGCTGGACAGTTTCCACCCCAAGGACCTGAATCTGATCATCGATGTGGGGGCTAGCACCACAACTCTATACGCCAGGATGTTCAATCATGAAAATGGAAAGCTGATCAATATCAATCGCTATGAAGAGCCCTTCGGGGGGGGATTGTACGATGCCCTCCTGGCCCAGTACCTCTCCAATCAACTGGAAATTCCCTCCGGTGTGCTGTCACGAGACTCTGCAGCCTTTATGGTTTTGCGGCTTAAGAGCCAGTTGATCAAGGAAGCCTTGAGCCTGCAAGCTGTCAGGGGCGCGGAAACTCTTGATCCCCTCTCTACCCTAAGTTCTCTGATCCTGGTGACGAACAATGGACAGGTATTCCGGACACAATTGGATCTCACTCTGGAGGTATTCAACCAGCTGACCAGGCCCCTGGATAACGCCTTCCAGGATGTGCTCGAGCGGGGATTGGAGAAGATGGAGATCGATCAGCAGTCCATTGGTAAAGTGATCCTGCTGGGCGGAGGGGTCAGGATCCCGGGCATACTGGAGGGTATCCGGGAGCGTTTTGGGATTAACAAGGTGATCTTCCCTGAAAAACCCCAGGAGATGATTGTCCGCGGCATTGGCTTGGCATTCACAGATTCCCTCCCGGAGCGTGAGCAGGAAGAACAGAAATTCATCCCTGTCAAGAAATCAGGCTGGCGCCTGGTTGGCCAAAATGGGCAGCTGATTGATATAAAAAAAGAAATCATGATCGCTGGGCGCAACCAGGAATCTGATGTCCCCCTGGACAGCGCCAGTTGTTCCCGCACTCACGCCCTGATCCGCCTGGAAGGTAATGCGCTGACCTTGATTGACCTGCGCAGCAAAAATGGCACCTTTGTTAATAAGGTCCAGTTAACCCCCAATACAGGACAGAGCCTCCGTGATGGGGATGAGATCATGTTTGGTGATCAGGTGTTCACCCTGGAATGACCATCCGCTATCAATAAGGAAGCCCTGGAGAACCTGGACGGGTTTTTTAACTTGGACAGGGACCTGAATTACTGAGCATGTATTCCACAAGGGCACTGATCTCGTCCGCGGTCAATTGACTGCCACAGGCGGGCATAAAACCAGTTCCATTAGCGATAGTGGATTGATAAGCTACCAGGAACGGGACTAAAAAGTGATCAAGGCGAATTTCAGCTATCCTCTAAACATAATTCCCCCCTAAGGACAGCTAAGCTTAACTATAATATACTGATTAGGATCTTGCTCCATAATAGGATTGTTCTGGAAGGAAGCGAACCCACATGCGCAGATTACCTTCAACACAGGAATCCCGGATCCAGGCCTTACGAGAAAACCGTTACTTGAAAGGGTTAGATAGCGAGGTGCTGGAAACCCTGGCGAAGCAGACCCGCCTATTGTCCTATGCCAAAGAGGAAAACATTATTCACGAAGACCAACCGGGACCGGGTTTGTTTATTGTCGAGACCGGCCGGGTAAAAATTTATAAAAAGTCACCGGCCGGGAGGGAGATGATCATCAATGTCCTGGAAGAGGGGGATTCCTTCAATGAGGTGCCTGTGTTTGACCAGGGAGACAACCCCGCCAATGTGGCAGCGGTCATAGAAACCCGGCTGTGGCTGATCGACGCAGAAGCGCTGCGGGGGGTGATCGCGGAACATCCTCTGGCTGCCCAACAGATTATTGTCAACCTGTCTCAGAACCTGCGTATGCTGGTCAACAAGGTGGAAGATTTGTCTTTTTATACTGTGACGGCTCGGTTGGCCCGCCTGCTGCGGGATTTGCCAGAATCTCAGCTGGCAGCCAGCGGCCCAGCCCGGCTGACCCAGGATGACCTGGCTGCCCGGGTGGGCACAGTGCGCGAGGTGGTCGCCCGATCCTTGAAGGAGCTGGAAAACTGCGGGGCTATCGAGGTTCAGCGGGGAAAGATCAAGGTCCTTGACCGGGAAAAATTGGACGATTGGGAATGTAACTAAGGTTGGTAATGAGGGAGGTTTACAACAAAGACCGCTGTGATTCTAGCAGCGGTCTTTGTTATTTGATGTCTGGTTGACTTTCAGGTCAGGCGATGAGGGGACGAATTTACCAGAAGGAGAAACCACCTAAAAAGGATAAACTCATCAGGAATAGAATGAGCGGAAGCAGTTGGTAAATAACCTCCTGGCTGAGGAGGGGCTTTCCTGCCCTGAGAAAGGCCAGGAGCAGACCTCCCAATCCGATCAACCCTCCACCCAGGCTGACCAAAAGATAGCCGGCCGGGACCTGCCCCTGGATACTCAGGATCAAGGGCAGGAGGATAATTACCAGTCCGGCTGTCCCGTGGACAAGTGCCAGGACCAGTGTGGGAGCCTTACCGCGAAGGACAAATCTGGTTACTCCAGTTGCCCCAAAACCCACTAGACAAAATACCAGGTAGGGGAAAAAGCAGGAGGGTAGATGGACTGAAACCAACCCCAGGGAGATGCTGAGAGGAATAGCGGTTGAGACGATCACTACCCCCTGGCTTTCCAATCCTTCGAACCCCAGGATAATAAGCAGCAAGCAGGCAACCAGAAGGATGCCGAATCCTGTGGTGTAGATCCATATCGAGAGGGGAGACAGCCCGTCTAGGCCAGCGATAATTTGGTAGGCAGCCAGCAAAACTGTCGCCAGCAGGAGCAATCGGTCGCGGATGGTGATTTTGTACATAAAGTTAGATCCCCGCAAAGAACATCAGCAGCATGGCACTCAACATATACAGGGATGCGTATTTAAACAAGCCAAACGTGATCCGTTCCGAAGGAGATCTCAGGCTCTGCACTGCCAGTATGAAAAGCCCTGCTGATAGTACAACCAATAATCTCAGGAATCCCCAGGTTAAACCCACTCCATAGGATGCTATTCCAAAAGCCAGGGTAGCTAAGATGCTGGAGATAGCAATGATCAGGCGAGTGGTTTGGAAGCTGTAAGTGCTTGGAAAGGTCGGCACGTTCGCTTGTTGGTAATCTTCATGATAACGAATGCTGAAGGTGAGGATGTGGGTAGGAATCCAGAAAAGGACACCTAACGCCAGGGCTATTCCGACCCAGTCAATGGCTCCTGTCCCCAGAACCCTTCCGGCCAGCACGGGCATGCCGCCAGAAATGCCTCCCCAGATGATGGACCAGGCCGTGCGTCTTTTAAGCCAGATCGTATAAACCACAACGTCAAAAAACAATCCTGAGAAGATGATCATGCCGTAAAGAATATCTACGGTCAAAGCCCAAGTAATGCCAATTATTGAAAGGACCAGGCCAAAAATCAAGGCCTCTTCTGGCCTGGTCTCCCCGGTGCTCAAGGGACGCTTGCTGGTCCGCGGCATTCTTGCGTCAATATCGCGGTCGTACCACATGTTGAGTGCGGTGCTTCCGCTGATTGCCAGCAACAGGCTCCCGGTTAATCCCAGGACTGTTGGGATGTTGAAAATCGGACAACGTGCGCTCATGTACCCGGCCAGGCCGGTGATCAATAACAGCCCGGTTTGCAGAGATTTAACCAAAGGAAAGAATTTTCTCTTGGCAATTGCTAACTTCGATTTCGGTTTATTCATCTTCTGTCTCAAACTTCTAAATACCATAAAACTCATTGTGAATTATTAATCCTGAACGCAGCGGAAACCTACATCAGGGGCAAAGTAGGTCGGCCCAGCGCTGTTAAACTTCCAGACACGCAGATCAACCTCATAGGTGTAGTAACTGCCTCCCCTCATGTGGCGGTAATGCTGCTTGGGGTAATCGTCCCCAGTCCACTGCCAAACATTACCGGCCATATCGTAAAGGCCGTAAGGGCTGGCCTGGTCCAGGGTCTCATATCCATCGTAGGTTTTACCGTTATAAAAGCCAACGGGAGTGGTGTTTCCCAATTTACCATAAATCTTCTCAAAAAGGTCGAAAGATGAATAGAAATTTGCCCGGTTGCGCTCAATTTCGTAGCCCCAGGGGAATGCCAGCCCATGTCCGTCCTCGTCAAGTTCTGTTCCCCGGGCAGCTTTTTCCCATTCCAATTCTGTGGGCAAGCGCAGGCCATAATAACTGCAATAAGCATTGGCTCCGAACCAGGTCAGCATGGTTGCGGGATGGTTGGCATATTCTGGAATGGCGCTGAATACACCTGCGTCATAAATGATGCGGGAGCCGGCCTCCTCTAGTGAGTAAAGCAGCTTGTCGCCGCGGCTGATTACCTCTTCGTGTTCGTAGGCGTCAAAGGGATCCCCGGGATAAGGGCCAAAGACACCATACACAGAAAAGACGTTCTCGCTTTCCTTAACATCGACATCCCCGATGCTGATGGATTGATCCCCGACCGCCTCATTGAGAAACTGGGCGTATTGTTCATTGGTGACATCCGTAACCATAATCTGATAATCGTAGTCAATGGCCGTCATATGATCATGCTGCCCGCTGGGGAACTCTCCTGCAGGAATGACTGCCCAGGCATCGGAATCAACACCCGTAGCAATGATTTCTGGAAGGGGTTGAGTGGCGACGTCAGACGCCGCGCTGCAGGCAGTTAAGATCAGGAGAGCAGTTAGGAGTAAGATGCGTTTCATTCTGAGACCTCCTCAAGAGCAGAGGTAAGCTCTGCGAGTTTTTGTTTTTGCTCCTCAATTTCAGCTTGAGCAACAGCTCTTTTTTCGTTGGTTAGCTCAGTGGACCAATATCCTTTGCGCTGGAACAGATCATACAGGCGCCAGATTAAAAACAGGGCCAGTATTATCAGCACGGACGCCAGGCCGATGTCGGTTAATAACATGGTCGTATTGACAAGCGGTTGCTGGGCGGTCTTTTCCACGAACAATCTCTTCATTGAAAACACTGTGACAGACCCAAAGGCCAGGTCAGAACTGATGATCAGGATCCAGCCAAACCACTTTCGGACCTTACCTTTTAATCCGGAGAGGTCTGCAAAATAGAACAATATGATAGTGGCAATCAATCCCGAGAGGATGTGCCAGTGCCCGGTTAACGTAATTCTTTCTTCCCGATGGGGTAAAACCCGGATAATCTCATCCAGTTTGGCGGCCATAAAAAGACCTACGAAACTGACATTGAAATTCATGAATACCATTTGCCAGCCAGAACCAAACTTCAATGGGTCCCGGGTCAGGGCCTTGATCTTTTGCCAGGCATTGGGTTTTTCCAGCCCCATATCTGCTGTTCCGTCCCTGATGAGCTTGTCCCAAGAGAATATCACATAGAACAATCCGGCCACCAGGATCAAAGCCGATCCCCCATAAATGATAGTGTGGGCCCAATCTAGCCAGGTCACAGAAAGGGCACCGATCGTCGTGACGATCGTTCCTACGATCATCACTGGCATAGTGATTTTGTGTAAGATCCCTTTGAATTTCATCCACTTGCCAACGATCAATGTGATTCCCACGGCTACCAGGGTGACCATGATGTGCAGGTGGCCGATGATGGCCCGCTGCAAGACTGTCTTGTTGGGTATGCGGATCAAATCCTCGGCGAGAAAAGTTTCGTGGCCGTTGCTCCAGTAGGATCCGGTCACCGCACCAAAAGTTGCGGAGACCAATGTGCATGCGGCCATCGTAAAGAAGGCAACCCGTTCCAGGTCCACACCTTTCTTGGTTTTGGATTTCTCAGAGTCTGCGGGCAGCCGGTATTCCTTTTTCCAGGGCCAAAGCGCCGCGCATAACAAGATCCCGGCAAAGAAAACCAGGGATTGCCCGACCAGAAAAAGGCCGTGAAACACATAATTATGGCCAAAGTATCCAAAGATCAAGCCAAAGATCAATGAGGTCAGATAGCCAACCGTGATAGTGACGTTAATGGTCACTCTCTCGTGGTTTTTGATTTTGACAATTTCGGTGATGAAATAAACCTCGACTGCAATCACCGTCATGGCAATAGTGTGATAGAGCATGATGATGCGACCTTCCCGTTCAGCCTGAACAAGGTCAAGCCCCAGGAGACGGACGGTGACATCTTTGATTCCCCATTCAACCATTGGCCCGGAAAGGGTGCCCCAGATAGCCGTTACCAGGGCTACGGCTGCGATTCCTACCAGCGCCAAGCCCCGCGTGGAAGTGAAAAGGTAAATAAAACGTTTTTTTATTGCTTCCATATATATTACTCCTGTTTGGATGTGATTATAAAACCAGCCCAATGTTTTGCACAGCCCACGCGATTAACCATATCACAATGCGGTATTTCCGTCTTTAATAAAAGGCAAATCACCGGCCAGCTATGTCCGGGATATTGGCTTGATTACATCCCGACTGAGCGGCTGTTATCGTTCTGAAAGCCAGCATTTAATGGGCAATCTCGTGTAGATTTAACATAACATAATAACCATGCCACGTCATTGACTT
>DRBO01000026.1 GCA_011039385.1 Chloroflexota bacterium | reverse complement strand
TGCACGCTCATGGAAACCTGTGGGAACGAGTCCTGTGGGATTATTTGTTTGCCGGCGGAATCCTGGAAAGAGTCCATGCCTTTCTGTTCCCTTATAAGAACCCTGATGGAGGCTGGGGCCACGGCCTGGAGCACGATATCATGGCGCCATTATCCAACTCATTGGTGGTACCGATGTAGACCTCCAACTATAAACGGGAGGTTCTAATGAAATTATCAATCGGGATTGATTGGAGTCAAAGCAAACACGATAAATGAACTTAATGTTGACCGAAATCCCGGGGTTCGAGGGACAATAAATATGCATATACCGCCCGCAGCTCCAGATCGGTCATGTAGCGGTAAGAAGTCCAGGGCATGTAATCGGGGTGAATAGCCCGGCCGTGTTTTTCCCCCTCCTGAAGGATATCGACAAATCCCTCTTCTCCCCAGGCTGATATCCGGCTTCCGGATCCTGTCGTCAGGTTGCCGGCTGCCGGCCACTCGGGCGGAAAGCCCGGGATCTCACCCCCGGAAAGGCCCAATCCATGGCAGACCGGGCAGGACAAAGCTAGATACTCCCCATATTCCGCCGAAAGACCCGGTTCCGGAGGCGCTGGAGGGAGCGTGTCATGGGGAATTAGCTCTGCCGGCAAAAAGGTGATCTCTCGGGTTAGGTTCATGATGATGAATCCGGTGGGGGAGAGCTGGCTGGGTGCCGGCAGATTGTCTGCTGGCTGTTTCGTCCTGATATATGCCAGGACCGCGGCCAGATCTCTCTCGGAGAGATAATAAAACTCGGTGGACGGCATAAATAGCAGGGGCTTGCCGTCGGGGTCAAGACCGTGGCGGATAGCCCGGACCAGGTCAAGATCCGATCTCTCCCCGCCAATTCCCCCAGTTCCAGCTGTCAGATTGGGGGTGATCACCTGTCCGATGGCAGGATTGTCCAGATAAACCAAGCCCTGTAAATCCTCCCCGTGACAGGCCTCGCAGCCCCGGTAGCGGAATATCCGCTGGCCTTCGAGCAGGCTGCCTCTGTCCTCCGGAAGCTCGAGCAGGTCTGGTGTGATCGTATAGGCCCGGTTCAGGCGGAATTGACCCAGTCCGTACAGCCCTAAAACCAGGGTCAGGACCAGGCCAAATAAAACCCCCAGAATTCTCCCCCACCATTTCAGATGTTTGTTCATATTTCCCCGCCTTGTTTGTGGACCCAAAGCTCTCCTTCTGGTGTGAGTTCTACCTCAAGGATCTGTAGATCTTCCCTGGCAGGCCCTTTGATAACAGATCCGTCCTCTGCGAATACTGAACCATGGCAAGGGCAGGAATAACCCCCGCTGTCTTCTTCCAGCGTGCAGCCCAGGTGGGTGCAGATCAGGCTGAAGGCTTGAAAGCCCTGAGCAGTTTTGAGGATAACCGCTGGAATATCAGGCCTGGTCAATTTTCCGGCAGGCGGGAACTCAGCAGCAGGACCGAGGTGGAAGCTTGTGGGCGAGCCAGTTTCAGGAGAGTGGCTGAAGAAACGGACCAGGCCGCCTAAACCCAGGATGCCAGCCAGGCCGAGAGCGATCCTGGACCCAAGGCGGAGGAATTTAGCCCGGGAAAGCGCTGACCGTTCTGTCATGACAGCCACCCCAGCAAAGTCAACAGGAAAAGGATGGCAATGAGTGCTGCCCCAATGATCTGGCCCAGCCGGTTGCCGGCCGGCAGCCAGCGCCCCAATTCCTCAGGCTTTGCGTTTGGAAAGATAAATGGCAGGACGCCCAGGGCGATTACTACCAGCAGGGGTAGGGCCACACCCCACAGGAAGGGATCGCCTAACTTGAGAGTTTCCTGGATCCACAGGAAAAACCAGGGCGCACCGCTGTCGCCCGACAGGCTGCCGCCAGCGAGCGGTTTGTCTATCGGCGCGGGGAAAACAGCCGATAATAGCAGCAGCAGCGCCCCGCCAATTAACATGGAGAGCACTTCTTTTCTGATCAGTTCGGCCCGGGGGATTCGCTTCCTGGCCTGGCGGTGTCCGGCCGGGGGAGCGCTCACTCCCCCATCCCGGCGGACCCGGAAAATATGCCAGACTGTAACTCCGGCGAAGAGGGTGGTCAGACCGTAAATATGCCAGGAGTAAAAACGGATCAGGGAGGTCGGACCAGGTTCGGGTCCGCCAATCACAAAATAGTACAGTCTTTCCCCGATTCCGGGGATAGTCTTGAGCAGATTGGTGCCCACTACCAGGGCCCAGCGGACGCCTTGGTCCCAGCGCAGGAGGTAACCGGTGAAATCCAGCAGCAAAGCCATCACCAGCAGGGTCATACCCAACAGATAGTTGAAGCGCCTGGGAGGGGCATAAGCGCCGGTGAGGATGATCCGGCCCAGGTGGACCATCAGGGCCAGGACCAGCAGCTGGGCGGACCAGAAATGGGCGTTGCGGACCAGGTCCCCATAGGGCACCAGGGTGGCCAGGGTTTGGATGGATTCCGCGGCGCCACCTGGATCGGGCAGGTAGTAGTAGGTTTCCAGCAGTCCAGTGATCAGCAGCACCAGGCAGAAAAAGGCCGCCAGCCCCCCCGCGCCTAAGGTGTAGCCAAAGCGGGCCTGGTTAGCCGGGATGGTGGCTGGATGGAGGTGGAGGTAGAAGTTCCCTGTTCCTGTTTTTGTTTGGAGGTATTTTTTGCCTGCGGAACATCCCACTGCACCTAAGATCAGGCACAGGCTGAGAAGCAGGGCGCCGGGCAGGCTTGATTCTGGAGGGCTGATCTGGCTGTGGACCGGGATGGCCCCGCTGTTCGTGCTGCTCAAAGTGAGGGAAGGATTTCCGGCAGCGTTGAGGGAAAGCAAATAAGCGGTTAGCTCCCAGGCTTGGTCTTCTGTGAGCGAGCCGGTTGGGAAAAGCGGCATGTTCTCCTGAATGTAAGCTTCCAGCTCAAGGGCCGTCGAAAATCGGGGCAGGGCCCCTGGCCCGGCCAGGGCGGGCGCGCCGGCCTCCGGGATGGTGAAGCTGTTGGAAGGGGCGTCTTCCCCGTGGCAGCCAGCCGCCCAGCAGTTCTGATAATCCGGCGCGTACGCGGCCCGCCATTCGGCGGCCAGGCCCTGCCCCTGGTCCCCGTGGCAGTCCTGGCACATGCCCCAGTAAACCTGGGCTCCGGTATCGGACTGGGAGGGGGGATAGACCGTTGGTGGAGGGCTGGGCCTGGTGGATAGAGCTGCAGGATGTTCAGGGCGGGATGCGGACGCAGGTCCAGCCCAGCCCAGCGCACCTCCCAGGAGGAACAGCGCTGCAGAAATCAGGATCAATTTCCGGAATTGGATGGGCATGATGGACCTTCTGATAATGGCTGTGAGAGGATTATACAACAGCTTGTTGACCGGAATTGCCCAATTGACTATACTTGAATGAAGGTGGGGTGAAAGATGATACTTTGGCTGCTCACGACTGGTATATTAATTTCAGGGATCCTGGCTATCTGGTTTGGCTACCGCCAGCCGCAGGGGAAATTCTATCTATTTAAGCCCCTCACCATGATCCTGATCATCCTGATTCCGGTCCTGGGCAATGTGGGCTTTTCTCTTATTAAAGCCTTGATCCTGGCAGGGCTGCTGTTCTCCCTGCTGGGAGATATCTTGCTGATGCTTCCGGGGGATCGCTTCCTGGCGGGCCTGGCAGCCTTCTTAATTGCTCATCTCTTTTACATCGCGGGATTTGGGATCGACCAGGGAGCTTTGGTTTTCTGGCCGGTCCTGCCAGTGTTCGGCCTGACCGCCCTGACAGGCTGGTTTCTCAAAGATGGGATGGAGGGGATGAGAATCCCGGCCTATACCTATATGGGGGTGATTTCAGTCATGGTCTGGCTGTCCTGGTCGCGCTGGATTTCCGGGGGAGAGATAAATCACCTGTTAGCTCTCTGCGGGGCGGGGCTGTTCATGGTTTCCGATTTGATCCTGGCGATTAACAGGTTTAAGAAAGAAATCAAAGCAGCCCGGGCACTGGACCTGTTAACCTATTACACAGGGCAGTGGTTGATTGCCCTTTCGGTGATAGGTTTGGATGGGCTGAGGTAATTGCCCCTTATTCAAAACGGCAAAACAGGAGAGTTAATCTGAGTCTGCTGGGGCGAGATTTTCAGCGTCAGGTAATTTCCCGGTCAGGTCGCCTGGATTGTGGATCAAAACGGGAAGATGCTCCGTGCAAATCCGGAACTCTCCCCCTTGATAGTTAAAAACGATCAGGGGGACCTGGCTGTCAGCTTTTCCGCAGTGGATGCAAGTGTGATTTTGAATACCTGTCATGTCTCCTCAATTGATAAATATGGAATGAAATATTGATTACTGCTATTAGGTGAGAGCTTTCAACGCTTCCAGGAGCACCTCATATTCTTCCCGGCAGGCAGGGCAGCGGTCCAGGTGTTCCTGGACCAGCGGCATGGCTTCAGCGACATTTATACCGCTCAGCTTCATTTCAATAAAACGATCCAACTCGTCATAACAATGACCGCAGTCCAGCTCCTGATCCTGCGTAGAGCGGACCGAGCGCATTATTTTCTGAATAGTTTCCGAGGATAATTTCATTGCATGCTCCTGCTCTTTGGATGTTTTCTGCTGTATTTCTCTTACTTGTTTTCAAAAACCGCCAGGACTTCCTCAGCGCTGAGTCCTTTTTCTAGCATACGATTGCGCATTTGTTTGCGGGCATCATGCAGCAGCTTGTAGAGAGCGTTTCGGTTGGTATCCATGCGCCGGGCTACCTCTTCCAATGGCATGCCACCGTGCATGATAGCCAGCAAAGCTGTCCGCTGGCGCTCGGTGAGGTCCTCTGAAAGTATCTGATCGATCATTTTCAACAAGGATTCCTGGGTGGCGCGTTTTTCAGGGTCCGGGCTGGGGTCTGAAAGAACCAGGGGTGTGAAATCACCGCTGTCTTCTGGCAGCAAATCCTCGATCGAGATGTCTTTCCAGTGTTTGCGGCGCATCTCGGTAAAGGCAACCCGCACAGCGACCTTCTGAGCCCAGGTGATGAACTTACTTTCACCGCGGAAGGTATCCAGCTTATCCAGGATGCGCAGGATTGCGTCCTGGACAAAATCCTCCACCTGGTGCTCCAGGTCGGTTTTGATCCGGCTGGAAAGCGCATAGATCAACCCTCTTTTTAACACCTTCCGGAGATCCGCTATGGCCTGGTCCGGGTGTTCACCGCGGAGATCCTCGAGCCATTCTGGGTTTGACCTTGTGCCCATGAGTACCTTCCTAAAGATAGAAGGTATTATAGCACGGGCCCCGCGCCAACCGGGTTGGAGGAAGCCATTATACATTGACTCAGGACAGCTTGTTCAAACCCCAGTCATAAGGGTGTTATCACAAGGCGAGGTTTGACAGTGTTGCCTGGTACTGATAAGTCCTTTCCGGGAGCACCAGATACTTTTCCAGTGACTGCAAGATACCTGCTTTCCCTCCAAAATCAACCGCGTACCAGCTGAAGATCCTCGATATGGATATTTCAGACTTCTTTAGATCTAGGACAGTATCTGCGTTGATGAAACTTCGGGCTGCGAGATCGAGCTGTTGGTCGATCATGTCCGGGATGTAAACCCCGATCGAGGGGCAGGAATTGCTGGCGCAGTTCGGGGCAAAGTGGATCCTGGGATCCAGCACATCGATCACTGCTGCCCTCCTGGAATCCCCCGGAGAAAAGCGGGGACTTGGAAAATAAGGAAAGCCGCTGTTCGCTCGCAGCACCCCGTGTTTCGAAACTGCCAGGTTTGTTTTTCCCTTGATTCCAGCGGTACCTTGCTCTCCAGGACGATCTTCTGCTTGCTATGGTATTATATGAAAGCTTGCCCACCCAGGATAACTTTTGGGGAGAATGGGTGTTACCAACTATATTGGGTAAATCATCAACCCCCTGCGAGTTATGATGTTTCAAAAAAAACTGAAACCAATTTATGCTCTGGTCAATAATTATTTTCAAATTCACATCACGGGTTTGGAAAATATTGATCGGGAGCGAAATTATATCTTTGCCATGAATCATCAGAGCATCATGGATATCCCGATTGCTTTTTCTGTACTGGCCCCACGGACAGACCAGAAGATCATTCTTTTTTTGAGTCATATCTTTTACGCCATCTTCTTTCCCCTGACACGCCCTATGGATGTGTTAAGGATCAATATGAAAAAGAGAAAATCAAAGAAGAGCACCCGATTCAACCAGGGACAGATCATCAAAGGCATCCGGAGATTAAGATCTGGAAGCAGCGCCTTGATCTATCCGGAGGGCACAACTGTAGGCGGATTGGAGAGTAATATCCTCCGGGGTGAAACAGGGGTGATCCGCCTGGCTTTGCGCTCCGGAATACCTATCATCCCCATCGGCATCCGGGGCAGCAACCATGCCTATCCTTTTACGTTAACAACTTACAATCCCTTAATTTTCAAGACCAAATACCCCATCCACATTAATATTGGAAAGCCCATCTTTTTGAAAAGGAGTACGGAAATTGATGTGAAACGGCATTCTGACGATACCCGCAGGGTGCTGCGACACTTAACTGATCGCCTGATGGACCAGCTTGCTGCCCTCAGCGGCTTGCCGCGGATCCGAACGGCTGGCTAAAATCTCTCGATGTATGTGATTGCTGGCAGTTACCAGGCAGCCTTTTTAGGATAACGCCTGTTATCCGACTGATTTTTCTTTGCCTGTCATTTGCAACCCCTTCCAGCCCGGAATCGCTTTCGGTTTCGGGCCGCGTTTTCCTGGTTTCTATACTCGATCAAGCCCGGAGCAAGGTTCCCGGGCAGACCTGTTGATCAAGGTATTTTCACGATCAGATAGTGCGGTATAATTCTCCCCTATAGAAGCACCGCAGATCCAGAGCACAATCCCTTGTTTATTGGTACGAATATTGCTCTTTAATGGTGGCTATGTTTAATGAAAAAGTCCTTGACTGGATTGAAGGCTATGTGCTGACCAGGATGCTGATCTTCGGTGATTTTGTCGGCACAGTCAATAGGACCGAATTGATGTTTGATCTGGATACCAGCAGCGATTATTTCCGCATTTATGAAGGGCAGAGAATCCAAGCGCTGTCGCTGCCGGTCAAGAGCCGCCGGTTATGTACCCTGCTGGGCGAAATAGAGGCTTGTTTTCAGGGGGGCTGGAAATTACTGGATGCGCAGGAATGGACAGAAGCTGATTTTAATGAGGTGTTTGAGTTAAGCAAACAGATCAGCGCTGAGATCATGGCCTTGCGAGAGGAATACAAGCGAGACGGGAGTGAAAGACGATCTGACCAGGTAGGGATTAACCTCGGCGGATCTCAATGATTGAGAAGAACCTTTCAATTGAACTTGTGATACTATTCCAATTGTGAGGACTGACCATGGCACAGGCCGAACAATTCTTGATAGGAAGCAATGGGCTGGGGGAAGGGTGATTCTTTCACCCGGTAGAGGAAATGGGCTGCTGTTGGATTGCGCGGGGGTGATTTTCACAGCGGACAATTGATATCCATCGACCAAATAACATGAAATCAATCGTGATTTTGATCGGACCCATGAGCGCAGGAAAGAGCACCCTGGCCGGGATGCTGGCCAAAAAACTGGATGTTCCCCGGGTTGAATTGGACGAGGTGCGCCAGCGATTTTATGCTGAGATCGGTTATGACGAGAAATTCGCTTCTGAAATTGTTGGCAGGGAAGGCATGCGGGGGTTAATTGAGTACTGGAAGCCCTTCGAAGCCCATGCGGTGGAGCGTGCCCTGGAAGAATATCGCAATTGCGTGATGGATTTCGGCGCCGTCCACTCTGTTTATGAGGACGAGGTTCTTTTCCAGCGGGTCCAAAAAGCACTCCAGCCGTATAACTTTGTCATCCAGATTCTTCCTTCTCCTGATCTTGATCGTTCTGTGGAAATCGTCAACCAGCGTTTCTCGGATTTGTTGATCAAGGAAGTTGGGAAGATTGACCCGGAGCTCCTGGCCCTGAACGAACACTTCGTGCGTCACCCATCCAATCAGTTGCTGGCAAAAAAGACTTTTTATACCGAAGACCGCCCGGCGAAAAAGACCTGCCAGGCGATTCTGGACTGGATTGAAGAACAAGGCGGCTTTGGGAGATCTCTCCAATACAGCCAGCTGAGCCTTTTCTGATCACTGAAATCCGAACACTGACTCCTCTTCTTTCCCTTTCCCCACCCGCTGTGTCCGCCCGTTGCTCACCTCGCTGGTTCCCAAGGGAACCCTGGCTCCCTCAGTTATCACCTCCACTTACTGGATGGCAGGGGCTCAAGGTGTTTTTATCAAGCTCTTCAAGGATTAATGACGATGAGCCTTGGAGAGGTTCCTGGATTTGTTTTTCTTCGGAGGATATTCTGGCCTGGGGATCGCATAATCAAAATTCGGGAGTGTTTTCCTCGGCAATGTCATCCTCATAATTTTCTCGATTTTCTTCACCAGGACCAGGTCGTCTGGGGTGACAAAAGTATAGGCTTCACCGGTGTGCTGTGCTCTGCCTGTGCGCCCGATACGATGAATATAGGCATCCGCCGTGCCTGGCATATCAAAATTGATCACATGGGAAATCCCATCAATGTCAAGGCCGCGGGCCGCGATATCGGTAGCCACCATGATCTGATACCTGCCTTCCCGAAAACCATTCAAGGCCTGGCGGCGCTGGCCCTGGGTGCGATCCCCGTGCAAGCTGGTAGCCTTGTATGGGGTGCGCTTGATTTTTTTGAGTAAGTTCATGGCGCGATGTTTTGTGCGGGTGAAGATCAGTACTGACTGGGTGTCTGTTTGATCCAGCAGTTCCATTAAGAGCTTGTTTTTTAAATGGTGAGGAACAGGGAACAGGGTATGGTCTACTGTATGGGCTGGGCGGACAACCCCAACCGCCACCCGTTTTGGATTGCGGAGAGTTTGACGCGCCAGGCTTTCAATTTCTTGTGGAAATGTAGCAGAATACAGCAGGGTTTGGCGCTTTTTCGGAAGCCTCCCCAGAATCCTTTTTATATCGGGTAAAAATCCCATATCCAACATCCGATCAGCCTCATCAAGCACCAGTATCTCGACCTTGTCGAGCTTGATCTGCTGGTTGCGGAAGTGATCCAGCAGGCGTCCCGGGCAGGCCACAATGATTTCCACGCCACTTTGTAAGGCTTTAATCTGCGGCGCGGCGCCCACACCGCCGTAAATCGACACGCTGCGGATCTTTGTTCCGTAACTTAATTGCTGGATGGTCTGGTGGATTTGTTCCGCCAGCTCCCGGGTAGGAGTGATGATTAATGCCCGGGTACCCTGAAGGGGGACGCTGAGCAATTTCTGCAATATTGGCAGAACAAAGGCGGCGGTTTTCCCCGTGCCAGTCTGCGCAGTGCCGATCAGGTCGCGGCCGGCCAACGCCGGGGGGATAGCAGATGACTGGATAGGGGTGGGGTTTTTAAAACCTGCCCGCTGAACGGCAGTATTTATGCGTGTATCAAGGTTGAACTGCTTAAAGCTCATGATAAAAATCCTTATTCCTAAATATGTTCATGTTATCAGGGAAATCAAGCGGCGTTTCGATGAAAAACGGCACCGACGGCCTAATAGGCTAAACAGGTGCTTGATAGTACCTGAAAATCCGGCTTTGTCAAGCACATCGATGCATTGTGAGAGGTTGCAAATTCCCCGGTACGACAGTATTGACCGGTCACGCTGGATGAAATCTAGTGGTTGAGTTCCTAATAAGGGATTGGGTGAGCAGGAGAACTTGTGAGGTAAGGGAGAGGCTGGTTTTTTTGGCGAGGAGGACTATAATCGAATTGCCATTTCATTTGGAGGAGCTATACGATGACCTTGTTTTTTTCGTCTGATCTCATTCTCAAGTTGGCAGCCGCGTCTCTGCTGGGCGGCGCACTTGGCCTGGAAAGGGAAATTCACGGCAGGCCTGCCGGGCTGCGGACGCATTTCCTGGTCAGCCTGGGAGCCGCAGCGTTTATGGTTTTGTCTCCTTTGGTTTCGGCTATGGGGAATGATCTCCTGGGAGACCCTGGTCGGATTGCAGCCCAGATCGTCACCGGAATTGGTTTTCTGGGCGCGGGGGCTATTGTCAAGGAAGGGGTAAGCATACATGGGCTGACAACTGCCGCCTGCCTGTGGGTTGCAGCTGCCATCGGTATGGCATGCGGAGCCGGCCAGTTCAGCGAGGCTTTGTTGATCGCCGCCCTGGCAATCGTTGCCTTGGTAGTTTTACCTTACGCTGAAGTTATTTTTAAGACCCATTCCTACCGGGTGCTTGAGATCATCCTTCCCCTGGACTCGGATGTGAGCTCGGTCCTTAACGCGGTGAAATCCACAAAGAGCCGGATTCTCCGCTGTGATCTGGAACGTGATTACGAAACCGGGATATTAGTGGTCAGTTTGTTGATCCGCTTGTATCATCGGGGGGTTACCGACAAACGGGCTCATGGCATTATCCAATCCATAGAAGAATTAAGTTTAGGACAGAAACAAATCAACTGGCGACCCCGCTGACAGGATTAGATACGGCCAGATCTGGCACTCACAACCCCCTGGCTTTCTACGGGGAGTTGTGAGTGCTTTCCCCTTTTTCATTTCAGGGAATAACTTGCGCTGACCTCCGCCCGGACCGAGATCTGCCCCAGGTTCACCGGGCCAAACTCGGAGGAATCCCCTGAACTGTTCCCGGAGGGGATGTTTTGGACAGTGTTCTGGGTCCAGAGATCCCTGCTCCGCCCCCACCAACCCCCGCTGAAGTAGGACCAGGTGTTCTCGCTGATGCTCAACACACAGACGGCTTCGGCACCAGCCGCTTCAGCCAGGTCGCTCGCTTTTTCCCCGGCGGCGATCATGGCCAGCTCCCTGGCTTGGTCGCGGTACTTTCTGAGATCGCTCAGATAGAACTCCACATTGATCACCTGATTGGCCCCCGCGCTCA
>DRBO01000116.1 GCA_011039385.1 Chloroflexota bacterium | reverse complement strand
TTACCACTGCTGCATGGATTTACGGTGGTACAACGGAAGATATCTTTGTATGGGAGGTTGGGATTACTATTTTTTAGCAATGCCTCGTGGTTGTGAATACTGGGATTACCTTCCATAATAGACTCGCCTTGATACTTCTCCATCCGCTCTGAAAAACTTTAGAGACCACAATGTACATGCATGAAAGCAACAAGAACGTCTCTATAGTTTTAAATATTGGAGGGAAATTGAGAACTAGGACAATATACACAAGCACATTTATCGCTGGACTATTACTGCTCACATCCTGTATTCAATCAGCCAATCTGGGGTCTACCAGCACGCCAGATCCCGGGTTGATGGACGTTATTGAAAGGACGATTTGGGACTTCGAAATTTTTAGAGATGAGGTGAACGACCTGGCGGCAGAAGCGGCAAACACGCCCGTAGAAGACTTGGAACCGATTTGCCTTCAGATGGTGGCGTTGACAGAAGAAATAGAGGGATATGAATATCCTCTCTTTGCTGCAAGTGCCCAATCAGCTTTATATAATTTCTCCTATTCTACAAACCAATGTTGTGGTGTCAAATTTGGGGAGTATCTGAATAAGGGACCACTCCCAGAACACACTGCTTATCATTGTGATAATGCACAGGTATACAAGGAGAGTTTTGATACATATCTTCAAGAATTGAAAGAGATGTATGCTGAAAAATAACCTGCAGAAGGGTGACAAGCCAACAACGGATATGGGCAAAGAAGATTTTTGTTAACGCAGCAGGAGAAATCATCGATCAAGGATTGATTTCTCTATTCGTATACTTGTTGGGCATCCTGGACAACTACTCAAAACGGTTCGATTCGAGTCCACTACCGCCCATCTCATTGGACTCGAACCACAGGCATGATCCTTGCTATCCCCAGGAAATAGAAGAGACCCGGCGCTGAAGAGCGCCGGGTCTCTTGGTGTCCCGGTCACAAAGTCACAAGCTCTATTTCTTCGTAAACACCAGCCGATCCTCACCTTCCGGGTCAAGGTCAACCTTGACCACGTCCCCGGCCTGGAATTCTCCTTCCAGCAGCTTCTTGGAAAGCGGGCTTTCGATGAATTTCTGCAAGGCGCGGGTCAGCGGCCGGGCACCGAAATCCTCCGAATAGCCGGTCTGGGCCAACCAGACCCGGGCAGCCTTGGTGAGCGTCGCCTTGAGGCCGTTCTCTACTAACCGCTGCTCAACATCCTTGAGCTGGAGGTCAACGATCTTGATCATGTCCTTTTCGCTCAGGGGCGAGAAGGTGATGATATCATCAATGCGGTTCAGGAATTCGGGCCGGAAGGCATCCTTGAGAGCCTTATCGATCTTCTCCTTGGCCTCTCGGTCCTTGGCACTGGCCTGTCTGTCCAAGAAGCCCAGGCTACCGGAGCGGCTGACATATTCCGTGCCCAGGTTGCTGGTCATGATCAAGACGCTGTTGCGGAAATCCACCTGGCGCCCCTGTCCATCTGTCAGGCGGCCGTTGTCCAGGATCTGCAGCAGGGCATTCCAGACCTCAGGATGGGCTTTTTCTATCTCATCAAAGAGGATCACCCGATAGGGGCGGCGTCTAACCGCCTCGGTCAGCTGGCCGCCTTCCTCATACCCAACATATCCGGGAGGCGCGCCGTAAAGGCGCGAAGCGGTATGCTGCTCGCGGTATTCACTCATGTCCAAGCGCAAAAGGGCATCCTCGTCGTCAAACAGGAACTCAGCCAGGGCTTTGGCTAATTCCGTCTTCCCCACACCGGAGGGTCCGATAAACATAAAGGAGCCGATGGGCTTGGTGGGATCCTTCAACCCCGAGCGGGAACGGCGAATGGCATCCGAAATGACCGCAATGGCCTCATCCTGGCCAATGATGCGTTCGTGCAGGCGTTCTTCCATTTTCAGGAGCTTCTCGGCTTCTTCCTCCAGCATCTGGGTCATGGGGATGCCGGTCCACTGGGAGACCACTTCGGCGACGTCATTTGCATCCACCACCTCATCCAGCTCATGTTCGGATTCCCAGGCATCTCGGGCCTGACTGAATTCTTCTTCCAGGCGGAGCCGCTGGGTCTGCATGGTGGCCGCTCGCTCATAATCGCGCTCCTGACCGGCGACTTCCTCTTCGTTCTTGAGGTGTTCGATCTCTGCCTGTTTGTCTTTCAATTCCTGCGGCAGGGAGTAGAGGGCTACCCGAAGTTTGGCGGCCGCCTCATCCATCAGATCGATGGCCTTGTCTGGCAGGTGGCGGTCGGTCACGTAGCGGTCCGCCAGCATGGCAGCTGTCCGCAGAGCATCATCTGAGAAGCGGACCTTGTGGTGGGCTTCATAGCGGTCTCGCAGGCCTTCCAGCATCTGGATGGTCTCCTCAACCGAGGGCTCTTCGATATAAACCGTGGCGAAACGGCGCTCCAGGGCGCTGTCCTTTTCGATATATTTGTGATATTCGTCCAGTGTCGTAGCTCCTACGCACTGGAGTTCTCCCCGGGCCAAGGCTGGTTTCAGCATATTAGAGGCATCCATAGCCCCCTGGGCGGCGCCAGCACCAACCACAGTGTGCAGCTCATCAATAAAGAGGATCACTTCTCCCTCAGCCTGCTTGACATCGTCAATGGCTGCTTTGAGGCGCTCCTCAAACTCTCCCCTGAAGCGGGAGCCAGCGATCATTGCCCCCATATCCAGGGCTACCACCCGCTTCCCGGAAAGGATCTCCGGCACATCGTTGGTAGCAATTTTCTGGGCCAGCCCCTCCACGATAGCCGTTTTCCCCACACCAGCCTCACCGATCATCACCGGGTTATTTTTGGTCCTGCGGGAAAGGATCTGGATCACCCGCAAAATCTCCGAATCCCTGCCAATGACCGGATCCAGCTTGCCTTCCCGGGCAAGTTTTGTCATATCCCGGGAAAATTTTTCCAGGGCTTTGTAGCGGCTCTCAGCCTTGACGTCTGTCACACGCTGGCCTCCGCGGATCTGATCAATGGCTCTGTATACGCGGTCCTTGGTCAGCCCCTTGGTCTCCAGCAACCTGGCCGCCGGGGTATTCTTTTCATCCAGAATAGCCAGGAAAAGGTGCTCCGTAGAAATGAACTCGTCTTTTAAGCGGTTGGCTTCCTGATTGGCCACGTCTACGATCCGCTTCACACGGGGAGTGATAAAGACCTGCCCGGCGCCACGGCTGCCAAATATGCTCGCCTTTTGGGTATTTTTAAGGATGTAGTCCAACCGGTCACTCAAATCGAAACCCTGGATGTTGAGGGCTTCCAAGATTTGAGAGATCGCACCTTCTGGCTGCTCGATCAGCGCCAGGAGGATATGTTCGGTATCGATCTGGTTGTGCCCGTAGCGCTGGATTATTTCCGCTGCGCGCTGGGCTGCTTCCTGGGCCCGTTCTGTAAAACGGTCAAATCGCATCATTACTCCACCATCCTTGATACAACGGAGAATCTGATCAATATATCAAAAACATTCATCCATAGACTAAAAATATTATAACAAGACCACTGTTAACTAAACATATGAATCAGGGGCATCTTATCCCGGTCTCATCCCGGGAGATCCTGTTTCTTTGTGCAATATTCAGACCGAATTATAAATTGTTTCGTTCCCCTTCACCTCCTTCAAAGTCAGGATGACACTTAAGGGAATGATCCGCAGGCTATTAAGATCAAACCTCCCCGGGGGGAGGTTTCTGCTTACTGGCTCCTGGATACTGAAATTACCCACGCTGCTCCTCTTTATCCAGGTACTCCTGGCAGGATTTCCAACCCGGGCGCCAGGTGATATGCCAGCACCAGAAGCGAGCCAAGAGGGATTTCGGTTTCTCTTCCGCCTTAAGGCGCAGAGGGCAGGCAGCGCACCGGGGTTCTTCGATCATCTCCACCATTTGCTCTTCTCATGCTCTAAAAGGGGGTACCGGGGGCAAAGCCAAGCCCATCATCCTCCCTCTCCCAGACCAGATCCCGGGATTTGAGAGGATCTATTTGGATTCTCAGGATAGGCTTTCAATCAAGCCCGGCCGCCATTATATTGGTCTCCACCCCCTGGATTCTTGAAGAAATTCCCGATGACGAAGACCAGGAAGCTAATCCCGTAGATCAGAGATCTCAAAAGGGAGGAAAAATCAATCAGGGGGGTGGGTCCGGTTTCACTCCCCTTCTGGATCGGGATCCCCCGGGAATGCTTCCGACTTCTTCCTCGCCTGGGTCCAGAAAGCTGGACCAAGGGAGAAAAGAGCCTGTACTTCTTCTCAGCGCTGTCAGCAATTGAAGCGGGCCTATCCTTGATGCTGATATATCGACCTTTTCTAGACCACATTTTCCCCTTCCTGCTCACCGAGCTGTTCCTACACCTTTTATTATACAATTAAAGGATCTCTATAGAAGCCATCCCGGTCTCAATACGGATATCAATCTTATTGTCGGCACTCTCAAAATCAACTGACTGGTAGATCCCGTTCTGTTTCGGAAAGCGTTTCTGATCCACAGAGACTGAGGCCAGACCGGCATCAGCGTCCACGCGGGCAGCCACGCCGTCCGGGATATAGATCACCAGAGATGCCGCTCCGGCTTCCACTTTGAAGGTGGTGTTCCCTGCCGCAGCTGGCATTCTTACCTCGGTCGAGCTGGCGCCGGTTTTCAGGACTAAATCCTTGACCTGCAGTTCAGTGAGATCCAGATGGGCGTCAGCCGCTCCGGTCTCAAAGACCAGGCTCAGGGGAATGTCCTTAGAGAGGCCGATATCCCAGCTTAATCCTTTGCCCGTAATCCAGTTCCCCGGAAAAAACACCTCCGGAATAGCCCGCTTGTGGGGCTGAAGCGCCACATTCAGGCCTGAACCCACCTTTTTTACACGGGCATCCAGGCCGTTGGCAAAGGTGCCAGAGACCAGTTTGCCCTCATCTGCGCTGGCGTCCAGTTCCATTCTTCCCGCGCCATACTTGACCTCGATGGAAGCGTTTTCCGCATCCCCCAGATCTACCGAAGCCTCCTCCATAACAAATTCGCCTTTCCCTGAGGCTGTGCCAACCAGGAACCAGATCCCCAGGACCACCAGCATCGTGGGCCAGAAAAAATTCCAAACATTGATGGTTAACAATCCCAGATTATTCAACAACAACAGAAAACCTGCACTGACCAGGACCACTGCCCAGAAAATTCGATTTGTCCGCATGAAACGCTCTCCCGCCTGACTTATATTTGTCAGGAGTTAATTTTTATCAAAGAAAGACCGGCCTAAAAGGATCACACCCAGCAGGATCAACAACACCGGCCAGTACTGTCCAGCCATCCCCAGGGCGCCAAAGAACGATCCAAATACCGCCAGCAAGATGAAGCTGATCAGCAGTAAATTGGCTCCGTCCTTTATCGAAGCATCCCCGCCCAGCAAGCTCATCAGGATGATTCCCAGGCCAACAAAACCAGGAATCATAGTCCAGATATAAGACCAGCTGGTCCAATCATTGCTGTAGAACTGGTAAGCCAGGATGCCGCCGATGCCGCCAACAATGGTGGCCGGTACAGCCAATCCGGGTTCACCCAGGGCTGCCCCCAGAGCCAAGAGGAATAACCCCACGCCAACAATGATCCAGGGCCACGAAAACACCCGCCAGAAATCAGGGATCAGATCGGGCATGATCTGGGCCACAAATAGCAACGCGCCTATCAAAATCAGGATCACTCCCCCAAAAATGCTGGTCCGCTTTCTTTTATCCATCTTATCTCTCCTTGTGATGACAATCAATTATTATTACGATTATTGTTATCGTAACACGAATACACCCTTCCCAAAACACCCGGAAAAATAATCCGGTTATGATTGCCTTATCATCCGTTAACAGTACTGAAAGTCTGCTTTCCTTGGTAGAATACTAGCAGTTGTAACAATCCCTACAGTGTATACGTTTAATTGTTAATAAAGTTTCTCAGGATCCAATTGCTTGATCTTGTTGTCTGTCCTTACACACAAAAGGAGATGCAATGATGAAATCCCACTTAAAACTAGGCCTGCTTTTTACAGCAGCCTGTCTGGTGCTGATTGTTTCTGCCTGCGATCCAATTCCCAATTGTGGCGACCCCTACACAGTCACCAAGACAGATGACACTAACGATGGTGTCTGCAGCGCCGGAGACTGTTCTCTCCGCGAGGCAGTCCTCAACGCCAACGCCTGTCCAGGCACCCAAATCATCAACCTGCCAGCTGGCAGTTATCCCCTGACCATTGATGGAGACGATGAGGATCTGGGGGAGACCGGCGACCTGGACGTCACTGACGACCTGATTATCAACGGCAGCGGCGCTCCCTCGATCCATGGTGGAATCGAACGTGCCTTCCACATTCACAACGGGGTAACCGCTGAATTCAATGCCATCTGGGTGACAGGCGGGGATACCATCCTGGGCGGCGGCCTGATCAACGAGGGAGACCTCACTCTGAATGCGTTTACCTGCAACTACAATACGGTCTCCATACCTCCGGGAGGTATGGGCGACGCCATGGGAGGCTGCATATTCAACACCTCCAGCCTTAACTTGGATGGCGGTCAATTCCTGAACAATTCCGCTGGATACGGGGGCGCGATCTATAACCTCAATAACGCAACAGCTACGATTGAAAACATCAACTTTTACTACAATGAGGCTGAATTCAATGGCGGGGCGATCTGGATCGACGCGGATGCTGATGTAAACATAGCCTGGAGCACTTTCGATGGCAATCTGGCGGGTTTGAATGGCGGCGCTGTCTGGAATCACGGGAATTTCATCGGAGAGAACCTGGCATTTTTTAGTAATGAGTCCGCTGACAGCGGCGGTGCTGTTTACAGCTGGACAGATACCTACACCCAATTCACCAACACCAGAATATCAGGAAACATCGCAAACGCCGGCGGGGGAATCTATAACAACAACGGCATGATGCATCTATATGAAAGCGGATTATCGGACAACACTGCTACCGGACCTGTCGGAGGGGGAATTTATAATAATGGTCCCATTCCTACTGGCGGGTTGCTGCTCAAGAACGTAACGGTCAGCAATAACACTGCCCTGGGGGGAGTGGGCGGGGCCGGGATCTACAACACTGGCAATTTCGACTTCCGCTTCATCACCATATCTGGCAACAACCCCGAGGGCCTGCGGATTGATACCGGATCAGAAATCAAGATTCGCAGCTCGATCCTGGCTGACAACCCGGGAGGTGATTGCAGCGGTACTTTCCCGGACTCTCTGGACTACAACATCGACAGCGACGGCAGCTGCGGCTTGTCGGGTCCCCATGACCTATCTGCCACCGATCCGCTGCTGGAGCCCCTGGGCTCTTTCGGCAGTATGGCACTCAGCCACCCCCTGGGACCTGGAAGCCCGGCCATTGACAGCGGCACTCCTGATCTTTGCATCGCCAATGACCAAAATGGCGTTACCAGACCGCAGGGAGCAAGGTGCGACCGGGGCGCTTTTGAGAATCCCGTGACAGGAGGATCGGTCAGCGGGCTGGTCTGGCATGACCTCTGCGCGGTGCCCTACGCCACTCCCCCCTCACCACCTCCTGGCTGCATCGACCTGCCTGGCGGGGGTCTGGGTGCGGACGGCATCTATGATCCCGGGGAACCCGGCATTGAAGGGGTCAGGGTCCACCTCTTCACGGGAGGCTGCCCGTTTGACCCTGTTGCGAGTTCTATCCCGGCCCTGACAGATAGCAACGGCCAGTACACCATATCGGGCGTGGCACCAGGGACCTACTGCACTGTGATTTATACCGGGGAAATCCCCAATGACACCATCCTCATCCCTGGCAGTTGGACCTATCCGCCCGGAGGATCTGATCATATCGAGTATGAAGTCACCCTGGGAAGCGGCGAGAACGTAACTGAGATCAACTTCGGCTGGGATTACCAGTTCCTACCTGAACCTGAAGCTGAGCCCACATCGGAACCTTCCCATAAGGGTAAATTGAACAAGAACGCCTTCTGCAGGTTGGGGCCAGGGACAGTGTATGATACCGCTACCGCGTTCGAAACCGGCAGGGAGTTTGAGATCCTGGGCCGCTCAGAAACCCATCTTCCTCTCTGGCTGTACATCGAGGAGTTGATCCTGAAAATGCGCTGCTGGATCTTTAGCGAAACTGCAGAGTTTGAATGGAATCCCGAGTACATTCCAACAGTTATCGCTGACCCCACCCCGACGCCGATCGTCTGCACTTCCACTTTGAATAAGGAATCCTGCGAAAAAGCTGGTGGTGATTGGTTCGATGGAGGTGCTACTGCCGGCAGCTACTGTATCTGTCCTAAATAACAATTCCACTTAATCGAAAAGAGCAGCCCTGAGGCTGCTCTTTTTTCATCATTTAACAGGATATCACTCTTCTTTGCTGGCCTGAGCTTTCGACGAAAGCTGGTAGGCCGCTGGTCCAGGTTTCAGGAAAGGCAGCTTGATGATCTCATACTTGACCAGCAGCCAGATGATCCCTGCCAGGATCATCACGCCGGCGACAATCCGGGAATAGCTGATATCGGTACTCCCCAGGCGGGGCTGATCCGGTCGGAAAAATTCAATGATCTCCCGGCCAAAACCTTCCAGGACCAACCAGCCGGCAAAAATGGAAGCTGGTTTGATCCGCTTCTTAAATTCCAGGGCGATCCAGAGCAGGATCCCGGCCGCCAGGAAGTTCCACAGCATCTCATAGGCAAAGGTGGGGTGGAAGAATGTGGTCTCGTAAGGATACTGGAACATGTTCGTCCAGGGTCCTATGCGGTGGACGGCATCAATGCGTATTCCCCAGGGAAGGTCAGTCGGCTGACCATAAAGTTCTTGGTTGATAAAATTTGCCGGGCGCACCAGAGCCTGGCCGATCAGCAAGGCCGGCGCCGCAGCATCCAGAAAGATCCGGAAATCCAGTTGGTTGCGTTTGACAAATATCAGAGCCCCCAGGGCGCCAAACAGCACTGCTCCATAAAAGTGCAGCCCACCTTGAGGTAGATTAAGGATCTGGAGGGGATTGTCAATATAGTACTTTCCCCCGCCCAGCATATCGTTTACGACATACCACAAGCGGGCGCCGATAATGCCAAATGGCACCGCCCAGATCAGCAACTCCCAGATATGTTCTCCATCCTCTCCTCGCTGCCGGACACCCCATTCAGCAACCAGGCCGGCAAGGATAATACCTACCGCCATGATCACGCCATACCAGTGCAGCGAAAAGTTCGTTCCTGGAATTGTAAAGATGATCGGATCCATAAGTTCCTCCGTAATTATCAGGCAGGGATATCCCCGTGAATGAAAATCAGCCGCGTTTATCTTACCATACCAAGATAGCGCGGTTGATTAATTCTTAGATTTGTCGGTTGATTTCAGTCCTCACCTGTCATCCAACGCGGCTTCTGGCCGTCTTTCTCGGGGAAACGTGACAGGACTGTCACTTCCACCGGCAAGGCTACTTTATTCCTGGTCAACAAGCCTTCTTCCAGGGTTTTCCCTTGAAGCGGGAAGATTCGCAGGGAATAGCCTTCCTGGCAGCAGCGCTTGTTCACCAGCGCAAGGCCTACCAGGTACCCACTGACGTCTACAGAACAACTGGTGACCTGCCCTACTACCACCCCATGATCATCCACCACAGGGTCGAGGGTATTCGGCCGGCGTGTGCGTTTGAGATTGCAGCGGAAGCGGACCAGTTCCCGGACCCTGTCCTTTTCCCTTGCCAGCAGGGCATCCCGCCCCACAAAGAAAGGTTTGTGGTATTTGACATACCCGGGAAATCCTGCCTCAATCGGCGTTACGGAGAGCGGTCCTTCCAGTTCATGACCATAGAGCGGGAGACCAGCCTCGATGCGGGTCGAATCCCGGCAGGCCAGGCCGGCGGGTTTGACACCCAGGGGACCGCCCACCTCCAGGATGGTATTCCAGAGCTTCACCATCTGATCAGGGTGGACTAAAATCTCAAATCCCCAATTTTCCCCTGTATACCCTGTCCGGGCGATTGCCAGCGGGATGCCGCTCAACTCACAGGACATCAAAGCTGTGCGGCGCAGTCGGGCCAGCTTCTTCTTGATCACAGGATCATCCGTCATCGCCTGGAGCGTCAGCAAGGAGGCTGGTCCCTGAAGGGCAATGTCGCGCTTCTGGTCCTTGCCAGACTTTGGATCCTTGAGATTGCGCAGCACAGCAGGAGCTTCTACTTTGATCCAGGGTCGATCCAGGTCAAGGATCACATCGCCAGCGTTAACTGCGTTAAGCCAGTTCCAATCCTTGTCCTCATTGGAGGCATTGATGATCAAATAATAATAATCCGCCCTGACCCGGTAGACGATACCATCATCGATCACGCTGCCGTCCGGCGCCAGGAAATACCCGTAGAGGGATTCACCGTCATTCAGCCAGGCCGCGTAGTTTGAAAACACGGTATCCAGGAATATCGTGGCATTAGGTCCGGAGATCTCGAACACACCCATATGGGCCACATCAAACAATCCCGCTCCGGTACGGACAGCCAGATGCTCTTCCATCACTGAGGTATAGCGCACAGGCATTTCCCAACCAGCGAAGGGAACCAGCTTGGCTCCCATTTCCGCATGAACGGCATGCAGCTCGGTTTTCTTCAATTTGGATTCCGGTTCCGTCCAGGACCATTCTTGGGCCGTGCCCTGTGGAGCGGAGCCTGCCAGGATCTGCTCCCCGACAAAATAGGGTTTGGTAAGATCGAATCGCTCCGGCTTGGCTTTGAACAGCTCAACAGCTGGGGTCCCGGGAGTGTATTCGGGAGTGTAGTCAGCTTTTTCGGCCTCTTCCAATTCAACGACCACCGGACCTTCCACCTTCCGGTAGATATCCTCACCGTCAAAAAAGGTATACCCATCGCTAATCCCCCGCAGCCAGGAAAGTACGCTGAGGGTATCTTCCGGACTGCAGTTTACCAGGAAAACATCCCTGCCATCTTCCGCAGGCTGACAGCGCCGGATTACTACCTCAGCTATCAGGGATCCTTCATCATCCAGTAAATAGCTGTTGGCTTTGTGATCCAGATCGAGGGTAAGTATATTGGTTGGCACAAGCTGGTTCAAGAACTGCCGGGCCCGGAATCCGGTCACTTTAATGCGGGAATTTTCAGGATTGGATCCTTTCCCATCCTGAAAATGAGGATAGCCGATCCCTTCCACCTCAAAATCAATGCCCGCGCGGGCA
>DRBO01000045.1 GCA_011039385.1 Chloroflexota bacterium | reverse complement strand
TGCCATCTGCCATCACTCCCAGAGGATCCCGGAGCGTTGCAATGTCCTCGAGGGGATTTCCTTCCACCAGGAGCAGATCAGCGCGGTTACCCACCACAACCGTGCCGAAATCACCTTCTACGACCATGCGGTCTGCCACAAGAGCAGCGTTCACTGTGGCTGTTTCTAAGGCCTCATAGGGTGTAAAACCATTCTCCAGCAAGATATCCAGCTCGTCATGGACTGAAAACCCAGGGACAATACCCATGCCCCCGGTGCCAGCATCAGTCCCCAGGACCAGGATCACACCGGCTTCATGCAGCTCCTGCAAGATCCAGAGATCTATGGCAGCTTTGGCTGCGCAGACTTCCTCTACACCCCGGCATTGATTGAGGTGTTTTTCATCCCCCTGCAGATAACCATCCATATACCCTTCCTTAAAATAGATGTTTTCTGAGCGCGCTGCAAACTCCTCCTGCTGAAAGTTTTTCAACACTACAACCTCGTCCACGACCATGGTTGTGGATACTGGCGCATCGGCTGCCAGCAATTGAGCGGAAATACCATCCATAGCAGGTCCATTTTTCTCAATGAAATCCGTCAGGAAGGTCTCAGCCTTGAAATCATTTTCTTCCAGAACTGATTTAATGATGACTGGTATCCACTCCTCCGGAGATAGCTGCTGATGCCGGTCAAAATTAAAGAACTCATAAATCAATTCTTCAACATGAGCGATCTCGTCCATTCCCCCAGCAAGAGTGCTTTCCAGACCTATTGCGAATGGAATATGCCCCACGACATACATCCCCAGATCTTGCGCCTCCTTCATGGCACAGCCATAATCCGGGCCGGACACATAAGAATACACCTTGAGAAAATCAAATCCCAGTTCATAGTTCTCTCGCACCAACCCGGCCGGGTCCTTGAGGGGACTGCTGAAAAGGATCTTCCCGGAAGCAAGTATCTGCGGACCAATTCGGGTTCCGGCGTCAATCTCATCCCGCCACTGCAAAGGGTAGGTAATTTCACTCCCGGTGGGACCCAGATCGCGGACGGTAGTCACACCATTGGCGAGATAAAGCGCCAGGGGAGATACCGGCCACAGAGCCTGATCATCCCAGTCCTGCCGGGTGTGCATATGCATATCCGCCAAACCAGGAAGCAGGTATTTCCCTGATCCATCAATCACCCGGGCATTTAACGGCACCCTGACCTCATCAACCGGGCCGATTTGGACAATTTCATATCCCCGAACCAGTACTGTCTGACCCGGCAGCACTTTCTCTCCTGTCATAGGAACCAAATTCACATCAACAAACGCAGTGAATTGATTCGACCCAAAAGATACCAGCACTGCAGCACAGACCAGCAGAAATAACAGGGTCCCCGATAAATAAATCCAGCCTTTTCCTCGCATATCACATCTCCTTTTACTCTTTCTATCCCAACTTTGCACCTGCTGCCAGAAATCACCTGTACAAAAATAGCCCGAAGGCTCAGTCCTGGATCAGCGCGTAAAGCGCCTGGTCCTGGACTGAGCCATCCTTGATCACACTCTTTTTCATAACACCCTCTAGGGAGAAGCCGGCTCTTTCCAGGACCCGGCGGGAGGCCAGGTTGCTGGCAAAGGGCTCCGCAAATATCCTCAAAACTTGAAAATGCTCAAAGGTATAAGCTGTGAAACAGGAGACTGCGCTGCTCATGATCCCTTTACCCCAGAACGGCTCTCCCAGCCAGTATCCCAACTCAGCAGTATGGGAATGGATGTCCTCCCCAAAAACCAGCCCAATACCGCCAATAGCTTCACTCCTTGAGGCAATGGCAAATGAGCGTTCCGGCTCTTCTGAGAGAGCGATCCTGATCCAGGACCTGGCGTCTTCAGCAGAGTATGGATGAGGAAAAATGTCTCGCAAGTTCAACCAGATCTTTCGGTTGTTAGCATATTTTTGAAGGGGTTGAACATCTTCCTCGCTCCAGCTCCGTATGAAATAATCATCAAATTTTATCTTCATCTTACCTTCCTGGGTTGAACATTCTCAGCTGTTCTTCTTTGTCATTAAACCTGAAAAAAGAAGAATAAAACTGATTACAAGCGAGGTCGTTACAGATAAACACATTCCCAAGAGTGCCAGGATATATTTCAAGCTTATCCGAATTAACTCCCAGGCATAGTTCGGGCCAATAGTTACATGAATGTCCGGCCCCGTGTAATCGCCAGGATACTGGCAGGAAAATTCATACCGGCCGGGTTCTTCAATAGTAATGCTCTGGATGAGTGTAGCCGGACCACCTCCTTTTTTTGACCAATAGCGGTTTGTGGGCTCATAATCAGGCACTCCCTGGATTTTAAAACCGGTTTCAGATTCCAGTTCACAAGCAAGCTCCGGCGGAATCTTGCCGGATTCCACGGCCGCTGCCACAAGATTGTATTGATAATATATGCCATAAGCGCCTGTGCTATTGAGCTGCACTTCCCTGGATCCCGGCACCTCCAAACTGATCTGAGGTTCCCGATAGATATCCGCCAGGCGAGATGGAAACTGACGCAAGTTGGAAAAACGGAATATCACACCGGTCAGCAATATGCCGCAAATGATAATAACCCCAGCCGCCATATAACAGTATCTGGCTGATTTATTCATTGCAGCTCCAGAGCTAAACACCCGATCTCTTCTGATTGAGTTTGAAAACTGGAAAGCCACTTTTGAGAATAAAACTTCACCCGGGCTGAATCTGGATCGCGGTCATAGAGCGTCAATGCTGTGCCCAGCTGGAAGGACGCGGCCAGGGCTTCTTGTTTGGCGCTGTCATGCAATTCGCGGGCCATCCTGTTTCTCTCCTCAGAGACTGCCATATCCTGTTTCTTCTCCAGCAGTTCCTCCAGCTGCCTGGCCATGTGATTGAGCTGCTGAGCAAGCTGGCTGATCTCATCCGCCAGCGGATCCTGGATGAATTCCGAAAAATCCCCCTTGCTCCAGGCTTCGGTTACTGTAGATACTCTCTGCAGGCGCTTTACCATGCCCCGGGCAGTAATGGCTCCGAAAACTGTACCAACGATCCCGGCCGCCAGCAGCAGGAGGAGAGCACTCTTTCCCAGGATGGTAAATATATTGCTGGGCAGGTCATTTTCTGTAGGCAGATCAGAAAAATATATCAGAGAAACAGCCAGGACATCCTTACTCCCTTCTTTAAAATAGGGGGTTGCGAAATAGAATCTCTCATACGGTACCAGGGTGACAAATAAGCGCTCCGGATCCACTTCCCCGGAATAGGCAGCCTGCATCACATCATCCAACCCGGGCAGCAAATTAGTATCCAGCGGCTGGCCCACCATTTCCGGTGCAACAAAAGCAGGGTTCGATGAGCCCAGCAGGATTCCCTGAGGATTCACAATGATCACACTGCCCTCGCCCAGAGTTCGCGCCCGGATCTGAAGATCCCCAATCTGGAGTATATCAAAATATGTTATCTGGAGATCTCCATTCCTGAGCGTGAGTGAAACCAGCTCAGTATCAATCGGGTCCTGGGAAAGGATATACTGCCATTTTTCCGAGGTGGTCCTGGAAGCCACATTGATCCAGGTTTGGGGGGAAAGAGCGGTATCAATAATATGGTTAGGAACCAGAACCGTTGAGAATTACAGGTAGGAAAGGATCAAGACCACCACCACCAGCGACCCCATGGTTACGCTGGTGTAGCTGAGAGTCAGTATCCACTGTAGCCTTTTCGCTGGTTTAAATAGTTCCTTAATTTCCATATGCCGGCAGCACCTTGCGGGTATTCCCGTCGAAGTCAGGAGATTAGACAGCAGTCCAGAATATTCTCTTATTAGTATAACGTAACCCAGAGATAAGAGTCCCTATCTAGCGACTGGTTTTTTACCCTTCCGACGATAGGGATGAGCCGGCTCCCGGAGGTGGATCTGGAGGTATACATCAAACAAAAAATCCGCCAATTAGGCGGATTTCTTCTTTGTGCCCCCACGGAGATTCGAACTCCGGTCTTGACCTTGAAAGGGTCATGTCCTGGTCCCCTAGACGATGGGGGCTGATGGTAATTTGTTAAGATAACGGGAAAAATTTTACCATCCGCTCATAATCAGGTCAACCCTAATGGGATTTTAGGAAGTGATGAGTCCTCATCTTCCTTGCGGAGGCTGTGGGTAAAGGTGGCAATCTGCCTGCGGTTGATCAACATCGCATCGCTTCTGATTTCTAATTCGGGAAAAAAGATCGAGCGGACTGTCCCCTCGAATATGGGCAAATACTCCCAGGTTCCTCCCGACATCAATGCCGTAAAGTCGAATCGACCCGGCCATTCCAGGATCCCTTCATACTCATAGATTGAATCCGTAATGGCAATATTGAACACATTGACTTTTTCGTACCCCGGCCTGGTGATGCCCTTCGGACCGATATCCTGGCGGCGTTTGACGCTGGCACTATGGATCTGGTCTTTCACCAGGCGGATATCCGGCAATCGCTGAACCAGGAAATCCGGATCGTGTATCCGCCCCAAACTGGCATCCATGATGGTCATGAATTGACTGGTAGGATCAGTTAACAGGCCATTCAATCCTGAGTTGCTCACTTTAACCGTGCCGGCTATCCTGTAGCTGGCAGTCAACACATGGACGGGGATGATGCGTTTGGTGAGAGCCCGCTGTGTCATTCCATACTCCCTGTCTGAGTTCTTCTAACGCAGAACCCGAAATGACCCAATCCCAGGGGATCAGGTGTTGGTTTCCTCATTTGCTTCTCTATCATAACAGAAAATACCGTTAAATAGATGAAATGGCAATGAACTACAGATAAAATCTTGGGATTGGATCAAGCCGGGGCCTGTTGCTTGGATCCGTTACCCGAAGTGAGGTCAATCAGAGGCCAGGACAGGGTTTGCCCCGTTGACTAAACCCCAAGAGCTGGGCGGCCAATACACCAAAAGCGCTTCTCCAACCACGTTCTCCATCGGGACCGTGCCCCAATTGTGCGAATCAGATGAATTATTGCGATTATCACCCAGGACGAACAACTCATTTTCCGGGACCAGCCACTCACCCTCGTAGCGCGGCTCCATCTTCAAGTAGGGCTCTGTCAGGGCCGCGCCATTCACATAAACCTGGCCGTCTTTGATCTGGATCTCTTCTCCCGGCAAACCAATCACCCTTTTAATGTATTCCTGGGTGACATTGCGGGGAAAATCAAAAACCACCACATCCCCCCGTTCGGGTTCCCCAATCCGGTAATTCACCTTGCTAACAATCACAAATTCGTCATGGTGAAGATTGGGCTCCATACTGGAACCATCAATCCGGATCCGGGCAGAGACAGCGTTAATGATGAAAAACAACACTACCGATAAAAGCAGTGTCTCCAGAATATCCACCAGGATTCCCAACAAATTGGGTCGCTCTGGTTGAGAATCTTCCACGTTGACGGGAATCGTATCCATTTCTTCTATCATCTGTATATTAACACCTTCTTATGTGTGTCAGATTATATAATTCAACCTGCCGGGAGGCAAGGGGAAGCGTCCGGATAACAGACCAGTTACATCATGTTGGGTTTGAAACGGGAACTTAAAAGGGGTCTAACTCGCACGTAAAATGATCTTGATCGGTGTCCCCAAGAACGGCTCTTGTTCACGGATTTGATTCTCTATGTAGCGCAAATACGTAAAATGTGCCAGGGAAGGATCATTCACGTGCAGCAGGAAAGTTGGAGGGTCATTGCGAACCTGGGACCCATAGTAGATCTTCAAATGTTTGCCGGCTTTGGATGGCGAAGGGTGTTTATCCTGGGCATTTTGGATAATCCTGTTCACCTGGGAAGTTGGCAGCCTCACCAACCGTTCTCGCTGGACCTCCAGCGCCAGATCCAGGATCTGGTTTACTCGCTTTCCGGTAATCGCGGAGGTGAAAAGAATGGGCACATAGTCCATAAAATTCAATTCGTAACGAACATATTCCGTGAATTCCGCCATGGTGTGGGTGTCTTTTTCGATCAAGTCCCACTTATTGATAATCACAACCGCGCTTTTCCATTCATCCAGGATATACCCGGCAACATGTGTGTCCTGGGATTTAATGCCTTCGTAAGCATCCACCACCAGCAGGGCAACATCGGCTCGCTCGATGGCTTTCATCGCCCGCAGCACGCTGAATTTTTCCACGCCGGGCTCAATGCTTCCGCGTTTTCGTATCCCGGCCGTGTCTATGATCGTAACAGGAACATCCTTGTACACCAACCGGGTATCAATGGAATCCCGGGTTGTGCCGGGAACGCTGCTGACAATGACGCGTTCTTCACCAATCATTCGATTCAGCAGGCTGGATTTCCCCACATTGGGTTTGCCAACAATAGCAATTTTGACAGAAGTGTCTTCCTCTTCCTCCCCACCTTTAGGGAGGACTTTGACCAGAGCGTCCAGCATGTCCCCTGTGCCGGAACCGTGCAGAGCAGAGACGATTTGGATCTCCTTGAAACCAAGCTCATAAAACAGGACTGCGTTCTGGCGGGTTTCTTTATTCTCACATTTATTGACTACCAGCAGGACTGGGGGAGAAGGATTGCCCTCCACGATCTGTTGGGATTTTCTAAGCGATTCCGCAATTTCCCGGTCCGCAGGAGTCACACCAGTTTTCCCATCCACCACAAACAAGATCGCATCCGCTTCCCGTATGGCAATTTCTGCTTGGGTGCGGATTTCCTCAATAAATTGATGGGATCCAATGGAAAGGGGCTTCTGGTTTTTTCCGGGACCCACTTGCGTGGGATCCAGGCCGCCGGTATCAATAATGTCGAAAACCACACCGGTCCATTCCGCTTCCGTGGTTAACCGATCTCGAGTGGTGCCCGGGATATCATCCACAATGGCCATTCGTCGTTCGGCCAGGCGATTAAATAGGGTGCTTTTGCCCACATTGGGTCTGCCAACAATGGCAACAATAGGTTTGCGCATAAGTCTCACAGGGAAAGAATTTCAGGGAGTGGATGAACTATCCTCAATGACCACCTCAACCGTGGTTGGGGAAAGATCCTCGAACAACACATCATCCGGCAGAATTTCAACAGTGGGAGTAATTGTATGGGTTCCGATCTCCAGATCAGTCAGGTCAAGTACAACCCGGATATCCCGCAAAGTAAGGTTTTCAAGAACTGGCACAGGGCCTGATACACTTACCGTCACTTGAAGCGGGGATACTTCCGCGCGTAAACCCGGCAGCAATCCGATGATTTCGATTTCACGAGAGATTACCAGGTTCGTTTCCAGGGCTGTGACGTTCACCTGGACCAGCACGGTGGGGTCTCCAATCACGGTGATGCCCGCTGGAAGGTCCAGCTCAAGGATGGTCTCCAAGTAATCATCCACCCCGGTGAGATCAAGAGGTTTGGTATTGACGTACCCGGGCAGTCCCTCCACCAGCTGGGGGTCTTCTGAAAAGACCATCACGGTGGGAGGAGCAGGAGTGATACTGGTGAAGCGGTATCCGGGCTCTACAGAACCCACCGTAGTTACATTCACTGCCAGATTGCGGTATCCTCCTTGCAAGCTGATCGCCTGGTTAACTGTAACTGTTTCAGGCTTGAGAGAAATACCCTCTACGACCTCATTACTTCTGTCTCGGGCTTGCAAGGTAACTGTCCGTGAAATCGTGCCGGTCGCATCAGTAATATCCAGGATGCCCACGACGGAGCTCACTTCCTGGACCCTGCTCTCCTGGCCGGTAATGGTTACAGCTTCTCCATCCCAAGACAAGCCGCCGGTTTGGTACCCTATAGCCGGCTCTCCCTCAATCAGAATTGTAACGGGCAGGGTCTTTGAAATCAGGTTGCTGACCTTTAACTCCAGCCGTTCCGGGTTCTTTTCGAGAACCCGGATTGGTTTTAACTGGTCGGGAATATCAATCTGTACAGTAAATATATATCTTCCGGCTGTGACCTCAGAGAGGTCAATATAGGCGACCAGGGGATTGTCTTCTTCCAACTGTTGGATGATGCTTTCCGGGGCTAAAAGCGTTACTCTGACAGAATCAGGAAGTTCGTCTACGATGGCAATATCGGACGCCCGCTGGACAACTTCCAGCGGCAGGATAAACTCAGCCTCCGTGTTTGGATTGGCAGACGTGACTGCGGAAATCCAGACCACAAGGGCCAGCAACAACGACAAAATCAATGAGGTGAGATTACTCCCCAACCAGCGCATGATCTTCATTCTACAAATCCTTGGAAGAGTGTAACCAAACGAGACAGCAGGGATCTATGGTCCTC
Organism: Chloroflexota bacterium; assembly: GCA_011039385.1. Lineage (GTDB taxonomy): Bacteria > Chloroflexota > Anaerolineae > Anaerolineales > UBA11858 > B10-G9. The sequence continues at coordinate 3,117 of DRBO01000045.1, read as the reverse complement.
TTCCGGCAGGAAGAAGCCTGCCAATTTGGCCTGAAGCTCGTCAAGTGGCACATATTTATCCAGCTTTCCCTCATAAGCCAGAGAAACAATGCCGGTTTCTTCAGAGATGACCACCGCAACTGCATCGGTCTCCTCGGCAATCCCCAGGGCTGCCCTGTGCCTCAACCCCATGGATCTTTCTGGAGATTCTTCCAGCACACCGCTGGCCGAAAGCGGAAGCACACACCCGGCAGCGGCAATCACTTCATTCGCCAGAATGACCGCTCCATCATGCAGGGGGGTTTTAGGGTAAAAGATCTGAATCAGTGTTTCCGGCGTGACTTCAGCCTTGAGAATAACGCCGGTATCGATATAGGCCTGGAGTGAATCCAGCCGTGAAAAAACGATCAAGCCGCCATATTTCCGTTCGGCTATCCTGCGGGCAGCGCGGACTACCTGCTGGATAATCCTGTCCATCTCCGAGGAATATTGCCCGTGAGCTAAGATGGAGCCAGTGCGGCCGATGCGTTCCAGCACGCGCCTGATCTCCGGAGCAAAGATGACCGGAATAGCCAACAGCAGTGTCGGGAGCGTATTGCTGACCAACCATGAAGAAGCTGGCAGCACCCGCAAGCTGGACAATAAGCTGATAATGACTATCAGGAAAAGAACACCCCGCAGCAAGACCAGCGCCTTGGTGTCTCTGAGCAAATACAGGACAAGAAACACCACGGTCGCAACAAGCAAGATGTCAATTACACTGAGCCAATTCGCTCGCTGAAAAACAAATAGCAAATAATTCCAGAGAATATTGGTCACTTCAATCTACCCGATGGTGAAATATGCTACTGCATTGGCCGTAAAACACGGTCCTTCCTGAGCTGTTTAAACAACAGGACCGTACCAGGCGGCATTGATTCCATGACTGCGTTTTGCCAGGCTTTCACCTGGAGGTCCTTGACTGTCCGAGCCTGGTATCCCAGCGAGCCCCATAAATTCTCGTGCTGGGCCAGGGATGGCGGCAGGAATAGCAAGGCTGCCTCACTTTGAAGTTCCTTGGACGAGTCCTCCACAAAGCTCATCAGTGCCCCCAGGCCGTTCTGGAGGGCCAGCCCTTCGTTGAGCATCACGTCATCCACCCGGGTAATCAAATTCTCAACCTGCCAGCCCAACAACCCGATGATCTCCTCATCCGAGAGCAAGAGCATATAAGCCTTCTCGCCAAAGGCAGCCATGATGTCATCTTTGGTCATCTTCCGTTTCGACCTGCTGTGCTGACTCATATACGCGGCAATCTGCTCCGCGGATTCTGGTGTTGCTCGGCGCACATCCAGCTTTCCATAGGATTTCCTGGGAGCGGGTTCAAAACCAGGTTCCTTCCGAGTAATCACCTGCCAGGCATCATAGACCTGTTTCCAGGTCTTTTCGAAGGTGCCGGTGTTTTCTATAACCACGTCCGCCTTGGTTAGTTTCGCGGTTGCTGGCAGTTGGGCATTGATGCGATCTTCAGCTTCTCGCCGGGTCAGGTTGCGCTTGTCCATCAAGCGCTCCAGCTGGAGATCCGTGGAAGACATCGTTACCCAAACCTGGTCACAGAGCTGATGCAAATCGGATTCCAGCAGTTTGATGGCCTCGATAACAACGATCTGGTTATTGGTTTTTTTAACCAATACATCAAGGGCCTGTCGAACCAAGGGGTGTATGATCGTTTCCAGGCGCATCATCGCATCTGGGCTCTTAAACACCAGGTCGCCCAATTTGGAACGGTCAATTTCACCATTTGGGCCCAGCACCCATTGTCCAAAAGTATCAATAACTGGCTGAAAACCTGGAGAGCCCTTCATGATGGCGCGGTGGGAGAGAACATCTGCGTCAATGCCGTAGGCACCCAGATGTTCCAGCATTTTACGGACCACGCTTTTCCCAGTGGCAATATTACCCGTTAACCCGATGGCATATTTTCCACGCCAGGCACTCATGCTCCCTCCTAACCGATTTGGCATATCGGCCTTTGCATTCTACATTGTAGTCTGGGGCGGGTAGAATGTCAATTAAATCTTACAGGTAAGACTTAATATTTACGGCCTTCAATGATATTCTTTCATTGAAGGCCGCTGATAAAACAGGAATACCTAGAAGAATTTTTCCGCAAAATGGCAGGCTACATAATGGCCGGGTTTGATCTCTCGCAGCGGGGGTTCCTCCTGCCAGCAGATCTTATCAGCATACTGGCAGCGGGGATGGAATCTGCAGCCAGCCGGCGGATCCAGCGGACTGGGAACATCTCCCTCCAGAATAATTCGTTCCTTTTTTTGGGTCGGATCCGGCAAAGGGATGGCTGACATCAAAGCCTGGGTGTAGGGGTGGAGGGGGCTGTTGTACAATTCCACCCGAGAACTGAGTTCAACTATCTTCCCCAGGTACATTACCGCAACCCGATCGGATATATGCTCCACAACGGCCAGGTTGTGCGCTACAAATAAGTACGTTAAGCCAAACTCACTCTGTAATTCCTTGAGAATATTCAGCACCTGGGCCTGAATGGAGACATCCAGCGCGGAAACAGGCTCATCCAGGACGATAAACTTGGGGTTGAGTGCCAGGGCGCGGGCAATACCTATTCGCTGACGCTGGCCTCCCGAGAATTCATGAGGGTAACGGTGAGCGTGATATTCTTCAAGCCCCACATTTTTCAGCGCTTCCAGAACAAGATCCACCCGCTCTTTTTTAGTGCCAATCTGATGGATCTTCAATCCCTCAGCTATCGATTCCCCAACTGGCAGCCTGGGATCGAGAGAGGCGTAAGGGTCCTGAAAAACAATCTGCATCTTACGCCGGAGAGCTTTGAGTTCTTTCGGGTCGAGTTGAAATACATCCACGCCATCAAATTCGACCGAGCCGCTGGTTGGCTCCCTCAGCTTAAGCATGGTATGTCCCACAGTGGTCTTGCCGCAGCCGGATTCCCCTACCAGGCCCAGTGTTTCGCCTTCCTTGATGGTGAAGCTAACATCATCCACAGCTTGAACCTGATCCACTACCTGGCGGAAAATCCCGCCAAAAACCGGGTAGTACTTGACCAAATTCTTGACAATGATCATGTCTCTGGCCTGCTGGTCGCTGCCGTTTGTTTTCTTTTCT
>DRBO01000021.1 GCA_011039385.1 Chloroflexota bacterium | reverse complement strand
GTGATTTGATCCGTACTCATTGGAAAAGATCCCGGAGATCAAAAACCCGGGAAAGGGCCGAGATCGCCAGGCTGTGGCGGAAAAGGCCGCTTTTGACTTCCTCCTTGATCTGATCCAGGCTTAAAACCAAAACCTCCAGGTTTTCCCCCTCGTCCAGCGCTGGCGGGGCAACCTTTTCCACGTCCCGCGCCAGCCAGTGGTGGCAGCGGTTGTTCAAATAGGCCGGGTTGGGCGCCACCCAGCCCAGGTATTTCCAATCTTCAGTGCTGAAACCGGTCTCTTCCATCAGCTCGCGGGCCGCGGCGTCGCGGGAGTTTTCCCCGGGCTCGACGATCCCGGCCGGGATCTCCAGCGTGATCTCTCCGCGCCCGAAGCGGTACTGCCGCACCAGCACCAGCTCCCCCTCCGGGGTCAGGGCCACTACGTTGACCCAGTCCGGCGCTTCCACTACGGTGGCTTTCACCGTGTGCCCGTTGCGGGGATTTTCCAGCCAGTCAAACCGAACCTGGAAGAGTGTCAGGTCAGGGCCGGGCGTTGTTTTTAGGAGCTTCCAGTCCTTCCTGTTATCAGTGTTGCGCATGGATCTACTCCGGTTTATAGTTGCAGTGGCCAGTACTCAGGAAGCGGTCTTTTTCGGCTCCCCGTCCCCCTTCCCTGGTCCTTGTTAGATGCCGATGGTTTTGTCGGGTTATTTCAATTTCTTGACCTGTTTGTATCGAAAGCAGTCTGTGGTGTGGTCATTCACCATGCCAACTGCCTGCATAAAAGCGTAGCAAATCGTTGGGCCCACAAAATTGAACCCACGCTTCTTTAAATCCTTGCTCATGATTTCAGATATTGCTGTTTTTGCTGGAAGTTCTTCCATGGATATCCATTTATTTTGAATGGGGACGCCATCCACATAACGCCAGAGAAAAGAACTAAAAGACCCATGCTTGTCTTGGATGTCAAGAACGCCTCGCGCGTTCCTGATGGCGGATTCGATTTTAAGGCGGTTGCGCACGATACCAGAATTGGCAAGCAGGCGGCTAACATCTGTTTCTTGATAGTTGGCGATACGATCGATATCGAAGTTGTGGAACGCTTTTCTGTAGTCCCCTCGTTTTTTTAAGATTGTTATCCACCTTAACCCGGCTTGTGCTCCTTCCAAAACCAGGAACTCAAACAAGCGTTGGTCATCATAAACAGGAACACCCCATTCCTGATCATGGTAATCGATGTATACTGGGTCGCTCCCGCACCATTCGCATCTTGTCTTCATATTTCTTTTATCCCTGGCAGAAAAGCTTACCGGCGCCTGATGGTTTTTCTGTTCTTACACCTCCTGTTTCCGGGCGTCCGCATAACGAAATCCCTAATCCACCGTCAATGTCTTGCTGAGGTTCCTCGGAAAATCCGGGTCATAGCCCCGGGCCAGGCTGCAGTGGTAGGACAGCAGCTGCAAGGGGACAGCGCTGAGCAGGGCGGCAGCGGCCGGGACCAGCTCCTCCGGCAGATCGGGCCAGGGGATGGTCAGGATCTGCTGGGCGTTGGCTTTCAGGCGGGGGTCCTCCAGGCCGATGGCGATGACGTGCCCGCCGCGGCAGGTGACCTCGTTGATCCCGCTGACGATCAGGGGGATGTCTTCGGGCCCGGCCGTAAAGATCACCGGATAGCCGTCATAGACTGCCGAAAGCGGTCCGTGTTTGAACTCGGTGGAAAGCATGCCCTCGCAGTGAGCGTAGGTAATCTCTTTGAATTTCAGGGCGCCTTCCAAGGCCACAGGGAAGGTCAGCCCATAGCCTAGGCTGTAGAGGTCATCCCAGCCATCCAACTTCTCTACCAGGGGTTTGATCTGCTCTTCTGTCTTCTCCAGGGTAAGGTTGATCAGCCCGGGGATCTTCCGCAGCGGTGTCGTATCGTGCCCGCCCCAGCGCAGGGCGATATACAGCAAGGCCAGCACCTGGTTGAGATAGGTCTTGGTGGCTGGAACGCTGATCTCGTAGCCGCAGACCAGGGGCAGGTGCACATCGCTGATCAGGGTCAGGGTGGACCCGACCACATTAACCAGATCTAAAACGCCCATGCCCCGCTCGCGGGCGGCATCCACGGCGTTGATGACATCCTTGGTCTCCCCGCTCTGGGTGATGAATATGCCCACATCCTCCGGACCTACGGCGTTTCCGTACTGGGCCGCAAACTGGGGCGCCAGCACCGGGATTGCTGACCGGCCGGCGAATTTATTGAGGTAAATCGAGCCCAGCAAACCGGCGTGGTAGCTGGTGCCGCAAGCGATCACGTAAATATCCCGGGCACCTTCCAGCTTCTCGATGAACTGGTCCACCTCGGGTATCTTGTCCAGCATGTCCAGCAGCTCACCGGCCACCTGGCTCTGCTCGTGGATCTCCTTGAGCATAAAGTGCGGGTAGCCGCCTTTCTGAGCGGCTTCCATGCTGTCTTCCACGATCTCGGGATCGCGCTCGATAGTTGAGCCGTCTTCCACGCTGGTGATCTCGTATCCCCCGGCCCAGAAGCTGATGATCTCGCCATCATACAGGCGCACGATCTCCCTTGTGAGGGGCAGGATCGAGGGCAGGTCCGAGCCGATGCAGACCATGTCCTCCCTGATCCCGGCCACCAGCCCGGAGCCCATTTTGATGGCGTAGAGGTGATCTTCACCTACCTTTCCGATCACAAAGCTGTAATCACCTTCCAGGTCCAGGGTGGCCATGCGGATGGCTTCCACCATCTCATAACCCTGGTCCACGTAGCGTTCCACTGCGTGCACGCAGCTTTCACCGTCATTTTCAGAACGGACGACCATGCCTTCAGCCTGGAATTCTTCCCTCAGCTCCACGTTGTTGACCACGTTACCGTTGTGGGCCCCGACCAGGTCGCCGTCGGAATCCAGGTGGGGCTGGGAGTTGATCTTTGAGGGAGCGCCGAAGGTAGCCCAGCGCAGCTGCAGGATGGCCCGGTCGCCGGTCATCTCAGCGAAATTGTATTTTTCAGCCACTTCCTGGACCTTGCCGGCATCTTTGCGCAGGTCGATCTCCCCTTCCCGGGGGAGGGTGGCAGCTCCCACCGTATCATAACCCCGGTAGGATAAACGCTCCCCGGCCCCGACGAGGATTGGGCCGAGCTCGGTGATTTCCCTGGTAACGATGCCAAATATGCCGCACATAAATATAACCCTCCTGGAGAGGTGCACGAAGTTGAGCCATTATTCTACCATTTTAGACCCATCCGGAGGTATTTCAAAGGTCACTACTTTGGCGGGATTTAGTCCCTGCCCTTTCTCACTCTCGAGGGAAATGACAGCTGGATTTTCAATGATAAAATAGACATACCTTAAAGCTATTTAGAGAAGGACAGGCACATGGCTGAAAAAATTTCCCGGGAAGATTTCCGACGGCTGGCCGAACTGGCCTCCCTGGAGCTTCCAGAAGAAGAAGCGGAATACCTGCGGGGTGAATTAAACAACCAGATGATCTCCATCGAGGTCCTGGAATCGATTCCCATCGATGCCGAAACGGACACTGCGGCCCACGGACTGCCTTACACCGATTTCAACAGCGCCGCTCCCCGGGAGGATATCGCCCGCCAGGACCCCCATCGCCAGGAGATCCTTGACCAGGCCCCCGAGCTGGAGGATGGATATATCGTCGTCCCGGACATTTCTCACCAGGAATTGGAGTAGGGCATGAAGACCTGTGATTTACCAGCCTATACGATCGCTGACCTTATCAGAACGAAGCAGCTCTCAGCCCTTGAAGTCCTGGAAGAGACCTTGGAGCGGGTCAATCAAGTGGATGGACGGCCCGGCGAAGTGGATGCTCCAGAAGCGAGCTCCGAGGAAGATCTCTCCACCATACACGCCTTTACACTGGTGACTGAGGACTACGCCCGGCGTCAGGCCCAGAAGATCGACCAGCTGATCCAGGACGGGAACGACCCCGGCCCGCTGGCAGGGGTGCCCTATACGGCCAAGGACATCTTCACCGTCAAGGGCATCCGCTCAACGGCCGGGTCCAAGATCCTCTCCAACTACGTTTCCCCGTATTCCGCCACTGTTGTGGAGCGCATGGAAGACGCCGGCGCGGTGATGCTCGGCAAGGTCAACCTGGACGAATTCACCTACGGTTCATCGAGCGAATCCTCTGCTTTCAAGCCGGTACCCCGCAATCCCTGGGATACCAGCCGGGTGGTGGGCGGCTCCTCCGGCGGCAGCGCCGCGGCGGTCGCCGCCGGCGAGGGGGCGATCTCCCTGGGCACAGATACCGGGGGCTCTATCCGTCACCCCGCTTCCTTCTGCGGCACCGTGGGCTTGAAACCCACCTACGGACGTGTGTCCCGCTACGGCCTGATCGCCTTTGGGTCCTCGCTGGACTGCCCTGGGCCTCTGGCCAGGAATGTCACTGACGCGGCCCTGGCCCTGCAGGCCATTGCCGGACAGGATCCCCGCGATGCCACCTCGGCTGCCGTGCCTGTGCCGGACTACCTGGCGGAGATGGAGAAGGAGGTCCGCGGGATGCGGATTGGCCTCTCCGAGGAATTTTTCCGGGTGACCTATTTCGACGCCGAATCCATGGAGCTGGTCGAGAATCCCATCGATGACCAGATCCGCGAGGCAGTCTTCAGCGCGGCCGGTTTCCTGGCCCAGTTAGGCGCGGACATTGTCACCGATGTTCCTCTCCCTCACACCAAATACGGCGTGCCGACCTATTTTGTGATCTCCCGGGTGGAGGCTTCCTCCAACTTGCTGCGCTACGACGGGGTCAAGTACGGCTACCGCACAGCGGAGTCCATTAAAGATCTGCTGGAGCTGTATCGCAAAACCCGTGGGGAAGGTTTCGGCGTGGAGCCCAAGCTGCGCATGTTGATGGGAATCTACCTTAGCGCGGCCCAGTTTGACAAGGGCTATTATCAGCGGGCCCTGAAAGCCCGGGCTCTGATGCGGGGGGATTTTGAGACCATCTTCGATCCCAAGGGAAAATTCCGCCTGGATGCCCTGCTGACACCTACCGCCCCTTCCACGGCCTTCCCGATCGGCAGTGTTTACGGGGACTCGGTGCTGATGCAGTACTCGGATCAGCTCACTGCCACTACCAACCACGCTGGCATACCTGGCCTGTCTTTCCCGGTGGGTTTCGACCGGGACGGCCTGCCAATCGGTGCCCAGGTCTTAGGACCGGATTACAGCGAAGGAAGCTTGCTGCGGATCGCCCGCGCTTATGAAAAAGTGACTGAACAGGAAGCCTGGCGGAGTCTGAAGCCACCACTTGTCGCTGCCCTGGATTCCTGATCTGAACCTAAATTTACCCAGCCATTTCAAGTTCGGCTTTGCCAGCGGCAGGAGAGAAACCGCCAGCGCAATCCCAGTGAGAGGAAGATGATTGATTGGATCGCCTTTGACGCTGATGATACCTTGTGGAGGAATGAGGAATACTACCTGGAAGGCAGGGCTCAGTTCTTCAAGATCCTCAGTAAATACGACCTTGATCACGAGGAGATCCGCCAATTTGACCGTTTTGAGGTCGACAATATCCAGTATTTCGGTTATGGAGCGATGAGCTTTATCCTCTCGATGATCGAGCTGGCCATCCGGATCACGGAGGAACGGATCCATCCCGGCGATATCCAGCAGATCATCCAGCTGGGAAAAAAGATGCTTACCCATGAGGTGGTCCTTTTCCAGGGGGTGGGTGAACTGCTGGAGGCCCTATCCCCCGTTTATCCCCTGATGTTGATCACCAAAGGGGACCTGTTCCATCAGCAGCGTAAATTCAAGGCCTCCGGGTTAAGTGGATATTTTAAAGCCCTCGAGGTGGTCAGCGAAAAGGACCCTGAGGTATATACGGAGATCCTCCAGCGCTACGGGATCCGCCCGGACCGATTTTTGATGATCGGCAATTCCCTGCGGTCTGATATCCTGCCCGTGCTTGAGCTGGGGGGCTGGGCGCTGCACCTGGCGAACCACCCCACCTGGTCTCACGAGGATGATCCCCTGGCGGAGTCCACTCCTGATCGCTACCTGAAGGTGGAGAGCATCCCCGGGATTTACGGACGTCTGCTGGGAGCCGGCCTGCTTCAAGGATAAAAGGAAGGCTTATGTATCTGGCTTCGTGGTTTGTTTTCACGCTATTGTTGCTGGGGTTAACGCTGGCCCGCTCCCATCCCTACCGCTTCTCTCGTTTTCTGGCCTTTGAGAGCATCCTGAGTTTGATCTTCCTGAATGCCAGGGTCTGGTTTCACGATCCTTTCCGCTGGTATCAGCTCCTGTCGTGGTCCTTCCTGGCGGGATCCTTGCTCCTGGCCGGCTGGGGGTTCACCCTCATAAAAACCCGAGGCAACCCGGAGGGAGATTTTGAGGACACGACCAGGTTGATCACCACGGGTGTGTACCGCTATATCCGCCACCCGCTTTACAGTTCATTGATCACCTTCGCGCTGGGTGCATTTTTGAAGAGCCCATCCTGGGCGGGGGCTGTTCTGGTATTGACAACGGTACTGGGTGCGGTCTTGACAGCCAGGATCGAGGAAGGCCACAACCTGGAGCGCTTTGGCGAGGATTACCGGGAGTACATGGAGAGGACCAGCCGGTTCCTTCCCTATATTTATTGAATGGCAAGGTAGATCCCAGGATGAAAATCTTAGAAAAGCAGGGCTATCATCTCTTCTCCGCTGTACTGCTCTGGGCGGGAGTTTGGCTGGCTGCCCGCTGGTTGGATAGATCGGGGTCATTTCTGGGACTGTCCACCACGATCTGGCTGGCCCTGGCGGTTCTCCTGCCAGCGGTCCACCAATTCTATGTGGTCCTGTTCTGGCGGGGCGAGCTGTATTACGGCTGGTTGTCCAAAGCCCTGGGGGAGAAAGCCTTCCCCCTCTGGGCGGTTGGGTTTATGGTCCTGTTCCTGACCCGCCCTGTCACCATCCTGGCCCTGGGGTTCGCTGATCGGGGCAGCCTGCCCATCCCGCCGGGGCTGAATATCCCTCTGATCAGTGCCTGCACCCTGATTTCGCTTTATATGGCCTATTCCTTCGTTAAATATTTCGGGGCAGAGCGCGCCCTGGGTATGGACCATTTTAAGCCCGAACTCTACCGGGAACTGCCATTTGTGAGGGAAGGGATCTTCAAATGGTCCTCCAATGCCATGTACAGCTACGCTTTCCTGGCGCTGTGGTTGATCGGGCTGGTATTTCAGTCCCGGGCTGCTTTGCTGGGAGCCCTTTTTAACCACCTCTTTATCTGGGCTCATTATTATTTCACAGAACTCCCCGATATGCGGGCTATTTACGGGGAGCGATGATTCTAAAATAACCTGCCGGGAACTTTTCGCCCTGCTGGCTCGTCTTCATGGTACAGCGTAATTTCTGTTCAGGAGGTAAGCCATGGAGACCACCTTTCAACCTCATCAAAAATTGATCCTCTGCCTGGCCCTGGTCGTGGGGGCCGTTTTGGGCTTTACGGAAACTGCCCGGGCGGATGGGATTATCATCCCCGATCCTCCCCCGCTGCCAGACCAGGTGCGGCTGGAAGAGAGCTGGCTGAGCATCCGCTACCACCGAGTGACCGTGTCGATTGAGAACCAGATCGCCGTCACCCGGGTGGAGCAAGAGTTCGTGAATGATCATAACTGGGAAGTGGAGGGGACCTATATCTTTCCCATCCCCAAAGGGGCAACCATCTCTAAATTCGTGATGTGGGTGGACGGTGTCCCCTTGGAAAGCAAGATCCTGCCGGCTGAGGAAGCACGCCAGATCTATGAAGAGATCGTGCGGGAGCGCCGGGACCCGGCCCTGCTGGAATACATCGGCAGGGAGGCCGTTCAAGCCCGGGTCTATCCCATACCCCCGGGCGGCAGCCGGGTGATCGAGCTGGAATACAGCCAGGCCCTGGAAATGGACCAGGGACTGGTCAAATATCTATACCCGCTGAACACGGAAAAATTTTCCGCACAACCATTGGAGGAATGTTCGGTCCGGGTGGAGCTGGTCTCACCTCAGCCCCTGAGGAGCGTTTATTCTCCCACCCACCAGGATCGGCTGTCGATCATCAGGGAGGGGGATTTCCGGGCCGTGGCGGGATACGAGGAATATGATCTGCTCCCGGACCAGGATTTTGAGCTCATCTACACGGTCAGCGAGGAGGACGTGGGACTGAATCTGCTGACTTACCCGGATCCCGAGAGAAGCGGATCCTTTGCCAGGGAAGGGTATTTCCTGCTGCTGGCAGCACCCTCGGTAGAAATTGACCGGGTCATTCCCCGGGATATCATTCTGGTGCTGGACACTTCCGGCTCCATGGAAGGGGTTAAGATGGACCAGGCCAAAGAGGCTGCCAGGTATGTCCTGGAACACCTCAACCAGGAAGACCGTTTTAACGTGATTGCATTTTCAACCGCTGTCAAGCACTTCGCGTCCGGGCTGCAGCCAACCTCTCAGGCCGGCCAGGCAATTGGCTGGATCGACCGCATGCAGGCCCTGGGCGGCACCAATATCAATCAGGCCCTGCTGGAAGCTTTGGCGCTCACCCCCCCCGATGATTCGGAGGGATCCCGACCTCAAGTAATTCTTTTCTTAACCGACGGCCTGCCGACGGAAGGGGTCACAGAGGTAGAGCAGATCCTGGCCAACATCAGCGCCTCAGCTCCCGCCAGCACGCGCTTGTTCTCCATCGGAGTAGGGGACGATGTCAACACGGAGCTGCTGGACACCCTGGCGGAAGAGAACCGCGGGCTGGTCAGTTATGTGCGCCCGGAGGAGCGGATCGACGAGGAAGTCTCCTCCCTGTACATGAAGATCCAGACGCCGGTGTTAACGGACCTGAAGATCGATTTCGGCGAGATATTGGTGGAAGAACTATATCCCCCGGAGATCCCCGACCTGTTTGCGGGCTCTCAGCTGATTCTTGCCGGCCGCTACCGTCTGCCTCCTGGGGTTTCTGGACGAGAACTGATCCGTCTCACTGGCAGGGTTGGCTCACAAACCAAAACCTACCAATATCAGGTGAATTTTGATCCGGATGTGGCCTCCCCGGGAGGACACAGTTTTATCCCCCGCCTGTGGGCAGCCAGGAAGATCGGCTATTTACTGACCCAGATCCGGCACCAGGGGGAGAACTCGGAGTGGGTCGAGGCGGTGATCCAGCTCAGTTTACAGTACGGGATCATCACCCCTTACACTTCTTTCCTGGTGGAAGAAGAGGAGCTCTTTTACAGCGAGGGCCGGGATGAGGCCGCGGAGAACCTACTGGAGGCTTACAGCGGTCCTGCCTCCGGGGCAGATGCGGTGGGTAAGGCTGATGCCGAATCCAGCCTGCGGGCAGCCGAATCCGTACCGCAGGTCGCCCTGCCGGAAGTCAGAGGGGATCAGGGTTCCCGGGAGCGGGCCATTAAATATGTGGGCGAGAAGACCTTTTTCCTCCAGGAAGGGATCTGGATGGACAGCCTTTTTGATCCAGAGGAAATGGACCCGGTCCTGATTGAGTTTGGCTCCAGCGCCTATTATGAATTCCTTGATGCCCGGCCGGCCTGGGGGATGTATTTCTCCCTGGGGGAAGAGGTGATCTTTGTGGAAAGTGAGGTCGCCTACCAGGTCACTACTGGCCCGGGAGGCGTGGCGGGTCTACCTCCTGATTTTGATCCTGCCGGAGAGGAACCTGAAGCGGTAAGCACCGTGGAAGACTCCCAGGTATCCGGCTGGCGCTCACTGTGCTCTCTCCCCTGGTTAATGGGCCTGGCCTTGATCGGCTGGGTTTGGCGGCGGTAGGAAGGGAGTGCCAGTATAAATGATTAGAGCCGGAGTTATTTCATCCGGCTCTTTTTTTTGAGTCGAAGAGGAAGGACTTATTCGTCCTTGGTTTTAAAGCGGGGGGCAAGTTTATTGTAGAGCCAGGCCACTAACAGGCCGAGCATAAATCCATCTATAAACCCATACCCCAGGGCCACCAGGCTGCCGACCGGGCTGACAGTATATCCCCGGTACCAGCGGCCGATCAGGGTGACATCGTGAGTGATCCCTTCGAAGAGGATCATCCACCAGGTGAGGAAAAACCAGTTAACCCCCCAGACCAGCCCAGCAGCCAGGGCAAAGGCTTTGACATTGAGTTTCATGGAGACCTCCCATCTCGTCAGCTTGTTATGTTTTGATTATATGAATAAAAACCGTTTTTCGCTTGACCAACCTGGCCGAGCAGAGAGGGGAGCGGCAGAAACAGGCGGCCGGCAACATAATTTTTATGTATATATTCACAAAAACCTTCCCCTGTCGTAGTGTAACATGGTAAGATGTGCCTTGTTACACTATATCGTAATTGGATAGCGGTCTGGATTGTTGGGCCTGTATTTGGAGAAGCTGTGCTCGGGAGGTTATTGGTATGAAAACTTTATTGATCCTGGGGGCAGGTACGGGGGGAACGATGGTGGCCAACAAGATGGTCCACGAGCTGGACTCCCGGGAATGGGAGATCGTTCTGGTGGACAAGGATGAGACCCACTATTATCAGCCGGGATTTCTGTTTATCCCCTTTGGCATCTATTCGCCCCGTGATGTTGAAAAGCCCAAACGAGATTTTATTCCCCGGGGAGTGAAATTGATCCTTTCGGATATCGAGCTGATCGAGCCCGAGAAGAACCGTGTGGTCCTGACCAAGGAAAAGCAAGTCGTTTCCTATGATTACCTGTTGATCGCCACCGGGACTTCTATCCAACCTGCAGAGACAGAAGGCCTGCTGGATGGGGGAGGATGGCGGGAAAACATCTTTGATTTTTATACCCCGGATGGCGCAGCCGACCTGGCAGGCTTCCTGAAATTCTGGAAAGGCGGCCGCATGGTGGTCAATGTAGCGGAAATGCCCATCAAATGCCCTGTGGCGCCCCTGGAGTTTTTATTCCTGGCGGACTGGTATTTTCATGAGAAAGGATTGCGCGACAAGGTGGAAATTGTCTACTCCACTCCCTTGGATGGCGCCTTCACCAAACCCCGGGCAGCTGCCATCTTGGGGGGCATGCTGGAAAGGAAGGGCATCTCCCTGGAACCTAATTTTAATCTAGGCGAAGTTGACAATAAAAAACAGGCTATCCGCTCCTGGGATGGGCGGGAACTTTCCTATGATTTGCTGATCACAGTGCCGACCAACATGGGCGCGGATGTGATCAAACGCTCCGGGCTGGGTGACGAGTTCAATTATGTCCCTATCGACAAGCACACCTTGCAGTCAACCTCCCACGAAAACATCTGGGTAATTGGCGATGCCGGTAATGCGCCAACCTCGAAAGCCGGCTCGGTGGCCCATTTTATGCTTGATGTGCTGGTGGAAAATATGCTCCGCCACATGGAAGGGCTTTCCCCGCGAGCAGTTTTTGATGGTCACGCTAACTGTTTTATCGAGTCCGGTTTTGATCAGGGCATCCTGATCGATTTCAACTATGATGTTGAGCCGCTCCCGGGCAAGTATCCCCTGCCGGGATTGGGTCCATTTTCCCTGCTGAAAGAATCCCCCGCCAACCACTGGGGCAAAATGATGTTCCGCTGGACGTACTGGAACGTGCTGCTCAAAGGGGGGGAAATGCCCTTTGAATCCCAGATGACCATGGCCGGAAAATGGAGCTAAGAGGAAGCGATGGATAAAGAACTCACCACC
>DRBO01000120.1 GCA_011039385.1 Chloroflexota bacterium | reverse complement strand
TGAAAAATCACCCTGGGCTATTTATATTATCAACATCGACGGCACAAATCTGCGCCACCTGGCCTATTTTGATGATTTCCTGGAGGAGTGGTACGCGGATGCCAGGGAATACTGATCCATTCTGAACAGATGAGGGGGGCAGGGCGGCCGGCCAGGAATTCCTGGCCGGCCGCTGTCTTTACTCAGTAGTCGATTAACCACCCTCAGTGCGGTTGTATCAATCAGCTCAAATCCCTTATCGAAGGAGTAAATATGGAAAAGCACGATTACCCCCACAAGTTCAGGCCAGACCTGAAACCTCGGCGGTCAAACATTACCAAATCCAGGAAGGAGATACCCTTTCCTCCATCGCCAAGAAATTCTATGATGATGCATCCAAATACATGGTGATTTATGAGGCCAACAAAGACACCATTGGCGCTGATCCCAATCTCATTAAAGTGGAACAGGAACTGAAAATACCTGCCCATTAGCCAGTCTTTATTGTTAGATTGCTTGAAACAGGAGATGATAGAGTATGATTATTTTGGAAATAGTTTATTATCTGGATGTCCTGAAGAACCGGAACCTTTCTAGCATAGATATGCAGGGGAGGTCAGCTGTGTTCCCCCGGATGAATGAGCTCTCTATTTTAGGGTGAAGTTGATAGTAAGATCCAGGTTCTGAGCATCCTGGCAGTCGGTTTCCAGACTAACCTCTCCAAAACTGTCCGTGACCAGGTCGCCGTAGGCTTCGGTAGGGCTGCCCTCCCCAACGTCCAGGATGATGCTGGTGTTCTCATTCCCACTCAATATGGCCCGGCAGCTTCCCGCGCTGACACTCAGGGTGACGGTGGCACTGAACCGTTCCTGGCTCCAGTCTTCATTGATCTCAATGCTGTTCGTATAAACCCCATTGGCTTCCTTGATCTGCACCCGGACCACACCCGAAAGGCCGTAGATCCTTGTGCTTGTTTTGTAGCCAGTGCCGCAGGCCAGGATGGCGATCGCCAGGACCAGGATGGGCAGCGCCAGCGGATAAAGCCTTCTTCTCGTGGTCATAGGTGTCTCCTTTTATGCTCTTGGAAGAGATGGTCTGATTTGGTTCGAGCCAGGCCAGGGGTTATTCCATAAATCTGCGGGCAATTTGTATGAAGGTCTGATATCTGGAAGCCAGGTCCTGCCCGGGCTGGTTGAGACTTTTGCCAGTGCTGAAATCAGCAGTTAAAAAATCGCCCCTGCCATCAATCTGAACTGGCAGGTCATCAGTTCTGAAGGCACTGAGACCAACCCGGTCCAGCATCTCCCGGACAGCAGCGGGGTCCTGTCCGAAGAGGACCACCTTGTCGTCCAGTTCAGGCCGATTCGGGAATTCGATTCGTTGCAGCTGAAGGTGCTTTTCCGCATAGGACATGGCCTTATCAAGTAATTTATCCATCAAGCCGCCGATCAGGCTTTCCCGGTCAAAATCCGGCAGGGTGACGAGGGAAAAGCGGGGCAGGGCCAACTGGCTGGAGATTAGGCCGAAAATCTCTGATCCCAGCTCAGAATTTTCGCCGTGGATATCCGCAGCATCAAAGAGATACAGGTCCTGATCCAGCTCCCGGCGGTGGTAAACCTGCCGGAGTGTGACCTCCTGATCCCCGCCGGGGCGACATAACTCTTCCACACGCCGTTCCAGTTCTAGTGGGGGGGACTCCAGGGCTCTAAAACCCAGCTGGTGGAGCTGGTTGTCCTGGTCGACTTTTTGGCGGCGGGAGATGCGGATTATTAGAAAGATAATTGTCCCGAAGATGAAAAGAAGACCCAAAGCCAGCAGTTCAGGAGGGAATGACATCGAATATCTCCTTGGTGATCTGATCTTGACTTCTCACCCTGAATTATAAAGCGTCTTGCTTCGCTTTGTCTGGCAGAAGCCGATTCCGGCTCTATCCAGGCAGACTACCATTATCTGAATCCTGTCTGGTAAAGTTGCGGGGATCAATTTTGGCTGACCATCAACGATAGCTCAGAATCCGGTTCTGCAGGGTCCACATTCTCCGGTAGAAGCCATTCTGCTCGAGCAACTCGCTTTCCCTGCCGCGCTCAATGATCCGACCCCGGTACAGGACCAGGATCTGGTCCACTCTCTCCAGGCCTACCAGGCGGTGGGTGATCAGCAGTGTGGTTTTCCCAGAGAGAACGGTGAACAGGGTCTCCAGGAATTCTTTTTCGGTCACTGGATCGAGATTACCGGTTGGTTCGTCAAGCAAAAAGAGGGGGGCGTCCTTCAGCACTGCCCGGGCGATAGCGACCCGCTGCCTTTCTCCGGCGCTGATCTGGGTCCCCCGTTCTCCAAGTTGGGTTTCGAGTCCATCTGGCAGGGACTGGATCCATTCCTCCAGGCGGGCTTTTTGGGCCGCGGCCAGGATCTCGGAGTCTTCCGCGCCAGGTTTGCCCAGGGCAATATTAGCCCGTAAGGTGTCATTAAAAAGATCTGTTCCCTGGGAGACCACACTGATCCCCTGCCGGACCTCTTCCTGGGCCAGGGTCCTTAATGGCGTCCGGTTTGCTCCCAGGTTGATCTCCCCTTCATAACCGGACCAGAAGCGCAGGATCAAATTCCCTAAGGTGGACTTCCCGCTTCCGCTGGGCCCTACAATGGCCAGCTTCTGGCCTTCCCCCAGCTGCAGGTTGATGTCCTGGAGGACAACTTCCCGGCTTCCCGGGTAGCTGAAGGACAGATCCTGGATGTGGACCGCAGGATGGGGGGGGAAGGGAGCTGGATTGGCCGGATCAGCCACGGGAGGATCGGAGTCCAGGATCTCCATCAGTCGGGAGCCGGCTTCGCGGGAGCTGGACAGGATTTCCACGGCCTGGGGCAGGGGCTGGACGGCTTCAAAAGCGCTCAGGGCCATCAACCCCAGGGCCGCCAGCATTGCTCCGGGGATCTCCCCTGAGCGGACCAGGGGAATGGCCACAATAAAAATCAGCCACATGGCCAGGTTGCTGAAGAAGATCAGCAGCCCGGCGTTTAACCCGCTGATCCGAGCCAGCTTCAGTTGGGCATCTGCGTACCGCTGGTTCAGTTCCTGGATCTGGTCCTTCTTGGATCTGATCTGAGCGTAGACAGTTAGATCCGGCAGCCCCTGGATGAAGTTCACCAGCAGCCCGGCCTGCGCCGCCCGGGTCCTGATCAGTGCCTGGCCGGGTTTACGCGCCAGGGACCGCACAGCCAGCGGCACCCCGATCCCGCTTACCAGGAACAGGCCCCCAAGCAGCAAGGTTAAACACGGATGGTAGGGGTAGAAAAAGATCCCTGTTCCCAGGCCGATCAGGATCGCAACCAGGGGCGGAGCCAGGGAGCGAATATAAAAATCCTCCAGGGTTTTGATATCAGAGGTGATCCGGCTCAGCAGATCTCCGGCCCGGTATTGGCTGGCGCGAGCCGGGAAAAGCGGGACCAGTGATTCATAGAACCACACCCGCAGCCTGGTGAGGAGCTTAAAGGTAAGG
The DNA here is from genome assembly GCA_011039385.1 of Chloroflexota bacterium. Classification (GTDB taxonomy): domain Bacteria; phylum Chloroflexota; class Anaerolineae; order Anaerolineales; family UBA11858; genus B10-G9. Next base: position 8,314 of record DRBO01000120.1, on the reverse strand, counting down.
TTGTGTGATACCAGGCGTTCCAGGTAGCGGCTGACACTGCGGGAGATACCGAATAAGCGCACCCCCACAATAGCGATCTGGAGGACCGCGATGTTGGGGTGGGTGGCTGCAGTCACGATCAGCCAGGCGGAAGCGCCCATTAAGCCAATGCTGGAGGCGATGGTGATTGCCCCCAGGGCAACCGATCCCAGCACCTCGCGGAGGTGGGGCTTGAAGAAAGCCAGCAGCCTTCCCAGGACGTTTGCTGGGGCAGGAGCGGTTCTTCTCTCCACTTCAGTTGAAAGGGGTGAATTTGATAAGGGCTGCCAGACCTGGTCCTGGCGATCATCAAGATCGTAATCCCCTCCAAACTCCGGCAGGTCAGCCAGGTTGGCTGCGCCGGTATAGGCCTGGACCAATTTTTTGTATTCCCTGCCAGCCGCCAGCAGCTCCTGGTGGGTCCCGCTTTCCACGATCCGGCCCTGATCGAGGACCAGGATGCGATCAGCCTGGAAGACGGTGTTGAGCCGGTGGGCGATGGTTAATACGGTTTTACCTTTCATCAGCTTTCGGGTGGCGTCCGCCAGCTGGCTTTCAGTGAGGGGATCAAGCTGGGAGGTGGGTTCGTCCAGCAGCAGGATTGGGGCGTCCTTGAGGAATGCCCGCGCCAGGGCCAGGCGCTGTGCCTGCCCGCCGGAGAGGCGGGCCCCACCTTCGCCGATGCGGGTCTGGTAGCCATCCGGAAGCGAGGCAATGAAATCGGCGAGGTGGGCAGCGGAGGCCGCTGCAGCCACAGCGCCGTCATCCGCATCCGGTCGGGCCAGGCGAATATTGGCAGCAATTGTGTCCTGGAACAGGGCTGGTTCCTGGGGGACCCAGGCGATGCCTTCCTGCCAACGGGAAAGGTCCATTCCGGAGAAGTCCATCCCGTTGACCAGGATCTGCCCCTCGCCAGGAGGAAAAAATCCCAGGATCAGGCTGGCCAGGGTGCTCTTTCCGGCACCGCTGGCACCCACCAGGGCGACTTGTTCTCCCCGGTGGACACGCAGATCGATATCTTTAAGTGCCCTGCCGCGATCGCCGGGATACTGGAAGCTGACTCCCCGCAGCTCCAGGGACTGGAAAGGAAAAACGGCAGAAGAAGGCGTTTGGGGAGATTGCGGGATTTTCCTGAGTGGCTGAGTGTCCAGGATCTGGAAGACCCTTTCAGCTGCGCTCTGGCCTTCCATACCCGCATGGAAGCGAAGCCCCAGCATGCGCAGGGGAATGTAAAATTCAGGGGCGATGATCAGGGTGAAGAGGGCCTGTTCCAGGGAAACCCGGAAGTAGAGCAGCCGCAGACCAATCTGGACCGCCACTACGGCTGTGCTCAGTGTGGCCAGCAGCTCCAGGGCCAGGGCGGATAAAAAAGTGACCTGAAGGACCTTCAAGGTGGTTTTTCGGTACTCGTCGCTGGTTTCCTGGATCTTTTCCACTTCAGCTTTGGCCTGATTGAATAATTTCAAGGTCCTCATGCCCTGCAGGCTGTCCAGGAATTGACCGGCCAGCCTGCTGAGCGTGCTGTACTGGCGGTCGGTGATCTTTTTAGCGCTGCCCCCGATCAAGAACATGAAATAGGGAATGAGGGGCGCGGTCACCAGCAGCACGACCCCGGAAAGGGTATCCATGGGAAAGACAAAAAACAGGATGGTGGTGGGTACCAGGGCGGACAAAACCAACTGGGGAAGGTATTGGCTGAAATAAGCGTCCAGGGATTCAACTCCCTCGGTCAAGGTGCTGCTGAGCTCCCCGCTCCTTTCACCCATGAGATAAGCTGGGCCAAGGGCCTCCAATTTATCGAGCAGGGTTTTCTGGACCAGGCTTTTGGTCTGGACAGCGATGATTTTCCCGCTCAGGCTGCTGGCCCAGGATATAAGAGCCCGGAGGCTGAAGGCCAGCAGGATCCAGAACAGGAAGCCAGTGACATCTCCCAATCCGGCTCCATCCAGGAATACCTGGCTGACCAGCCGGCTGATGAAGCGGGCCTGGACGATGGACAGGATCCCGGAGAAGAACCCCAACCCGATGGTCAGCATTAACCAGGGGCGGCTTTTTTGAGCCAGTTTGAGCAGCCTGGGATTCGGCATCATAAGCGATTCCTGAAAGGTATTTTCTAATGGTATCATAACCCCGGCTCAGGGGACGGCGGTGCTCCTTCCTGGCTCAAATAAGAGGTTTTTGGGGTGGGTTTCATGCTATACTTTCTCCAGATTGAGCCGCATATTGAATGGAGGCAGACCCATGCCAGAAACGCCAATTTACCTGATCTTGCTTGGACCTCCCATGTCCGGCAAAGGTACCCAGGCTGCCCGTTTATCCAGGTTGCTGGGAGTACCCCAGGTATCGTCCGGTGATTTGTTCCGGGATAACATCAAGAATCAGACCGAGTTGGGAAGAAAGGCCAAGGCTTATATAGACCGGGGCGATTTGGTGCCGGATGAGATCACCATAGGCATGGTAGCCCAACGGCTCAGCCAGCCTGATTGTGCCGGGGGAGCCCTGCTGGATGGTTTCCCTCGCACCATTCCCCAGGCAGAGGAACTGGACCAGATATTAAGCGACCTGGGCGCTTCCTTGACGGGGGTTTTATCCGTGGGTGTGCCGGAAAACGTCCTGGTGGATCGGGCCAGCGGGAGGCGGATCTGCCGTTCCTGCGGCAAATCCTATCACCTGACCTTTAATCCTCCTGAACGGGAAGGATTATGCGATGTGGATGAGGGGGAACTATACCAGAGGAAGGATGACCTGCCTGAGACTGTCCGCCAGCGTTTGGCGGTTTACCAGCAGCAGACCAGCCCGCTATCGAAGTATTATCTGGATCGGGGTTTGTTGCGGGAGGTCAATGGCGACCAACCCATAGAGGACGTGGCGGCTGATATTGCCCGGGTTGTGAATCAGTTGTAAGCCCTTTCACGCCAAAAGTAAAAAAGGCTGGCAAATTGAAGTGCCAGCCTCTTTTACTTATCATGCTTAGTAATGCAGGTCCGGACTGTCCGGGCTGAGGCGTTTGCGGAAGATCCAGTAGGTCCAGCCCTGGTAAGCCAGCACCACGGGCAAAAAGATCGCCGCCACAATGGTGATCACTTTCAGGGTGTAAGGGCTGGAAGACGCGTTGTAGATAGTCAGGTCGTAGGCCGGGTCCAGGGTGGAAATCATCAGCCGTGGGAACAAGCCTGAGAAGACCATCACTGTGGCCAGAATGATCACCAGGCCGCCGCAGAGGAAGGTCCATCCTTCCCTGCCCATTTTGTAAAACAATCCGGATAACAGCAGGGCAACAGCCGCCAGGATAGCCGGGATCAGTCCATCCCAGCCAGGATTATTCAAGATGTCTGTGGCCAGATAGGTCCAGATCAGGAAAGCCACCGTCAGCACCACCGCGACAACCCAGATCTTCCCGGTAACGTCCTTGACGCGATCCTTGACAACCCCCTCGAGTTTGATGCCCAGGAAGCTGGCACCGTGCAGGATGAACAAAGCCAGAAATACCAGCCCGCCAAAGAACGCATAGGGATTGAGAAGGGGGATCAAGCCCCCGTAGTAGTTGAGGTCCCCTTCAATGGCCACCCCGCGCATCAGATTAGCAACGGTAATTCCCCAAATCAGAGCGGGTATGAGGCTGCCGTAGTAGATCGCCCAATCCCAGGTTTCTCGCCACTTGGGATCATCCCGCTTTCCGCGGAACTCAAAAGCCACGCCGCGGATGATCAGCCCGATCAGCATAAATACCAGGGCGAGGTAAAAGCCGCTGAACAGGGTGGCGTACATGTGCGGAAAAGCGGCAAACATCGCCCCCCCGGCTGTGATCATCCAGACTTCATTACCGTCCCAAACCGGGCCGATGGCGTTGATCACAGCCCGGCGTTCCCTATCAGAACGGGCCACAAAGGGCAGGAGGATGCCCACTCCATAGTCAAATCCTTCCAGGAAGAAGAACCCGCTGAATAATACGGTAAGCAAAATAAACCAGAGTGTGTTGAGATCCATGATTATTCTCCTTTTCCTTCAGCGGCCGCGGGGTCGCTTTTACCGTATTTCAACATCAGGGATACGCCGATCACTCCCAGAACACTATAAAGGACCAGGAAGCTGGACATTGAAAAGATGATGATGCCCGGAGTGATTGCGGGAGAAACCGCATCCTCGATTTTCTGCAGTCCGTGCACGATCCAGGGCCAGCGCCCGGTTTCCGCAATCAGCCAGCCGGCAGTGATGGCTATGGTCGGCAGCAGACCGGTGAGGATCAGCATTCGCAGAAACCATCTGCGTTCCTGAAGTTTCTCTTTCCAAGACCACCAAACTGCCAAAATGGCAATCAATACCATCACCAGGCCGATGCCAATCATCGTTCGGGAGGACCAGTAACTGATGAGAACTGGCGGAATATAGTTTCCGGGGCCGTATTTGGCTATTTCTTCCTCTTGGAGTTCTTTGAGCCCCTTAAAACCGGTGCTGAGATCATTGAAGAGCATCAGCGAGAGGAATTTAGGGACCTTGATCTCAAAGGTGTTGGCTTGTTTTTCCTGATTGACAATGGCGATGACAGAGAAAGAAGCCGGTGCTTCGGTTTCCCAGTGGCCTTCCATGGCGGCAATTTTGAGGGGTTGGCTTTGGGCCAGGAACTGACCCTGGGCATGTCCGATCAATCCTACCAGCAGGGCGCCGATCAGGGCAAAAATGGCTGCCCAGCGGAAAGAGCGGGTGAAAAATTCCCGTGTTTCGGCTTTGTCCTTCAGAAGGTGCCAGGCGCTGAAGGACATGATCAGGAAACCCCCGACTGCCACGCCAGCCGTGACGACGTGTGGGAACTGATACCGAACGTTGGGATTGCTCACTAAAGCCCAGAAATCTGTCATTTCAGCCCGACCGTTGCGGATCGCATAACCAACCGGATTCTGCATGAAGGAATTGGCTACCAGGATCCACAGGGCGGACAAATTGGAGCCAATCGCGATCAACCAGGCCACCCCGGCATGAGCTTTTGGGGAGAGTTTGTCCCAGCCGAAGATCCAAACGCCGATGAATGTGGATTCCAGGAAAAATGCCATCAGGCCTTCAATAGCCAGCGGGGCGCCAAAAACATCTCCCATGAAACGGGCATATTCTGACCAATTCAGCCCAAAATGGAATTCCTGGACAATGCCGGTGACCACACCGATGGCAAAATTGATCAGGAAGATCTTGCCCCAAAACTTGACCATCTTTTTATAGATCTCCTCCCCACTGGTGACGTACTTCGTCTCCAGGACGGCCAGGAAGAGGGACAGCCCCAGAGTAACTGGCACAAAGAAAAAATGAAAGATAGTTGTGATGGCGAACTGCCACCTGGATAAAATTACAGGATCCATAAACACCTCACTTCTTGATTGATGATTCTCCCGCAGGGGTCAATGATCATAATTCCTTCCTGATTATTTTACTTCTTCTCTGATGGGTTGCGGCTTCGACTTGTGATGAGTTGGGGGAGCTTGTATCAGGGGAAGAAAGAGCTGTTCCTGGCTGGCGGCTTTTTCCCGTAGAAGAAGTCATCCAGAAACAGGGCAGCCCGCCGGAAAGCGCCTGATTTCCGGATCCCCCAGCGTACCAGGCCGTGGGCCCAGTTATCGGGGTGAGAGAAGGGGCAAACAGCCATACAGCGGCCGCAGTCTGTGCCGATGATCGTCCAGTAGTGATAGCAGGATTCCGCCTTGATCGTCCAGCGCAGCACGCCATTATTAATTTCTCGGTCTCCGTAAGGGATGGACTGGCTGGGGCAATTATGGGCGCATTTTTCACAGATCCTGCAAAAATCCAGGGCACTTGGCTCTGGTTTGTAAGAGTCGGGAATCAGCGGCATGCTGGTGGTCACCACGCCCACGCGAACCCGGGGTCCCTGGCGGGGAGTCATCAGCAGCCCCATGCGGCCGATTTCACCCAATCCCGCATCCCGGGCGACCAGGGGCGCGATCACACGATAATTCCCGTCAATATGTGCCCGGGCAGGATATCCCAGCTCGCGAATGGCTGCAGCGAGCTGCACCGCCACCCGGGCCGCCTCCACATACTGGCGGGCGGATTCCATCGTGATCGGGGGGAGTGGAGCGGCGGCGGTCATTTCCGGATTCATTTCAACGGTGAAGGCAATCCCAAAGCGATGATCCAGGTCAACAGGATCGCCGTAAGTCCCGGTTCCCCTGCCGATATGGGAATAGATATGACTTGGTGTTAATGAGGCTATCCCGCAGTTCAGAGCCCCGTAGAAACAGGCCAGCTTTTTAACTGCCCGGGTGAGGTGCTCAGGGGAGGATGGATAGGGCTCACCTGCATGCGGCCCATCAACTGCTTCTCGAAGCGCTTCCGTCAAAGTAAAACTACCTGCCGTTGCAGCACTGTGAAGGGGATCGGAGTGTTTGGCCTCTGGGTTGAGCAGTCCTGGCTGGGATCGTGCTAGGTCATCGGGAATTTTATGTTCCGGATGTTCGTTGTAATAGCGTTGGTAGTTTGCCGAGCCCAGCTCCAAAAGGGCCCGGGCAAAGATGATTTGCCGTTCATCCACCTGATGGGCAGGCTGCCCCAGATCCATCTCGATTTTTCCAATAGGGAGGACGAACAGGATCCCACCAGCCAGGAGGATCCCAGTTATGAGAGCGATCAGGATCCACTGACCGGATTTCTCCAGCGCCAGAGCGGATAAGATCAGGCCGGATCCGACCACTGTCACAAGGAGTCCTCTCCGCAGGGCGATTTTTTCCTTTTCTGCATAGGAAAGGAACACAAATGTCAGCCCGGAAATCAGGACGACGGCTGCGAAAACCCCCAGCAACCACACTGAAAGATTGTCTATGTTCATGGTGCCCCTTGTTTTCATTACTGCTTATTTACTACTATTATAGAAGGTAATCAATTTTTGGAGGAGCAATGCAATAACGGTGGATTTTTCCTGAAAGGCCCCTTTGGGCACGGATGTCCTCAATAACTGGGGGGAAAGGCTGATTTTTCCCGGCATTCCAAATTGGGTGAACGACCATTTTAAATTGATTGCTTTTCCGTTGACGATATCAAATCTTCGTGCTATATTTATTCAGTGGGACTGGATTAATCCAGGGCCAGTAGCAGAACGTACGTTTCTTGAGCAATTTTTTTGTTTAGGACGGAACGCCCTGCTGAGTTAATACCATTTAGTACGAAGGAGATTTTTTATGGCAGAGCGTGAGACCGGCACTGTAAAGTGGTTTAACGCAGGAAAAGGCTACGGTTTTATTGAGCGCGACAACGGCGAAGGCGATGTCTTCGTTCACTACAGCGCCATCAATGGAGCCGGCTTTAAAACGCTGGACGAAGGTCAGCGGGTTGAATTTGATGTTGTCGAGAGCGACAAAGGCCCCCAGGCACAGGATGTAGAAGCCCTGGGTGAAAGCGTCACTTCTTTCAGCACTGGCCCAGAAGACAGTGAAGAGATATTCAGTGATGACACCGACAGCGTATTCTAGTTAATCCTATTTTAACAGTCAAAAGAGCAGCGAGAGATCGCTGCTCTTTTTGTTTAGGCAGCCAGGGAATCCGTTACAATGGAGACAGGAGAAAAATTATGGAATGGTTGAAGGCTGAGATTGTGGTTGAAACCGCAGGCAAGGGTTTCTATCCGATTACCCGGGAGATCAGGGAGGTAATGGGCAACTGGCAGGTCCGAGAAGGCTTGCTCCATCTCTTCATTCCCCATACCAGCGCCTCGCTGGTCATCAATGAGAGTTATGATCCCAGCGCCCGGCAGGATCTGGAAACCTTCCTGGATCGCCTGGCACCGGAAGGAGAGGTCTGGCACAGGCATACGGCAGAAGGCCGGGATGATTCGCCCTCTCACATGCGCGCGGTACTGACCACAACCAGTCTCAGCATCCCTGTCGATGGGGGGAATTTGAGTTTGGGTACCTGGCAGGGAGTGTACCTGGCAGAGCACCGGGCTCGCTCCCACCGCAGGAGAGTGCTGATCCGCTGTCTGAAAGCTGAATGAGGGGAAATTGGCAAAATTCACAAGCGTCCTGCATAAATGGCTCTTTCTCACCCCGGTTTTAATCCTGGGGTTATTCCAGGGCGGCTGCCAACCCGAACCGCCAGGCTGGTTGGACCCGCTTCCCACCACAACCCCTGCTGGATATACCTCCCCGGATCAGCTTTACAGTATTTATTTTACGGCCCCGACCAATGAGGGTTTCAAAGGAGGTCCGGATCGCTTCCTGGTGGATGCTCTGGATCAAGCCAGAAGCCAGATCGACGCTGCTCTTTATGATCTGAACTTGTGGTCCATCCGTAATGCTTT
>DRBO01000006.1 GCA_011039385.1 Chloroflexota bacterium | reverse complement strand
TTCAATGAACTTCATGGGTTGGGGCGTGGTTTTCATCTATCTGTTCTTCAGTGTGTTTTATGGCATTCTCCTGCTGCCTAAGAAATCCGCTTCATGATCCTGGTGCCGTTCCCAGCTAGATCTGCCGACCTCCGAGGTCTATTTTATTAAGTTGACACCTGAGCCAGCATCATCCATGCTTAAAATCAAATCTGGAGAGAATCGTGTCAACCGATACTGGCGGTTATCAGGCCAACCCCTTAGTAGCTCAGTTTTTTGATCAATTCCTCCCCACAGAGAGCGGCCTGACCTAGACTTTTTTATCCTGGAGGCGGTCGAGTCTGGCGGACCCGTGCTGGAGATTGGCTGCGGGACGGGAAGAGTAACCCTGCCCACAGCAAGGGCCGTAACAACCATCACTGGACTGGGCCTGTCAACCTATATGCTGGATGTCTGTCGTCAGGGCTTGCAGAGTGAATCCCCCGCTGAGATCTGCCTTGAGGGGAGGAAAGCCAGGAAGTTATAAGTGATAGGCTGATCATCCTTCGGGGCTCTTGTCAGATATCCGGTTTCTGGTGGAAAAAAGGATGCCCGATCAGCCCGGGAAGATTTCTGCCAGGCATCCTTCAGATACTCTGTTTAGGGATCGGCCCAGGAACCGAACCATTGATTTATCTGGATCTGTGCTACGGAGCGCTTGACGCAGATCAGGTCGATATCCCACATTTCATTCTGATGATGCGAGCGGAAATCGGCAAAGACATGCCAGCGGGTATTGTCGTGATAAGTGAACACCCGGATGATATCCCCATTATCGTTTTCATTCACATCGCCGTCCAGGGCATGCATGCCGGCGATACCGCAAACATAGTCATTGCTGCTTATGTTTGTCTGATAGCCGCCGGTTTCGATGCTAAAAGGCGGAAGGTTGGTTTGAGGATCGTCATAAGTCAATACAACAGATTGATTATCATAAAAACACATCGTCTGCACGATCCAGCTCTCCTCCCCACTTCCATGTTCCCTGAAATCCGCCGTGACTTCCCACACGCCATCCTCGTCCTTCCGCGTAAATACCTGGATGATATCCCCGGCCGAATTTTCCTGCACATCCACATTCTTGATATCATAGCCTGCAATTATGCAGGTATACTCGCTAGGAATATCATAGATGGTGGGGTTTATCGAGACAGTGGAGTTGGATTGGGGCTTGATAAAGATATCTGAGAAGAACCTGGAATTGTTCTTGTCAGCGCACATTAAACCCAAACTCCATGTTTCTGAGCCTCCATGGCTATGACGGTGGGTCCGGAAATTGGGTGTGACTGTCCAATAGGTCCCATTGTTTGCCAGCCAGATCTTAAGGACATTGCCAACATTATGTTCCTCGATATCTCCGTGAAGAGCGGCCAGGCTGATAACGCTGCAGTTGTAGTTGGCTGTGGGGATATCCGTGACAAAGGGCTCTCCGGGTTTTATTCCTGTGTAATTTCGGAAGATAAATTTCGTGCTGTAATCCGGCGTAGCCGTGGGTTGGATAAAGGGGATCATTGGTTGAAGCGGCAAAATAGGCAATAAAAACGTCGGTGCCTCCACAGTGATAGTCTGTTCCACCTGGTCCTCTCCCCATTCATTCTCGACGTACAAAGTAATTGTATAGGTTCCGCCCGAGGTGAATGTGTAACTAAGATTTGGATCTCCTCCCAATCCGCTCGGCATCCCTCCCCCAGATACCAGCTGCCAGGATCTTGAAGTAGGATTGCCAGTAGACTGATCCCAAATATCTACTTCAAGTGGCGCCGTTCCGCTGGTCGGAGTCATGGAAAAAGCAGCCGTTGGCGGATCAAAGGGGATCGACGAAGCAGGACCAACTGGCTCCGCGTTCCTGGTCACTGCTGAAGCCGGTACCCACCCCGGGTCATTTTCGAAGTCAATCTGCCACCAGCTTTGATCCCCATTATGGCCGGTCACCTCATACGTGGCTCCCTGGACCGCATTGCCTATCGTGAAATAATCGGTCGATGGGCCTTTCTTGATCTCCAAAGAGGAAACATTAACCGTTAATTCAGGCTGAACCTCTGGCGTTGGCGTTGGCTCATCAATTGGGAAGACCACTGCCAGCGCATTGGAGGTCCCTTCAGTGGGCCACTCAAATACTAGCTGGGCGCCAAATGGCACAGCGCTGAAATCAACGCCCTGTAAATTGAGCTGGATCTGATAAGGGCTGCTCAGCATGGCTGGAAAAAGACTGATGGATTCGATCTTGTTATTATCTCCATCCACGATATAGGCAACAGGCTTGTTCTCTTCTATAAAGTTATAGCCGCTGAGTTTCACCACCGACATTTCGAACAGGGTCTCTCCGTTAATCTCAACCAGGTCGATTTGATCCGGTATCACCTGGCAGATCCAGGGAGTCGGGATTTGATCCTCTGGCTCTTCTTCAGAGAAGATCCCTCGCAGGCGACCGATAAGGGATTTGCCGATGAACTGGTCGATCGTATCCCCCGCCCGAGCGCTCATGAAATCAACATTGCAGCGGAATTCTGCGCCCGCCGAGGCTGTGATCTGCTGGGTGTTAATCCGGGCTTCTACCATTAACCCTGCCACTTCATCAGCAAGTTGATCGGCGACCCGCGAAGTTGAGCCTTCCAGGGTCATGATGATCTCCGTCAGGGTGTCTTCCCATTGATCAGGCATATCATCGATGGTATCTATCAGGTCGTTAACGGTGGCATTGGTCTCGGCATCCAAACCAACCTTAAGGCCAATACCCTGCTCAACCATCTCCAGCAAGATGTCAATTCGCTGCAAAGTTTCTGGTTTGAAACCGAATTCGAGACCTTCTGCTATCGTCTCATTCAAGCTCTCAATTACATCCCTCGTTTCGGGGCCGATTTCCAATCCTGTAGCCAGGGTGTCATTGATATCATCGATCCGGCCCAGTGTATTGGGACCTAATTCGGATGTGGTTTCGATCTCAAAATGGCTGGGAACGAGGTTACAGGCAGAGCCTAAGACCAGCACGAAAGCCAGGATTAGGAATAGAAACACCTTTCGATTTCTCATGACGCCTCCAATTTCGAATATAACCAAGGCTTTGGACTGCTGCTTCTTCCTGGGAACTGATCAAAAAGGAAAACAAAGCCCTAGATAGATAACGCATTATTCCCATCATTTTCGAGGAGATTTGTTACAATTTCAGTGTAAATTATCCTCGATGAACTGTCAATGAGCTTTATGCCCTGGGTGGTGAGGGTCGGGAAAAAGAATCACCTTTCATTCCACTCCTTAGCGACAGAAAGGAGTCTCTATGCTCTACTGGATCAGCATCCTGGCCGTTTTCCTGATCGCTCTTGTGGTCTTCAGGGTCTTTGTCCGCCGCGACTACCTCCAGCGGGGATCCCTGTCACTCTTCTCCTCCCTCCTGGAATTCCTGATCTTCGGGATCCATGCCAACCTGCCCTACCTCTATCTCTCGACTCCCTGGCCGGGACTGCCTCCCCTACCGCAAAACTTCGTTCAGCTTGTCTCGGGGGTGGTAATCAGCGCCCTGGGATTGCTGGCTACCCTGGCTATCATGGCCTATCTGGGTTTTAGTATCACGGTTGGAGAACAACCCGATCATCTCCGCCAGACCGGGCCTTACCGCTGGTCCCGCAACCCGCAGCTGTTGACCTACGGGGCCCTCCTGTTAGGCTGTGTTGTTCTCTACCCTTCCTGGCAGGCAGCCGCCTGGTTTGCCCTGTATAGCGCCATCGCCCATATCATGGTCCTGACCGAGGAGGAGCATCTGGGGGATCTTTTCGGGGAATCATATCAAAGTTACTGCCGCCAGGTTCCCCGCTATATTCGGTTTTCTCGCGGCAAGAGTATACTTACGGAAGGTTCTGAGGAGTAGTATATGTCCCTCTTCCCACCCCTAAGCCTGGGATGGCTGAACGGTTGGCTTCCAATCGTTGTGTTCTACGGTTCTTTTTTGGCCTTGGTAAAGATTTTCCCCCAGGAAACGGTGGACCGGCTGTATGATGATTCCGGCTGGACCCTGGAGATGGCCCGACCGGCGAAAATCGGCCTGCCTTTCGCCCTGGCTGCCATGGTCCTGATCCTTTTCACGCCCCTGCATATCAACCAGCCTATCTTCTGGATCGGCTTAGCCCTGGCCCTGATCGGGCAGGCTGGCTTCATCTTCGCCCTGCACAGTTTCAATATCACACCCCTGGACGAGCCGGTCACTGACGGGCTCTACAAGATCTCCCGTAATCCCCAGTGGGTGGCCTTTACGGTGGTCATGGTCGGCTTCAGCCTGATGGTAGGAAGCTGGACTGTACTAGGTCTGATGATTGTCCGGATTGTGATGAATCACTTCCGGATTCTGGGTGAAGAGCGCGCCCTGGAAGACCAGTACGGCGAGTCCTATCTGACCTACAAGAATGCTGTGCCACGCTATTTGATTTTCCTCTAGGATATCTAATGAACCACCCAGAAATCAGAAACCACAGTGTAGTCCTTTTTCAGGGAGACTCAATAACTGACGCCGGCCGGAGCCGGATGACAGTTGGCTCTAATTCCCCAGAAGGCATGGGGTACGGGTATCCCCGGATGATCATGGACCGGCTCTTGGAAATCTTCCCTGATCGTAATCTGCAATTTTACAACCGGGGGGTAAGCGGAAATCGGATTCAGGACCTTGCCAGGCGTTGGCCCCATGACACCTTGCGCCTCGGGCCGGATCTAATCAGCATCCTGATCGGTGTCAATGATACCTGGAACTACCTCTACCTGGGGATGGGGTCCAGCCCGGATGAGTTCCGGCGAATCCTCCAGAAGCTGCTGGAAGATACCCGGACAGAGCTGCCGGACACCAACCTGATCCTTTGTGAACCCTTTATGCTTCTCACCGGCGAGGTCACTGAAGAGTGGAACGAGGATATTTCCCAACGCCAAAATCATGTTCGTGAACTCGCTGAGGAATTTGAAGCAGTATTTGTCCCTTTTCAATCCGCCCTTGATGAAATCGTCTCAGGGGGTGTGTCTGCCGAACAGCTGCTTGAGGACGGCGTTCATCCTACAAAACGGGGCCACTGCCTGCTGGCAGACTGCTGGATTGAGCGCGTGCTGGGTTCAAATTAACTAAGGGACGAAGTCCTTTAAAAGGACTTCGTCCCTTAGTATCCAGTATCCCGCATCTTGCCGCTTATTTTTCCGGCGGCGGTACCGGCAGATCATCCAAAGCAGTTTCCACCCATTTATCCCCTTCATCAATTAACATCACCGGGATATCCTGGCGAATGGGATATTTCCGGCCGCATTCCTGGCATACCAGCCAGGCTTCTTTGTAATAATCCAGGGTGCCTTCCCGGGTTTGCACACAGGCGGGGCACCTCAAGATTTCAAGCAATTCATTGCTAACCATACTTTCCTCCTCAACTGGAGTCACTATTCTCCTCCTCAATTATAGCCGGTTTCGCGCAGGGATCGTCCGGATCTGGTTCTTCCGGGGGATAATTCTCTGTTCCCGGACCATACTGGCAGACTGCTGCCCAGGGTTGGTACTTGGTTTTAAAGATATCTTGCCATAACCTAATTCCGTCCCTGTACACGTTCCTGGTGACAGTGACTGAAGCACCCTCAACAGCCCAATCGACCTGCTTGATCTCATCCTTATCTAGATTGGAATTTTCTTCATATACCGTCTCAGGGGGATCCTTGATATCGGTCAGGCCGGTTGTCTGCCAATCCACTGTCCTGCCATCTGAGGTGCCGTAGAATTTCCAGACCAGCTGGCGGTAGCTCTTGTTTACGTAGGTTTCCATCAACAGCCAGTCATCGGTGTCATTCGTGAATTTAAAATCCACTATAGGTACATACACCGTCGCGTCAAGCCCTGCCAATTTTGTGTTATAGACACCGGGTGTTGCTGTTTGTTCATAGTATTTCACCCGGTAGGAATGGGGATAGCGCTCCACCACCGGCAAACCTGCAAAGAAAACCGTCCGGAACAAGGTTGTGCTCACCTGGCAGACCCCTCCTCCCACGCCTTTGATAGTCCTGTCTCCAAAGATGATCCAGGCTTCAGAATAGCCCTCATCGAGAGTGACATCTCCCAGCTGAGCAGCCATCGAAAAAGTCTCTCCGGGGGCGATAAAGATACCGTGAAATTTAGCTGCTGCTGTGGCAATATTATTTATTCTGCCAGCATCCGAATAATAGAAGTAAGTGGTTTCTGCATTGACCAGCTCAGTGATGCCCAGGTCCTCGGCTGTGGATTCAGCAGTAACCGGGGGAATGGTCTTTTCCACCACCAGATCGATATCATGTTTTCCTTCCGCAAGCTGGGTTTGGATCTCAAGCAGCGACCCCTCTACATCCAATTTCAAGCCGATCTGATCTGCCTCGATCAGCACCAGCTCCAGCGTATCATCATCAAAATACATCTGGGCGTTTTCCGATTTGCGATTGATCTTGCTTTCCTGATTTTTCAGGTAGGCCCGCAACTGCTCTGGATCCAGCGCGATGCGGTACTCCTCACCATTTTCAGCGGAAATGCGCTCTATGATCATCATCTCCACCAATTTTTCGGGTGGGATTGTCCAGGGACCGGGGTCATCCGGTGCTGCATCGGGGATGCGAAAAGTCAGGGGCTGGCTTAAGATCTGGCGCGCGAGTTCCGCCTGGGCGCTGACATCGAGAATGTCCGGATAGGTTTCCGTGACGATCAGGGGAATGCTGCCGCTTTGCAGGCTTTCCATCTGCAGGGCAGCTACTTCCAGGGAAGCCGCTACATCCATTTCCCGCCCGATCTGTCCGGGCTGGACGATCACATCCAAACCATCCAGCTCCAGAGAGGCTTCAATGACTGGCCGGTTCACCTCGCTGGCTATCTGATCCAAGAATTCTACCCCGGTCTTTTCGTCCAGCACAAAGGTGGGATCAAGTGTCAAACCATGGCGCAGAATTTGAACCTGGGCTGCGAATCGCTGGGTTAAGGTGCCTTCTCTTCCAGCGTTGAAAGCCTGTTCGGCATTATAGTTCGGGCTGAAAAACAATCCCAGTTCGGAGGGCTTGGCCGACCAGCTCAACTCATCATACTGCAGGATGATTTCGCCGTTTTCAGGATAGTCGAACTCTTCCCGAAGGAGGCCTGCCGCCGCCGTGGGGGTCTGTCCGCTAAGGTTAACCCAACCCAGATAAACACCAGGAAAAACCCGGCCACGGTACACAGCCCGAAAGCTCCACGTAGCCAGGCTGGTCACCAGGACAAAGAGGGCGATCCCTCCTGCCAGGGAAAGCCCAGCCTTGAGGGCGATCTGTTTGAGTTGAGTCTTTGATTTCATGGGTATCATTTTACCAAAGGTGCCTGATCCTTCCAGGTGAACAGGGTGCCTAATAAGTGCAATATGTTTGCCAGGACCGGCGCATCCTTAAGCAGTAGCAGGAAGGGCGAGTGCGATCGGGCGGAGAATTTCCTCCAGGGGGTCTCCAGCCAGTTCGCCTTCTGGCAATATTCTGCCCAGGGCTTCCTGATTTCGGATCATTTCCACCAGCTCAACAGGACGACCAGCTCTGGCCGCTCCATTCCTCAAGAACAGGCCATGCTGAGATTTATGACAGGTCACTGCGGCGATCTTCTTTGTGACCCAGGGGCTGATGTCCACCAGCATCCCCGGTGCGGGTGTGAACTCCCCTGTCTCCCGTGACAACCAGGAGGGTGAATAAACCACCCTGGGAGGATATTCCTGCTTCCCCAGGGCCTCAATCACTGCCTGGTGGGCTTGAATGTGGCCCGGATGGCCGTATTCGCCCCCCGGTCCATGAGTGAGGACGACATCCGGCCGGATCTTATCCAGGAATTCACTCAGCTCCCTGACTACCGGTGCCAGATCCTTGCTGAAGGGGTAAAGCTCGCCTTCTGGCCCGACTTCCGGATCTTTGAAACCCAGGAACGCCAGGCTCGTTCCTCCCAGGGCTTTGATAGCGCAGCCCAGTTCCTTTTCCCTGACCAGGCCTAACTCAGCCCGCTCGCAGATGGGAGGGTCACCCATCTCCCCGCCTTCTCCCCGGGTGGCGCAGAGATAATGGACTTCAGCTCCCTGGGCCGCCAGGTAGGTCAGTGTCCCTCCCAAGAACATGGTCTCATCATCAGGGTGGGCGAAAAATGCCAGTATTTTTAAAGGTCTCATCTTTGCATCCTTATCAAATTTCAACTGTACCATAAGCTCTGTTAATAAGGTATAAGAACCTTTCAGGGCAAATTTAGGCACACCCGCTGCGGATATAATTAAGATAGATATTTTCACTTGTCAACCAATTGTTTTCCTAATCGGAGGAGAAAATGAATATTACCATTTTGGTCTCAGCCCTGGCTGCTTTTTCCTGGCTGCTGGTTGTCGCCTTTTTTGCCCTGACCGTGTTACGCTCCCGTCAGGGCAAAAAGACCCGCGGCACAGTGTCCGGGATCATTGTCGCTATAGCTACAGCCATCATACTAAACTCGGTAAGCGCTGGATTGGTCTTTATCCAGCCTCAGGAACGCGGTGTGGTCATCAGCGCAATCGAACCCAATGGCTACCGGGATGAAATCATGCAGCCCGGACTGCACTGGGTGATCCCCTATGCCGAAAGCGTCAAAACTTATTCGATCTCAAAAAGCACTTACACTATGTCTATTGCCCAACTGGAGGGAGATATCCAGGGGGATGACTCCATCGCAGCCAGGACGGCGGATGGTCAGGAAGTTTACATTGATGCCTCAATCATCTTCTCTCTGGACCCGGCAGAAGTCCTTAATGTACACATCATCTGGCAGGACCGCTACCTGAATGACCTGATCCGCCCGACTGTACGGGGTGTCATCCGTGACGCGGTATCACAATTCCGGGTCAACGAGGTCTATAGCACCCGCCGCGATGAGTTAAAAACACAGATCGAAGAAGAAATGTTCAATGCCCTGGACGAAAACGGTCTGATCCTGTCAGATTTTGTGCTGCGCAATATTACCTTTACCCCTGAGTATGCCGCCTCGATCGAGCAGAAACAGATTGCCGAGCAGCTTGCCCAGCAGGCAGAATATGTTGTTGAACAGCGAGTGCAGGAAGCCGAACAGGCCAGGCAGGTGGCTAAAGGCACCAAGGACGCGGCCATCATTGAAGCCGAGGGTGATGCGGAATCTCAGGTGATTAGAGCCAGGGCCGAAGCCCAGGCCCTGCAGCTGATCGCTGATGTGCTGGATCAGAATCCTCAACTTCTCAACTACCGCTACATTGAAAAACTTGCCCCCGGCATCCAGGTCATGCTGGTCCCCAATGACAACCCTTACCTGCTGCCCCTGCCCGAGATTACTCCCTGATCCAGGTAAAGTGATTTGATTACCTACCTGCCCGAATAGAAATATCCGGGCAGGTTTTTTTCTGGCTTAACATAATGATCAGCCCTGCAGATTCTTTTCCCCGGGAGTTTTCACCTCCGTAAGTAAGGATTTTATTTGTTTTACCTGTGATAGAATTCCATCAGTAAATCTAATTCAAAGGTAATGATAAATTCATGACCGCCACCAAAAAGAAACCCACCGGCCGAGAAATTCCCCTCACCTCCCTCTCCAGCTGCTATGGTTGAGCATCTAAATTAAGCGCAGAAATGCTGGCGCAGGTGCTGCGTCCATTAGATGGTCTATATAAAAACAAGGACTACCCGGATCTCCTGGTTGGCCTGGGAGACCCCGATGACGCTGCGGTCTGGAAGCTGGATGACGACCGGGTCTTGATCGTCACCACCGATTTTTTCACACCGGTCGTGGACGACCCCTTCGATTTCGGGGCCATCTCCGCCGCTAACAGTCTGTCCGATATCTACGCTATGGGGGGTACTCCCTTCCTGGCTCTCAATATAGCCGCCTTTCCCCCCCAATTACCCCCTGAAATATCCGGTGAGATCTTGCGCGGCGGGGCAGAAACCGCCCGCGACGCCGGCGTAGTTATCGCTGGCGGGCATACCATACAAGACAAAGAACCCAAATACGGTCTGGTTTGTCTGGGTTTCGCCCATCCGGATTTGATCATGACTAAAAGCGCCGCCTGCCCAGGGGACGTACTGGTGATCACCAAACCGCTGGGTTTTGGTGTCACTACCACAGCCATTAAAAACCAAAAAGCTACTCAAGAGCAGGTCCAGGAAGTGATCTTGTGGATGAAGCGCCTGAACCGGACAGCCAGTGAGCTGGCCCAGGCCCATGGCGTCAAAGCCGCCACAGATGTCACCGGTTTCAGCCTGCTGGGCCATGCCTGGGAGATGGCAGAATACTCCAAAGTTGGAATGAATATCCACTGGGAAATGGTCCCTTTCATCAGCCCCGCCAGGGAGCTCGCCCGGGAATTCAACTTCCCTGGTGGTGCCTTTGACAACCGCCAGTTTTTCGGCGATCATATCAAAGCCCCCAAATCACTCTCCGAGGAAGACCTGATGCTGCTCTTTGACCCTCAGACCAGCGGCGGCCTGCTGCTGGCAGTCAACTGCGATCGCCTGGATGAATTCCGGATCCAGGCAGAAAAAATATCCCAGCCCATCTGGGTGATCGGTGAAGTGGTGGAAGGAAACCAAATCACCATTAAGTGATTGTCCTTCTGTTAAGAAATCAGGGGCTGTCTTTTCAGACAGCCCCTTTTTAGATTGAATTTGTCAGGCCATCACCATCTGCCGGCGTAATCCATCTGGTAAGGTTTGGCCTGTTCTTCCAGATACAAGCGCAGCAGCTCGACCAGCTGGCGCAGGTGCAGTAAATCGTGAGCAACCCAGGATACAAATATGTCCCCTGCTGTGATCACCCCCAAGGGGGCTTCATAGGAGGTTTCCCAATCCGGGTTTTCCAGCCCGGTCAACCATCCCAGCCACTCGTTCCGCAAATTTACGTAGCGGTTTAAGGATTCGAACAAATCACCTTGATTGTATTCACGTTCGACCACCCAGTTATTTGGGTCGATTTCCGGCCAGGTCTTTTCAGCTCCTTCCAGGATGATTTTCAGTCGTACCGGAAAATCAAATTCCTCTTCGTCCGCCAGGTGAGAAACAACTTCCAGGACAGACCAGCTATCCTCAGATGGCTTCCAGCAAGCCTGGTCCCGGGGAACCCCCCTGGCCAGGGCCGCAACCCGATCACGATTAATGGCCAGTTGTCTTTTCAGATAAGCCACATCCATACTGCCTCCCGGGGATTAACCCCCGCTGAATTCATTATACAGGATCAGTCGGCTCAGCCGAGGTCATACCTGCCTAGCGCTGCGTCCACAGCGGCCAGGGCGTGAATTTCCATGGTGTCAAAGACAGGGATGCGCACATCCTCTCCCTTGACCAGCAGCCCGATCTCTGTGCATCCCAGGACGATCCCTTCCGCGCTGCTCTCTATCAGGGTTTCGATAACCTCCAGGTATTGCTCCCGGGACCCTTTGATAATCTTCCCCTGAACCAGCTCGTCATAGATGATCCGGTGCACCAGCGCCCGCCCTTCCTCGTCCGGGACGATGACCCGCAAGCCGTGGGCTGTTTCAAGGCGGCCTCGGTAAAAATCCTTTTCCATTGTGAACCGGGTGCCCAGCAAACCAACTCTTTCCAGGCCAGCCGCCCGGACAGCTCTGGCAGTCGCGTCAGCAATATGAAGAAGGGGAATGTCAATCGCCGATTGGACATCCTCTGCCATCAAGTGCATCGTATTGGTGCAGATCAGGATAAAATCCGCCCCTGCCCTTTCTACCTCCCTGGCGCATTGGATCATGACCCGGGTGGCTTCCTCCCAATTCCCCTCAGTCTGGAGTTTTTCAATCTCTCCAAAATCAACCGAAACCATCACGCTGCGGGCAGAATGCACGCCGCCCAAGGCTGCCCGGACCTGCTGGTTGATAATCCGGTAATATTCAATAGAGGATTCCCAGCTCATGCCGCCAATCAGGCCGATATTTTTCATGTTTATCCTTTAACCTTGGCACAATCGTTTGCGGTAGGGCTCGCAACAAAATTCCCAAAATAAACAGGTGTCTGTTCACATCACATACTGGCTGATAACCTATTTAATGTATTCGCCCGCAATCAACCCGGCCAGTACTCCCGGGAAGAGATTG
>DRBO01000064.1 GCA_011039385.1 Chloroflexota bacterium | reverse complement strand
TCTATGGAAAGCGAATTGGCAGAAATGCCCCAATATTGGTTGGCAGCTCAGCCCAGATTTACGATCCAACGGGAGAAAAAATCCTCCTCACCAAACGGGGGGATAACAGCCGCTGGTGTCTTCCCGGCGGTCAATTGGATTCTGGCGAGAGTGTCTCAGAAACATGCGCCCGGGAAGTGCTGGAGGAAACGGGGTTGATGGTCAAGGTTGGGCATTTGATCGCGGTTTACTCCAGTCCGGATATGCTGCTATCCTATGATGAGGACCACCAATACCAGGTGATCTCCTTTCACTTTGATGTCACCATAACCGGTGGGGAGCTTGGCCTGAGCAATGAGACAAGCGATGTGGGCTATTTTTCCCTTGATGAGATCAAAAACATGGATGTAATGGAACACCATCTCCAGCGCATAGAGGATGGCCTGCTGGGGAAGTTGGAAACTATCGTTAGGTAAATCTATATAAGCCACGACCCGGATAGTTATGCCAGAAAATCACACTGACCCTTTTCCAGACCTGATCCTCTCCTACGATCGGGCTGTTGATTATCGAGAATCAGTGGAGATTTCTGATTGGAAAAAGGACCTCCGCTGGAAATTTCTCGCCGCCCTGAAACAGGAAGGCAGGACCAGCTTGATCGATATCGGCGCCGGGACCGGGGTCCATGCCCAATTCTTCCAGGCCCAGGGAATTGAGGTCAGCTGTATCGATCTTTCCCCGGCACTTGTAGAACATTGCCAAAAAAAGGGTTTGCCAAACCAGGTCCTAAGCGTGCTGGACCTGGACGGTATCGGCCGGACTTTTAACGCAGCCTTCGCCCTGAATTCCCTGCTGCACATCCCCAGCAGGCTGCTGCCAAAAGCTCTCTCCAACATCGCTAGAGTCTTGACCAAAGAGGGATTGTTCTATTGGGGGCAGTACGGGGGGGAATATCAGGAAGGCGTCTATCAAGACGATACCTATCAACCCAAGCGGTTCTTTTCCCTGCTGGCAGATGATCAAATTCGAGATTTCGCAGCAATGAATTTCACCATTGAGACATTCGAGAAAATCCAGTTGGAGAATTCATCCCCGCTCCATTTTCAATCCCTGTTATTACGTGTAAAATCCGATGAGTAGATTAAAACCTCTGCAAAGGGGCGAACAGAGCGGCATATGCCAAGCTTTCCGAATGCAAACTACAGCCTGAGAGGGAAGGAGATTTATGTTCTGTCCGCCTTGGTTGCAGGCATTGTCATGACTGTTGCCGTGGAGGGAAAAGCCGGGTTGGATTTACTGCGAACTGAAACAAGCGTTACTTTCATCCTCTCCTCCAGCGTCAATTAAATGGTAATGCTATAATAAAAACTGCATGACCTGTCGATCCAAGATCTGTCCAAGGAGGTCCTTCAATGTCAGCTAACGGCCAGGGATTTACCCTCAGCGATGAACATAAAATGATTCAAAAAGCCGCCCGGGATTTTGCCGAAAAGGAGATCAAACCCATCGCGGCAGAGTTTGACGAGAGCGGGGATTTTCCCATTGAAACCATCAAAAAGATGGGCGCGATGGGTTTTATGGGCATCGAGGTGCCAGAGGAATATGGCGGTGCCGGAATGGATACCCTGGCCTATGTTCTGGCCCTGGAGGAGATCTGCAAGGCGGACGCCTCCCACGGGACTATCATGTCAGTCAACAACTCGCTCTTCAACTACGGGCTTCTGATGTACGGCACGGAAGAGCAGAAACAAACCTTCCTGGTCCCGGTGGCCTCTGGCGAGAAGATCGGGGCTTATTCCCTGACCGAACCTATGTCCGGCTCCGATGCCAGCACCATGCGCAGCCGGGCCGTGCTGGAGGGGGATGAATACATCCTCAACGGGCGCAAATCCTGGGTTTCCGGGGGACCGGTAGCGGATTTCGTAGTGGTATTTATGATGACCAACCCGGAGGCAGGGCACCGAGGAGTCTCCTGCTTCCTGATCGACGCAACTCTGCCCGGTTTCATCCGGGCCAAAAAAGAGCCCAAGATGGGCATCCGAGCTTCAGCAACCAGCGAGTTGGTCTTTGAAAACTACCGCTGCCCGGTCAAAAACCGGCTGGGAGAAGAGGGGGAAGGGTTCAAAATTGGCATGACAGTGCTGGATGCTGGTCGGATCGGGATCGCCTCCCAGGCTCTGGGCATCGCCGAAGCGGCTTACGAGGCCAGCGTGGAATACGCCAAGGAAAGGGAAGCTTTTGGGAAGAAGATCGGTCAATTCCAGGGTATCAGCTTCAAGCTGGCGGACATGAAAACACGCATCGAGGCTTCCCGGTTGCTGATCCATCAGGCAGCCTTCGCCAAGGAGCGCTTCAAAACCAGCGGGGAGCGTTTTACCCTGGAAGCTTCCATGGCCAAGCTCTTTGCCTCGGAAACGGCCACTTTCTGCGCCGATGCAGCGGTCCAGATCCACGCCGGGATGGGCTATTCCAAGGAGCTGCCCATCGAACGCTACTATCGGGATGCCAAGATCACAGAGATCTATGAGGGCACCAGTGAAATCCAGCGCATGGTGATCGCTCGCATGGAAACGGGTTTGAGATAGGCTTTCTGAATTATTTTTTTCATTACTGATTTCTCCCAATCTGCCATCCAGGAAAAATTTCTGCGTGGCGTTTATCCCTTGAAGAGAAGCTTGCTATCCAGTAATTTAATCTCAAGCGTTTTACATCCAGATAATGAGGCGGCGATGAGATCTACTACAGAAGATCTAAACGGGGACTCAAAGACCAACCTCTCCCTCCAGAAGAGCAGAAACCTGTCAAGACTGGCACCTGACACTCGATTCTACTTGTTCCTGATCGCATTGACACTGGTTGTTGCCGGGCAGATCATCATGCATAGGGAGATACCGATCGATTCCTGGCAGGATATGCGCCAATCTCTCAATGACTGGCTGCGAATTGACGCAAAATATCTGGGGAATGTCCTCATCGGGATGGCGTGTACTGTACTGGGCGGAGTGATTTTTGCAATTTCAAGTTATAAATCAGAACTAATCAAAAAAAATACTGCTGACATATTCCCAATCTCCAGCGTTCCCATTCTAAGAAGGTTTCACTTCTCAAAATGGATCTGGCGAACCCTGCTGGGTTTTGGGCTGTTTGCTGTGTTAATCATACGGGCCGTGAATTATGAGCTGGAATTCTTTGATATTTTCTTCTGGATCTTTTCAATAATCTTTATATCCAGCGCAATTTTCAGGTATGACAAAGCATCTGGTGTAACCTTATCTCCAACTGCTTCCCACCGCGAGATTGGGATCATCGTCCTGATCCTGATTGCGGGGTTCTTGATCGGAACCTACCAGCTTCAGGATATTCCAAACGTCATCAAGGGTGACGAGGGCAGCTTTTTCGAGACGGCTAGATACATAGCCGATGGTGAATACCGTGGGTCGATTTTTGGATTTGGGGTATATTCCTTTCCAGCCTTCAGCTCATATATCCAGGGTGCTGTCATGCGGATTTTTGGCAGAGATATTTGGG
Organism: Chloroflexota bacterium; assembly: GCA_011039385.1. GTDB lineage: Bacteria > Chloroflexota > Anaerolineae > Anaerolineales > UBA11858 > B10-G9. Next base: position 8,619 of record DRBO01000064.1, on the reverse strand, counting down.
GCTGGCGATTTTCCTCAGTCCTCCCTGCTTTATTGTGCGTTATCCCGCTCTATCTTCTTGGCAAAGATTTCTTCAATCGCTGGGTAGGGGTAATTTCGTCAATAATCTACATTTCTTCCCCGTACTATTTGTCATTCGCCCGACTTGGGTATAACAATTCTCAGGCGATCCTATTCGTAATTTTCTGTGTCTGGTTTTTCTATCAGGGGTTAAAAAGAAACAGCCTGTTTTATATGTATCTTGGAGGAATTGCATCAGGGCTTGGTTTTCTAACCTACACTTCAGGAAAATTGGGGATAATGATTGTTTTGGCGTTATTTGGATATTCGTTCTTATCTATCCTGAGGAGGAAAGGGGGCAAGAGATTTCTGCTGATTGCGCTGTTGATGTTTTTGATCGGAACAACAATCATCGCTGCCCCGCACCTGACATATGGCGCGTCTCATAACCCTGAAGGGCTGAGGAAAAAATTGGTTGAAGGTTTATTTAATAATCTCGACTATACTGTGGGGTTATTTGGAGAGGAAGAAGTCTATCAAACAAGCACAATCACCACGATAGATCGATATCAGTTAATCAAGAATACGATCTTTATCAAAAGGCTGTTGTTAAGGGGATTTATCCGATCCTTCCTCGGTCTGCAATTTGATGAATTCTGCAACAATTTTTTCCTCTCTTCCCCCCTGGCGGGACCATTCACGGTGATTTTTTATGTCCTGGGTTTATATTTTTTACTGGCACATTTCTGGAAACCCAATGGCTTCCCCTTCCTGTTCTGGTTTTTTTCAGGTATGTTTTTTCTCAGCATTATCAGCACCTATCCTCCCAGGCCAGCCCACCTGGTTCCAATTATTCCAATATTGGCTTTATTCTCAGGGATTGGTGTATGCCTTTCAGTGGAACAAATAACCCAATTCCTTACTAACAAGATCAAATCCCGGATTCAATGGCAGCCTCTCCTGCTGCTGCTCTGCAGTATTACCATTCTAGCTGTGGGGGCTAAGCAATATTTCGTTGAATCTCCAAAGATATACCGGCCGAATATAGAACAGGTGATGAACTGGGCAGGCATGGATAATCCCCAGGAAACAAAAATCTATTATATCTATGACTCAGAAACATTAGCTGAATGGGTCCCTTACTTCTTCCGGCTAGAACTGACACAATCCGAATTTGAATCGGTACCTATCTCTTCGGTTCGAAATGGCACTTCTGTCTGGCCAGAAGGCAGTGACTTTGCGATCTTTTTTGAGGAGTACAACGCTGCTGAACTGCTGCCATTATTCAAGAGAGAATTAAACCTGGCAGAATTTATAACCCTCAGAGACCGGGACGAAAGACCAATTGGCAGGGCAATAGTCAATGGAGAAGTAATCCTTTCAACCACGGTATCCTTCTGGCGTGGCGTTGGAAATCTGCTGACTTCACGAATATTATGGATCGTTTTGCCACTGTTCGCGCTAGGGTTTTATCAACTTTATCAAATAAGTCCGGACTTGAACCTGCAGAAACTGAAGCCTGGCATTACAGCAGGCTTGATCAAGATGAGGAATTATCCCTTCTTGGTATCCTCTAAAAGCATGCCTTCCGGAATACCGACTGGAGAAACTACAGAAGAATTGAGTAGATCATTTGAATTTGGTTTCTTTTTACGCTTGAGATCTCGGAAAACCAAACACAATTACGAGTTAAAGGTCGCCTTGAATCACCAGGAAGACCCTCAAAATTCACAAGCGGATCAAGAGTAGCTGCTATTCAATAGAAAAACCATTACTGAGACCTTCCTAATGATATTTTGGATTCTTCATGACAGATCAAGATCATCCCACTGATTCCCACAGGAACTCCCGCCCCAAGATCCTTGCCTTGCTGTCTATCTTGATCATTCTATTTTCATGCTATCAACTGTTCAGATTCAGCCAGATCCTATTTAATTGGAAAATCCTGGCCGATTTGCCACTTTCTGTAGAGCCTGGCCTGCTGCTTGTGGCCAGTTTGGTGTGGAGTGGCACAGGAGTGCTAATCGCTGTCAGCCTCTGGAGGGGAAAGTGGTGGGTCCGGATTGGCTGTTTCGCATACGGGATGACATACAGCGTCTTTAGCTGGATAAACCTGCTTAGGATTGCCGAACCATCAACCCTGCAAGACCGCTGGCGGGTGGAGCTGGTATTCACGATTATCGGACTTGCCGTCCTGGGCACTATACTCAACCTGAAATCATCTCGGTCTTATTTTGGGAGAAATGCTGTTAAAATACCCTAACAAGGTGCATATATGGCAGAAAAAACTAAAAATCCCAGAATACAAGAACTGCAAGAAAAAAAGGACCTCAGCCGTCAGGGTGGCGGGTCCGAGAAGATCAAAAAACAGCATCAAATAGGCCGGCTGACTGCCCGGGAACGTATCGACCTGCTGCTGGACAAAGGATCCTACCGGGAAATCGACGCTTTTGTGGAACACCGCACCACGGATTTTGGCATCGATAAAACCAAAATCCCCGGGGATTCTGTCGTCACCGGTTGGGGGACCATCAACAACCGCCTTGTCTATGTGTTTTCCCAAGACTTCACGGTTTTTGGAGGCAGCCTGGGCGAGGTCCATGCCGAAAAAGTCGTCAAGGTAATGGACATGGCCCTCAAAAACGGCGCTCCGATCATCGGCATCAACGATTCCGGGGGTGCCCGGATCCAGGAAGGTGTGGTCTCTCTGGGAGGCTATGCGGATATCTTCCTGCGCAACACGCTCTGCTCCGGCGTGATCCCCCAAATCAGCGTTATTATGGGTCCCTGCGCCGGCGGGGCAGTTTATTCCCCAGCCCTGACCGATTTCATCTTCATGGTCAGGGGTTCCAGTTTCATGTTCATCACCGGCCCGGAAGTGGTTAAGACCGTCACTCATGAGGAAGTGACCTTCGAGGAACTGGGTGGGGCGGACGTACACGCTGAAAAATCCGGTGTGTGCCACATCGTCTCTGACACAGAAGCCAACACCCTCTTCCTGGTCCGCAAGCTGCTTTCTTACCTGCCCCAGAACAACATGGAAGATCCCCCCTATGCCTTGACGGATGACAGCCCGCTGCGCCGCGAGCCCGCTCTGGATACCATCGTTCCTGATGATCCTTCCAGGCCCTATGACATCAAAGACGTTATCGGCCTGCTGGTTGACGGGGGAGAGTTTTTCGAGATCCAGGAAGCCTATGCCCGTAATATCGTGGTCGGTTTTGCCCGTCTGGGCGGCCATTCCGTTGGTATCATTGCCAACCAGCCAGCTTACCTGGCGGGCGTGCTGGACATTGACTGCTCCGAAAAAGCCGGCCGCTTTGTGCGTTTCTGCGATGCGTTTAATATTCCCCTGCTGACATTCGTGGATGTACCAGGCTTTCTACCTGGGCTGGATCAGGAACACGGGGGTATCATCCGCTCCGGCGCAAAACTGCTTTTCGCTTACTCTGAAGCTACTGTGCCCAAGATCACCCTCATCACCCGCAAAGCCTACGGCGGCGCCTACGACGTGATGAGCAGCAAACACCTCCGCGGTGACATCAACCTGGCCTGGCCCAGCGCTGAGATCGCGGTCATGGGACCGGAGGGCGCAGTCAACATCATCTTCCGCAAGGAACTGGCAAAGGCCAAGGATCCTGATAAGAAGCGAGCTGAGCTGGTGGAGGAATACCGCAAAAAATTCGCCAATCCCTACGTGGCGGCTTCGCGCGGCTATATTGATGACGTCATTGAGCCCAGTACCACCCGGGCTCGGCTGATCAACGCTCTGGAAATGCTGAGCCACAAGAGGGACAGCAATCCAGCTAAAAAACACGGCAATATTCCCCTTTGATCCGGGAGCCGAAGGGCTATTATGTTCAAGAAGATACTTATTGCCAATCGGGGTGAAATAGCAGTCAGGATCATCCGCAGCTGCCGGGAGCTGAATATCCCCACCGTGGGAGTGTATTCTGACGCTGACCGCCATAACCTTCATATCCGCTACGCAGATGAAGCTTACTATCTGGGTCCATCCAAGGCCAGTGAATCCTACTTGCGTGGGGACAAAATTATTGAGATAGCCCAGGCATGCGGGGCCGATGCTATCCATCCGGGGTACGGTTTTCTGGCCGAGCGGGCAGATTTTTCCCAGGCTTGCCAGGATGCTGGAATCACATTTATCGGCCCCAAGCCTTCCTCCATCGCCGCCATGGGCGACAAGCAGGCCGCCCGGTACACGGTAGCCGAAGCCGGCGTACCGGTTGTACCTGGAACGGAGGGACGAGGTGACCTGAGTGATGAGGATTTACTGAGACTTGCGCCTGAAATAGGCTTTCCTCTTTTGATCAAACCCAGCGCTGGAGGCGGCGGAAAAGGCATGCGGGAAGTGCAGGATATTCGGGATATGGCTGGCCTGCTGACAGCTTCCCGACGGGAAGCTGAAGCCTCATTTGGCGACGACAACATTTACCTAGAAAAAATGATCCAAGGAGCCAGGCATATCGAGATCCAGATCCTGGCAGATCAGCACGGCAATGTCATTCACCTGGCTGAAAGGGAATGCTCCATCCAGCGCCGCCACCAGAAACTGCTTGAGGAAGCCCCCTCTCCCTTTATTGGAGATGATGAAAAATTGCGCCAGGAGATGGGCCAGGTGGCCGTTCAGGCTGCCAGGGCAGTCGATTATATTAATGCCGGCACAATTGAATTCCTGGTCGATAAGGACAAAAACTACTACTTCCTGGAAATGAACACACGACTCCAAGTAGAGCACCCGGTAACTGAAGCGGTCACGGGGATTGATATTGTCAAGGAACAGATTCGAATAGCGGCAGGTCATCCTCTCTCTCGTAAACAGGGAGATATCAACCTCAACGGTTGGGCTATAGAATGCCGCATCAACGCGGAAGATCCTTACCGTGGGTTCATCCCTTCCACTGGTATGATCACCCAGTCCCTGCTCCCTGCCGGTCCTGGTATACGTGTGGATTCCGGCGTGTATTCCGGCTACCAGATCACTCCCTACTACGATGCCCTGATCGCCAAATTAATCGTTCACGAAGAAACCCGGGAAGAGACCATCGCCCGCATGAAAAGAGCCCTTGAGGAATACCGCGTGATTGGCGTGCGGACTAATATCCCCTTTCACCAGGCCTTACTGGAAGATCCGGACTTTCTGGCGGGAAACTTCGACACCCAGTTCGTCGACGACGAGGTCCCTCCTTTCACTGGACACCAAAAAGACAAGAATCTCCCCAAGATTGCTGCGCTGGCTGCGGTGCTAGCCGCTCACGAAAACACCCAGCGCTCAGCCATCGTCATCCGGCGGGCACAAAGAGATATCAGCAACTGGAAATGGATGGGCCGCTGGGAGCGGACCAACAAGTAAATACGAGCTATGAAATATATCGCCACGATCGAGGACAAAGAGTACGAAATTGAGATCCTATCAGAAACCAGGGTGCTGATCGATGATGTCCCGCATGAGATCGATTTTAAGCACCTCCGGCAGTACCTGTCCTTCTCCCTGCTGGTGGATGGTAAATCCTATGAAACAAATATCTACCAGGACAACAGCGACTGGGAGGTACTCCTGCGGGGCAGGCAGTTCACGGTGAATGTTGAGGATGAGCGTGAACGTCGATTGCGCCTGGCAGCCGGGCATATTTCTGTCCACAAGGGCAAGTTCGTTCTGAGAGCACCTATGCCGGGGCTGGTGATCGATATCCCGGTTGCAGAGGGAGACCAAATATCCAAGGGCGATGTGCTGGTAATACTGGAATCGATGAAAATGCAAAACGAACTCACTGCGCCCAGGGATGGAACGGTAACCCGCATCCAGGCCAAAGTGAACGATAACGTGGAACGGAAAGAGAGCTTGCTGGTCCTGGAGTAGGGACGAAGCTCAACACAATCTCCTGTGCTGTTGGATAGTCTCATAAAAATGCCAGCCCGCTCAAGACGCGGGTCGGTTCATTTTTGTCCGAGGGGTGGACTACCTTCCAATTGAGGAGGACATCGAGGGTTGGAAGCAGGCCGAGAAGCAGATCCGCGAAAATATCAGTATTGTCGATTCTTGCGGCTGGGACGTCACTAAAGGATCTTGAGAAATACGGTTTGCTTCTTGTTGTCCAGATAACCCTGGCCAAGGTAAAATTCCCGCGCCACAGTTCTGGTGACATTGGAACGAACTCTCATTTCTCCCATCCCCTTGTTCGCTGACCAGCGTTCAGCCGCTTCCAGGAGCTGTTTCCCATACCCTTCTCCCCGGCAGGCCTGGTCCACGACCAGTCCGCCTAACTCCGCAAAACCTTCCAGGAAAATCCTTTTTGCCACCAAGACATGCACAAAACCGCAGATCTGGCCTTCCTGATCCTCAAGAACAAAAATCTCATGATCAGAATCCAGCTCCAGATCCTCGAGCAGCCTGGTCAGTTCAGTCTTGGAAATGGGATACCCCAGCTGGGAGGATAGTCCCGCAAGCTGGTCCGCATCCCTGAGAGAGGCTCTCCTGACCAGGCTCATTACTTAAGATCCCCTACTATGTGTTTCCCCTGGAAACGCCATTTTATCAGTCCAATACACAGAGCTGCTTCCCAGCAGGGAGATCGTCAGGGCAATATCCAGGCCTGCCACAAAAAGCATGAAAAAATAGTTTCCCTGGGATAAGATGTCCAGCAGGATTCCAGCGCTGATCATCCCGGCCAGGGCCAGGAAAAAACCGGGGCGGTAAAATTCCCACAGTCGGGGGTCCTTCAGCTCACGGATGCGCTGGATATTCTTCCGGCAGCTGCGAGTAAAAAACGTCTGGGCTTGAATGACTCCCAGAATGATGCCCAGGACGATGAACAGCCAATGCCAGGCGCTATCCGGGCGCATCTCCCTGGCTTGGGCTACCAGATCCAGGCCGCCCCGCAAGAGCATGACCGCGCCTATATACCAAACCAACGCAGCCAGGATCACCAAAGTCTTTTTTGAGGTTCTGAGCCAATTTTCCATAGGTGACATATTATTACATATAGATTCAGATCTGTAAATCGGAGCCGGGCAAGGGGGATTATGTTTAAGGTGCCGGGGGTGGTGTCATCATCCACCAGGACTGGCCAAGCTGTTTTGCTGGAGGAGTTCGCTCGGGCTGACAGATCTCAAAGCACTTCCAATATTTCCCGCTCCAGCTGAGGGGCAAATAACCGCAGGTATCCTTCCAGGATCTCCAGCTCCTCCAGCACCTGCTTCCGGGAGATACCCGGCGGCCCATAAGTGGTGTAGACAGCCTGGTTTGTGCCGGGTTTGATCCGGGTGCGATGGTCCGGTCCATATATCACGGAAGAGAGTATTCCCTGCCTGTCGCGGATATACAGGTCACCTGCTTTCAGTTCTTGATGAGTTCCATCCAGGCGCTGGTAGGATTCCTCCCCTGAAGCGATATCAGCCATCAATGGAAGCTCGAGAGCTATCAGGTCATGGGCGGCAGTCAGCAGCCCGGTTTGCAGTTCAGCCATGAACATCGCCCCCACCAGAGCCGAGGGAGCTATAATGGGTTTTCCTTTAAACAGCACTGATTCCAGCTGAAGCTGAACGTGATAGGTCTTGCGGAAGCTGTGGTAAAAAGAATCATAGGCAGAAAAAACTGCCAACGCCCGAAGTCCCTTTCTATCCAGATCCTTGAATCGCGCACGCAGCTCCACCTCCAGCCCCTGCCGGGCTTCTCGCAAGGCCGGGTGATCCGGACAGTTACCGGCTTCCCGGACAGCCAATAAGCCGATGCAGACCTCAGGCATTTTCTCACGCAGCGTTGGGCTAATGGAGATCATTCAATAATCCTCTTTGGAACCTTAGGAGAGCTAACTATATCCACTCGGTTTCCTCAATCGTGCGCTCTCCCCCGGCGTCTCCGGTATTCAGTGTGCCGGCCGGCTCCGCCATCAGGATCTGGCATTCCTGCTCCGCAGCTGGCTTGTGCTCCACGCCTTTAGGGATAACACACAATTCTCCCCGGGAGAGATGCAAGTCCCCGTCCGGCAGCTGGATGGTCAATTTCCCATCCACGACCAGGAAAACCTCATCCGTTTCGGGATGACTGTGCCAGACAAATTCCCCCTGGATTTTGGCGATTTTGAAATGATAATCGTTCAGCTGGGCAATGATTTTTGGGTCCCATTGTTTTGTGATCAGGGAAAATTTCTCAGCGAGATTCACCACATTAATCATCGTCTTTATCCTTTCAGCAACTCCGGTCAAAATGAGCTAAGCAGCGGTTGTCCGCAGTGGTAAGCCAAAGTGTCGATCCAGGCCTGGGACAGCCCCAGGTAATCTGGATCCATTTCGTTCGCCTCTTTCATGCCACTGGGAGAAACCTGATTTATCAGGGTGTATGGCGGATTTTCTGAGCTATACATTCCCCACCCAGCCCATCCTCCGTGCAGATCTGCACAGTGACTGTGATGTCATGCCCTGTGGGATTGTTAGTGAACATGGCGCTGACAAAATAAGCCTCGCCCGGTGTGAGTTTTGACTTCTCTCCAACCAGCGCGCAGCCAGTTTTGTCATAAAATTTATCCTGGATGTTGGGTAATGGATCCGATCCTCCAGTGTGATCAATTGAAGTTGTTTTCCAGGACTCCAGGGTAAAACTGCC
>DRBO01000156.1 GCA_011039385.1 Chloroflexota bacterium | reverse complement strand
TTGGCAATCGCTTCCGCCCGGACAGGCTCCAGCCTTGCCCAGCGGTCAGCTGTGGTAGGCTGTCCAATGATTGCGATAGCAACCGCGAGAAGCACCAGAACGCCCGCTCCATAGTAGCGAGCTTTTGGGGCTTTCGCGGGATCTTTATTGCCGTAGACCTTTTCCAGCTTCTCACCTCCCCAGAGCATAAACACTGCCATCAGTGTGACCAGGATGACGATGGTTCCGGCAGGGAGATTAAATACATCCATCAGCGTCAGACGGCCATAATAACTGCCGTTGAAAAAATAACTGTATGAATCTACTGTTTCTCCAAATAAGAACACTCCGACCAAACCGCCGAGAACGAAGAAGCCCCCGTCAATTTTTAAGGTCGCAAGGGCGACGAGAGAAGTGCCCGGGCAGAATCCTCCCAAGATAAACCCAGCACCCATGATCAGGCCGCCCACGATGCCAGACCAGAGATATGTTGGATTGACCCAGATGAGGTTGTAATCCAGCAGTCCAACGGCAGAGCTGGCAAAGATCAGCAGCATGCCAACAACAATGGCAGTGAAGAAAACCTTAAAAACCCGCAGGTCCTTAAAATAAAACTGGGAGGCCAGGGAAGGGGAGTGATTGAAACCTGAGATTTCCAGCACGTAACCAAATAAAAAGCCAATCAGCAGGAAAACCAGGTACATGAGTGGTTTGCTCAGCAAGGATTCGAGGTGGAGGGGAAAAGGTATCATGAGATTCTCCGCTAATTCCAGAGCCTGCGCACAAAATAAGCCAGTGCGTAAGCTCCGCCAAAGATAGAAAACATCACCAGCCAGCTGCCGGCTGATAGCGTCGCGCCGCCGGATAAGGCTTGACCGGAAGTGCAGCCCCGTGCCAGACGGGCACCGTATGTGAACAGGATTCCACCAATAAAGGCGAACAGCCAGCGGGTTTGCTTGGAGATATTGGGACCCTTGTTGGTCTCAATCTTGGTTCTGCCGTGGATCAGGCCGGAGGAGAACCCGCCGATCAGCACACCCGTGGTGACGATCACGATCCAGCTGTCCAGGGGATTGCGCCGCCCTCCTGCCATGGAGAGCAAATAGGGCACTTGATCAATGTGGCCAGGTGCGATGAGATCCTCAATAAAAGCTGCGAAACGGCTCAACCCCCCGGAAGCCCCCAGTCCATTTCCGGTGATGAAATAGGAGGCAAACAGAACCAGACCGAGCAGAACGCCGCCCAGGTAAGGGTTCGCGTAAGGCTGAGAGGGCCTGTTGAAGAGGTCCTTGAGCTGAAATTTCTTTCGGGGAGTGTTTATATTTTTTTTCATAGGGTCACTCTCTTTTCTAAAGGCGGTATGGTCCTCCAGAATCTTATGTTTCCATTTCCTCCCAGCCGGTGATCATGGCTTCCAAACTGGAGATAACGGTATGTCCGGTAGTTGTTAGATAGACGTGCAGGACAATAAATGAAGCAAACAGCCAGGCTAAAATGGTATGGACCGGCGCAAGGAAAGGCAATCCTCCCAGGGCATTTGCCAATGACGGCCAGCGTTGAACGCCCCACATAAGTATGCCAATAATTCCTTGCAGTGGGAGCAGCACGTTGAGCAAACCAAAGTAGGTCACTTGCTGGAGAGGGTTGAGCTTCTTTTCCGGTGTTTTCTCAAATGGATGCTGATCCCCCTTGAAGATCCCCTGCAAGTAGTAGATGGCCTGAGTGATGGTGCGATCAAAGAATCCCCGCGGTTTGGGGATATATTGCTTGATCTCTCCACTCGCCAGATGATAAAACAGGGCTAAAAAGGCGTTGGCTGCCAGGATGCCAGCAATGATGTTGTGGACCAGCACCATGTTCTTGAAATCGAGAAAGATGAATGTATCTGGCCGATGGATGACCAACCCGGTCAGCAAGAGCAGGACAATGGCCGAAGTCTGCAGCCAGTGCCACAGTCTCTCATACGATCCGTACATATATACTCTTTCAGTCGCCTTTTCGGTTTCTTCCCGGCGGGAACCGAAATACAACCTTAAGCCAGCGTGAGTAAATACCCCTATGACCGTAGTGCCAAATAGACCAAGCCCAATCATGTCCAGCCAGGCCAGATTGGCATGACCGAAAATATACAGGTTCTCTGTGGCAGGCGCCGGGTCATAATATACAGCACCCTCTTCGTCAACGGTGATCTTTCCAGTAAGTTTTCGTTCTGTTCCGGATACAAAGGTTGGAAGAACTGCACCAGGGGCTGTGGATGCCAGTTTGATGGGCTGCGTGATGCGTGAATTTTCGCTATGACAGGCAGTGCAGTCATCCAGAGCCCATTCACCACTGGCAACATCATGGTTGATGCTGTAGGGCTGGATTTCAGCGGTGATGCGGGGATTTGACAATCCCTGCCTGGCCAGACGGGCTCGAATAAACTCTTCTTTTGCCTGGGTGTCGATTACCATTTCATCTTTGGCCAGGTCTCCATCCCCATTCTGGTCAAAACGCATCAGGACTCCCGGATGGTATTCCCCATTCTCAAAATAGGCAGCCTGCAAATCGCGGAATGGAACTGGTCGGGGCGGGTCTCCATATTCCCAGTAATAGGTGGTGACCAGGTTATGGGGGGCAAGTTTCAGGTTCCCATCCTTATCCGGGCTGGGAATCAGGACCGGCTCGTAGCCCACCAGCAGGGTGCCCATGGTGTCCTCATCACCTTCCGTTCCCCGGCATTCCTTGCGGGGGGATTCATTGGCCAGGAGCACGGTCCAGTCATGGACCATGTTGGCGGATGAAAACAGCTGTGGAATGTGGCAGCTCTCACAGCTCAGCGCTTCCAGGTGGCTATCCAGATAAGGCAGCCAGGCATGGGTGGAGTCGACAACGTGGCAAGACTCACAGGTACGCATGGTGTTGTTAAGCTCTGTCGCGGCTGCGCTCTGGGCGCTGTTCCCCCGGGCGAATTGATGCAAAGGTTTTTCCAGGTATTCGCCAATTTCCACCCGACGGGGATCAAATAGCAGGTAATCTGGTTTCGTAGCTTCGGATTCCTGGTAAAAAAGCGGATTGTTAATGGAATAATGGCAGTCAACACAGTTCAGAAGTCGCTCTGCATGTACGTCCCAGGCACGGTCCAGGGTCTCTTTGCCAGCCAGGTTCATACCTGAATCAGCCATTTTCTGCGGCGAGACGATCTGTCCGGTGGTGATGGTACTCCACCTTTCAGGTGAGCAGCCCAGGGTGATCAGCGGATCTTCCACGTCATCGTGGACCAGCCCATGGCATAAACCGCAATTCAGGTTGGTTGGGTCCTGGATCTGCAGCACTGCGGGATCGATTTCATCATTTTCGTTGAAAGCGTCTGGGTTCCATGAATAGCGGTCACTGCTGGTATAGACAATATTCGAACCCAGCAGTGTGGCGGTATTTGCCCACTGAAATGCCCCGGATTGCAGGGCTGCTGCCCGGGCAGCATTATTGGGGTTGGGCGTATGGCACAGGAAGCAGTTCATTTCAACCAGGCCGGACTCTTTCCAGTCCCAGCGTTCGAGCTTGCCGGTCTCTGTGTTTAAAGTATTGGTTTCCAGACTTTTCGGACTGTAGGGAAGTTCACTGAGAAGTTGGCCGTTGATCCCGTACACGGCAGGACCACCTCCCACATGGCGCAGGCCATAGAGGCGGATCCAATCTGGAGTGGTCAGGTCAATCCTGTTGTCTTCCTGGGGGGAAAGATAGCGGTAAACAATTGAATTCCAGGAGCCAAATAAGCCGGGGGATATATCCCAGGACCTCTCGGTGACAGTAGTACCGGGACTGGTGAGATCATTAAAACCTACGCTGGCATGATAGCTGTGCTCTACGATGAATCCAGTATCATGGCAGGCGCCACAGGTATTCATGGTAGACACAGGCTGACCTGAATCGAGCACATTGACTCCATCCGCATCCAGGAAAGAGAAACTGGGATGAATTGGCGTGGTTTGGAGATTCTCCTGTGCGGAGGCAGATCTCTGACCGATCAGAACTGCCCCCGTGATGAGCACGAGCGAAAACCCAGCTAATAAGAGTGACTTCGATATTTTGCTGAGGTGAGGTGTTTTTCCCATAACAGCTGTCCTTTTTTTATGGTAGATAACTGTTGGATTGAAAGCGTCCGCCCCAATCAATTGGATCGCCGTAATAGCCCAGGGCTTCCCAATCCATTCTGCCTTCGGGACCGTGACATTGGTTGCAGGTCAAGGCTTCCGAAGCGGCGGTGACCATATGGGTTGTTGGCCAGTACATCTCTGTTTCTGTGAAACCGTACTCTCCGCTGTAATCCAGTCCCGTGATGTTTGCGCCCAGTTGCAGTGCCAGGCCCCAGTCAAACTCCTCCCAGAAGCCGCCTTCCCCTACTGTTTTGGGCTGGAGCAGGATATTGTTGACAGTGTCGTAGGGCTGTTTAGCCAGGTGCACCTTGAAGGGGAATATCTTTGCGGAAGTGTCTTTGATATTGCCGGAAGGCAGATTGATAGAAACCATCTGGTCAGGGTCGATCACATCACCCAGGATATATCGTTCGGCAACCCCACCGTTATACCAGTGGTAAACCGGGGTGAAATTGTCTTCGTAAACAAAACTTCCTTTGATCTTCAGATAAGTGTGCAGGCTTTCTTCGATCTCATCGCTGCCGGCAGTGGACCAATCCCAGTACATTTTGGTTGCATCCCGGGTGGCCGCATTGGGGATATGACAGGACTGACAGGCTACAGAATCCACATGGGCATTGATACGGTCATCCTCATGGAGATCCTCGGAATGACAGTCTGTACAGTAGATCTGGTTGGTGTCATCCAGGCTGACAGAGATGGATCTCCCGGAAATATTGTGGTTTTCGGTCTGATGACAATCGGTGCACATAAAATCATGTTCCCCCATGTGGATATCCACATGGGAAGGTGGAAAATACAGGGTTTCGTCAAGATCTCCGTGTTTAACTGCATTGCCGCCACCGCCGTTGAAATGGCAGCTGCCGCAATTTTCCCGGGTTGGCTTGGCTACACTGCGGGCAACGTCCAGAAGGTCTACTCCCTCAACGGGTAGGCCGGCATACCCCTTAACGTAAGTTCCCGTATTATCATGGCAGACCAGGCAGTCCACACCCTCTTCCTGGTTGAAATCAAAATTAGCGTCTTCCCAGCCGTAACCTGCGTGGCAGGAGGTACATCCAGGCCAGTTGCCCTGGATGCCTATGCAGAAGTTGTTGATGGCATTCTTTTTACCTACAGTCACCGTGTTATCGCGGTCTTCCAGTTGATAAGGCTGGCTTTCCCAGGTCCAGTGCACAGTAGCCATCACTTCGCTGGCCGCGTCCTCGTGGCAATCCAGGCAGGCCTGGGTGACCTCAGTGCCAGTTTCGAAGGGGCCCTGAATGATATCTGAGTGGTCTGTGTGAGGTATGCGCAGGGGAACATTATCCCAAGGATCCCTGCTGAGTGGTTTTTCAGCCCCGGGCAAAAATATCACCAAGGGGATTATGATGAGCCCGGCACCCAGAATGATAACGAGCAACCAGCTAAATTTGGATGCTTTCATAAGCTATCCTTCTCCATCGATTGAGTTTGATTAATGAAGTCGGCTTGTTGAGCCATTTGCTCCAGCATGACTTCTCGCAGTAAATCCAACGCCTGAAGAAAACGATGATCTGCCAGGGAATAAATTACTTGTGAGCCGTCACGCCTGGAGAGGATCAACCCCCGCTCTTTAAGCAGCTTGAGATGCCGGGAGGCCGCTGATTGGCTGATGCCGACGGCTTCAGCCAGGCCGTTCACGTTGCGGGTCTCTTCTGCAATCGCGTAGAGCAGCAGAATTCGGTGGGGGTCCGAGATGGCTGAACAGATCCTGGCGTGGAGGTGATTGATTTCCCGAGAGAGGTCTTTGTTATTCATTTTGACATATGTGCATATAGGAATACCATCAATTGTGAAGAGTATCACATGTCCGGAGGAGAGGGAAGGTGACAAATGTCACAAGGCAAGTTAACCCTTGTGACAGCAGTGTTTTATTTTTTGATCGGTGGTAAATATCTCAGAATCGTAGCCAGAGGTTATCCAGTGTCCGGTCAGGCCTTCAGGATATCCTGAAGGATTTCCTCTTTGGCAGTGATGATATAGTCCCAGAAAGTGTTCCTGGCAGCGGTGGTCAGTTGAGTGTTGTCGCGCACGATTGACAAGCTCTGGATGATTTGCAGTCCTCTGATGGGCACAGTGGCGACCCGGCTGATAGTGGAGGTGATGATCTTTGCGCTGAAGCCCAACCCCAGGCCTTTTTGGACAGAGAGAATAATAGCTTCTGCGTTGCTTAATGTCAGGAAAGAGTTCAGCTGGAGCAGGGAAAGGTTTTTCGTTGCCAGGGCCGAATTGACTTGAAAATAGGTATCAGAGTTTTCCGCGGGGAGGATGAATTTTTCTGTCAGCAGCTCTTCGACTTCGATATCTTTTCTCTTTGCCCAGGGGTGGTCTGGCGGGGCGATCAGGACAATTTCCTCTTCAAGTAGTTTTACCACCTCGAAACAGGGCTCGGAAGCCTTAGCTTGATTGGTAAACAGGAAATGGAGATCACCGCTGCGGAGCTCTTCCAGGGGTGAATTGCACGTATCCGTCTGACAGCAAATGCTTACTTCCGGGTAAAGATAGTGGAACTGCGCGAAATAAGATGGCAGGATATACCTTCCCGAGATGGCGTTGCAGCCGATATTGATCCGGCCTTTAATGTATCCCTTGAGGGAGGACATGGCCTCGTTAATGCGAGTGCTCTGTGTGACAAATTGCTGGGCAAGGGGAATGAGCACGCGGCCAGCGTCAGATAAGATCAAAGAGCGGCCCTGGCGGATGAATAGTTCTTCCCCAAAGTGCTTTTCCAGAGCGCGGATATGCTGGCTGACGCTGGGCTGACTCATATGCAGACGTTCCGCAGCCTGCGTGAAATTGAGTGTCTCAGCGGCAACCAGGAAAATATTGAGCTGGTGGGCATCTAACATAGTTTTATCTGATAACAAAGCGAACAGTTTATCAGTGATCATAATTATATCCCTAATAGATTCATCTGGTATTTATTCTCCCCGATACCTTCCATGGGAGGGGTGATATCTGCCCGTTGCAAATTAGGCGCTTCGCAATTCTTAAAGTGTTTTATTCCCAGGCTGGAGGAGAGCCGCTAAGGGGATGTTTGATCGTTCTTGGGAAATATCGGCAGATATTTCACTCCAAAACTGAAGGCCAGCAACGCATAGGCAATGATGCCGAAGGATACGATGATCTCGTTCCAGCTCGGCAGATAGGAAGCTGAAAGAATCCTGCCTAAAACCCCGGGCGACCACTGTGGTGGGGCAACCAATCCGGACAAGGTCACGTTCCAGCGGTTGACCGTTACTCCGACGATGATCGCACCCAGAGCAAATAAGCTGTAGCGGTCGTTTTTTCTAAGCTGGGAGTTTAAAAGGATAACTGCTGGCACAATTCCTCCCAGGATGATCTCAATCCACCAGAATGTGCGCGTATAGGGAGTGGTGGTTTGCAGCAGAACCAGGGCCTCAGTCGTTCCCGGTGAGTGGCTGTAGTAAGATGTGGCAGCCCAATCCCAGATTTTCAGGTATAGATAAGCCAGGAGGGCAAAACCTGCGATGCGGGATATATCAAATTGCAGCTCCTGAGTGATGATCTGGCGGTGGTTGAGTTTTCCCACCAAAATGGTCAGCAGCAAAGTCATGGAAATTCCCCCTGCAACTGCGGACAGGATGAACATCACCGGCAGGGAGGGTTTATACCAGATCGCCCGGCCGGAAAGCACGCCGTAGGTGGCACCCAGGGAAGATTGATGGAGCAAGGATAATCCCAGGCCTATGGCTGCAAATACCGGAGAAGCTTTATGGATCATCTCCCCATATTTTCGGAGCTGGGGCCAGCGATCGAAATATGTGCTTTCAAAGAAGATCGGTAGAAATTCCAGCACCAGGACGATTGAGTAGAGAATAACGCACCAGGTAATCTCCCATAAAACAGAGTGTACATTCCAATACACCAAAGGATGCCAGAAGCGGTCAGGGCGGCCGATATCCATGGCCAGGGCCAGCATGGCCGAAGAATATCCCAAGAATCCCACAAAAACGGCAGCCCTGGCAATGGGCTGGTATTTTTTGATCCTGAAGAGATACACGATCGCCGAGAAAGTAAAAGCGCCGGCCCCGGTGGCGATTGAGCTTAAATCTTGTGTGATCCACAAACCCCAGGGGACCTGATCAGATAAACCCGTTACCTGCAATCCTTTCACAAAGACGCGAATAGCCCCGAATAAACCGACGGCCAGCACAAATCCCAGGATACCTACCCAGATCCACCAGGCCCGTTCCTGCCTATCTTTGGGGATAGCGAGGACGAATTTCAGCATTTAGGATCCCTCCTTTTCGGGACGCACATAGTGCACTTTGGGCTCTGTTCCAAAATCCTCCCGAAGTCGGAAAGTGTCCTTCTCCTGGACAAATTTAGAGAGCGGGCTTTGGGGATCGTTGTGATTCCCAAATACCCTGGCATTGACCGGACAGACATTCACGCAGGCAGGAGTAGCTTCACGGTCGATCCCAGGGGTTAATCCCAAAGCCAGTCCGCGATCGATGCGGTGGCTGCAGAATGTGCATTTTTCCACCACTCCCCGAGGCCGGCGTTCAACCTCCCCGGACCCCCAGTCGGGTTGGTAAGGATTCTCATTAATGGATGGTTTCCAGTTGAAACGCCGGACATCATATGGGCAGGCAACTTCACAGTAGCGGCAGCCAATGCAGCGTTTGTAATCCATGGCAACAATGCCATCCTTGCGGATCCAGGTGGCTCCTACCGGACAGACTTTAACACAAGGCGCCTCTTCACAATGCAAACAGGGTCGGGTCATGAAGAAATCAGTTCCGTTCTCCGTTCTCTCCGGAAAGCCGACATTCCATCGCATTCCATTCTCAGGCACGTCATTAGTGGCCTGGCAGGCCCAGACACAGTACTGGCAGCCGATGCAAGCGCTCAGATCGATGGCCATACACCAGGCATATTTAGATTCTCCTTCCGCATTGGCATGAGAGCGTTCCCCGATCCCCTGGATAGCTTCCGGAGAGAGAGGACCAGATGTGATCAGCTGAGTGAAAACCGCGGCCGCGCCGGTGGCGCCAGCTATCTGCATGAATTCTTTCCGGGAAAGAAGGGCCTTGTTGTGATTTTTTTTCTTCCTGGCAGGCTTTTTCTTAGAGATCATCTTCCTCTTCCTCCTCCGCACGCTGGCGGATGTTCTGCCCTACAATCCAGGCAGTGCTGCCGCCCAACACCAAACCGATAACCGCACCCTGAAATAGATTGCTCACCCGGCTGCTTGCCAGGGCTGTCTCCAGGGCCTGGATCTGCTGAACGGAGCTCAGTTCAGTTTCATCCTCGGTTTGTTCGAAAGGTTTGGCGCCTGCGACTTCAGTGCTGGAATGGAAACCATTCGCTTGAGCGGCACCATTTTCATATCCAGGCAGCTTAAAACCGGCATGCAGGGCGTCTGTGTGGCAGGCGACACAGGTTTGAGGGGAGATGCTGAAGGAGTGCCCGGTGGGAACAATCCCATCTTCCGGGACGACTTCAGGGGGAATCACCAGCGCATGGCAGTCCACACAGCCAATATCTTGCTGAACGTGCAGGTCATTCAAATAATCTCCCATCCCTTCCCGGTGGCAGTTGATGCACAAGTCATCGGGATTTTCGAAGAGTGAATTTTGACTGTGGGGGTTGTGGCAGTCCATGCACCCCACACCAGCAACGGCGTGGCTGGTCTTGCGCCATTCACTTAGCGTGGTGGTGTGGCAGGAACCACAGTAATCAGTATCTGCTTTTGTGGGCACAATTTCCGGAGGGTGGTTGGCTGTGGCTGTGCCATGGCAGGCTTGGCAGGAAACCCCTTCGGCGTCGTATTCGCCGCTGGAGGCGATGAAATTGGTGGTATGGCAGGCCAGACATGTATCCGGGCTGCCCAGGCCAATCCACTGTTGCTGAAAAATAGGGTCGTCATAGGCATGTGCATGAGGGCTGCGGGACCAATCGTCCGCCACATCCAGATGGCAATCCCGACAATCTTCGTCAGTTAATTCCGTGTGAGGTCCAGCGCCCTGGGCCGGTGGTGAAGCATGTGCCAACCCTGTAAACAATGTCATGGTCAGGATTCCAACCAGCAGGCCGGAAACAAGAGCGGGGGAGTACTTTCTTTTCATCATCAATACCCTCATAACTCTAGAAAATATATTGGTTAGCCTTGTTTGTGAATGTTAGCACAACATCATAATAAAATGTTATCGATACGCTAATTTCAAAATAGCTTCTTCTTATGGTTGTGATAAGCAAAAGCGATAAGAAAAAGCTATCTTATAGGTTTGTATACATGGAAATTACTTATCGTTGTGTTATAATCCCGCTGCGTGAAAAAAAATACAAGCGGATTAGAAGTGAACTCTATGGCAGAAAAAAAGAAACCTTATTCCCTGAAAATCCTGCATTCAACCTTGATGTTGATGGGTATCATATTGATCCTGGGCGCGGTCAGCTGTCGGGGAGAGGAACCCCAACTACCGGAAACCCAAACACCATCTCCTGAGGGATCCACGGCAACCCATTTTCCTGACCCCACAGCCAGCGAAGCTGCTGAGGAGGGTTCTGGCCAGCCTTCTGAAGCTGATCAGTGCTTGATTTGTCACGCGGATCAGCAGGCGCTGGAAAATACTGCCGCTGATCTGGTTGTAGCAGAGAGTGAAAACTCAGGGGAAGGTTGAGGGGGAGAAGTAGCTCCGTTGGAGCCTTGGGAAAAAGCGCTTATTGATGAAGAGGCTTTCCTGGATACCGTACACGGAAAAATTTCCTGCCAGGAATGTCATCAGGGCCAGCAATCCCCTGACAAGGAAACTGCCCATACTGATTTAATTCCTTATCCGAGTGATGATCCTGAAGCCTTCTGTGGTGATTGCCATCCTAACCTGGTTTCCTCTGCGGCGAACAGTCTGCATACCTCCCTGGCTGGCTATTGGACTGTTCTAGAAAGCCGGGGTGTGCTTGAGGACCATCCACCAGCAGAGGAAATGTTTGACAATCACTGTGTCGGATGCCACGCATCCTGCGGTGACTGCCATGTCAGCCGACCCACTTCGGTAGATGGCGGCTTTATTGATGGACATGTCTTTCAGGCTAAACCGTCCATGACCAACAACTGCATTGCCTGCCATGGAAGCCGGGTGGGAAATGAGTATATGGGTAAGCATGAGAATCTCAAGGCGGATGTGCACTTCCGCCAGGGCAGGATGACCTGTGTGGATTGCCACACAGGCTACGAAATGCACGGTATGCCAGCCAACTGCCTGGAGTGCCATGCAGGACCGCTAACCAATCAGGTCCCGCCGCCTGACCACCGCTATGATGGACTGCAATCACCCAGCTGTGAAAGCTGCCATGCGTCGGTGGCGGCAGGAAACGACGGCAACTACATGCATGAACAGCATTCCGGTACCCTATCCTGCCAGGTCTGCCACTCAGTCTCTTATACTAACTGTGATGGCTGCCATGTGTCGCTCAGCGAGGAGACCGGCAGCCCGGTGTTCGCCACAGAAGGATCCTACCTGGGTTTTTATATCGGGAAGAACACCCTGCAGAGCTATGCCCGGCCTTATGAATATGTACCGGTGCGGCATGTGCCGATCTCCATGACCAGTTTTGATTATTATGAAACTGGCATGGTATCCAATTTCGAAGGGAGGGAGACCTGGGTCTATACCACCCCGCATAATATCCAGCGCTTCACACCCCAGATGGAATCCTGCGCGAATTGTCACGGAAATTCCGATATCTTCTTAACCGCGGATAAGATCACCCCGGGAGAACTGGAAGCCAATCGGGATGTTATTGTAGATGTAATTCCTCCCTTACCAAAGTAGGGGTGGAGTAGGTTGTAGCTATAAAAGTTATGTTACCTTAGGAGAGTTTCATGAAACAAGTGTATGGATTACTGGCTGCTGTATTAATTCTAGTCCTGTCTGCCTGCGGCGGACAGGTTGTGCCTGTTGTGGAAGAACCTGAACAGGAAGCTGTGGTGGAAGAGGTTGTGGAACAGGAACCCGAACCCACAGAAGCGCCTGCTGAGACCAGCACAGCTGGCCCTGAAAAGCTGGACGTGATCTTTGGCACCATGCTGGGAAGCATGTCCGGGTACAACGCTCTGAAGGCAGACGGCCTGCTAGAAGAAATGACCCTGGATGCGCCGCCATTTATCCTTGACGTGCGATCCTTGGAAGAAGTGGCTGAGAGCGGGCACATTGAAGGCGCTGCCCACATTCCTCTCAATGAACTCGCCCAGCATGCAGATTTGCTGCCTTCCCTGGATACTCCTATTGTA
>DRBO01000012.1 GCA_011039385.1 Chloroflexota bacterium | reverse complement strand
GATCGCAGTCAGGTTAAAGCGGTCATTCCAGCGCCGCAGCTCCTGCTCATATTCTTCCAGCAGGGATATCTGATAGCGCGAGAGTGTGATGCCGATTAATTCCAGGGTGGCTGTCTTCAGCTTTTCCATGTGGGAACAATTATAGTACAGACCGTCCGGGATTTACCTATGCAGTGAGCAGGTTTGTTCCCGATCAAATCCTGCTTCTCTGAACATTAATCTGGCCGCAGATAACTCGCTGAAAGTTCCTCCGCCCCCCCCGAGTCATAGATATCTTTGGGGCAGACATAAATGGGCAGCGTCTGGCAATATTCCCCATTATCGATGACTTGCCGAAGCGGGATGCTGTGTTTCTGCTTGTCCACCCAGTTCTTCTCCCTCCTGGTACAGTAGGTCTTTAAGGAAGAAATCCTATGGTAAGCAGCTTGGCCAGTTGGTATCCATTCACAAAAACAGCCTGGTCTCAGTGCGGAGATCAGGCTGTGTGCGGTTCATCTGGAATCCATTATCCGTTTTCTTTGAGATTTTTCTTCTCAGCCAAGCGTTCTTTTTTGCGCTGTGAGAGCTTTTTCAGACCTTTCCAGATCCAGCGCGCCGGGAAGAACAGGATCAGGGCGACTGGCAGGATGTATAACCCGATCCAGATCAGGGCATTGGCAAGGAATTTGAGGGTGTTGATCAAAGCCTGAATGGCTTTTTTAGCAACCCCAACTGGCTGCCAATTGCCAATTCTCAGCGGCTGAACGGCTTCATTTGCCTGGATATTGACCGAAATGGAGGACAAAGCCGCAGACTGTTCGTAATACTGCATCTGGCCCTTGATCACCTCTATTTGCTCCCGGATATCAACCAGTCGGTTATAGACGCTGAGCACATCT
Organism: Chloroflexota bacterium; assembly: GCA_011039385.1. Taxonomy (GTDB): domain Bacteria; phylum Chloroflexota; class Anaerolineae; order Anaerolineales; family UBA11858; genus B10-G9. The sequence continues at coordinate 11,795 of DRBO01000012.1, read as the reverse complement.
TCCGTCTCATAAGATCCTTCCAGGATCTCCACCAGCTGCTCTTCCGCCCGTTCCAGGTTTCTCAAGCGTGATTCCAGGTCAGTATACTCCTGGGTAACATCCTGTCCGGTAACGTTCTCACTCAAGACCTGGCCGGCGCCGGATTTGATTTCATCCAGGACCTGATCCAGTTTCTCGGCCGGCACGCGGATGGTGATCGATGCCTGGGGAATCTCCAGGCCGCTGTCCATCTGCACCCGGTAGAGATTGGATGAAACCACATAACCACCCAGGCTTTCCGCGAGGGAGCTGATCAAACCCATTGTGGCTGCAGGTTCCTCGACCACAATCGACAGGGAAGCGTTTTTGATCACCATCCTGATTTGGGTTTCCTGCACTTGAAGGCTTTCTTTGCTTGAAGGATCCCATTCCTCGCTGAATTTTCCATCTCCCGCATAATTGTCAGTGGCACCGGAAGCCAGGGGGGAAAAACTGTCCATTACTTCAGACTTGCCCGACGCGCAGGAAGCCAGCAGAACCGCCACGAGAGACAGGACAATCAATTTATTTCGCATCTCTACTACTCCTTGAACTAGGTTTTCTATATCCCCATGACGCTGGATGGGAACGAAAAGTTCCCCTACCAGCCCAAATCCAGCCGCTGGCTGTATTCTAACGGAATCCCTGCCTGAGCCATTCGCTCCTGGACCTCAGCGATATCGTAGTTAACCCTGTGTTGAGTCCAGGTTTTTTTCTCGGTATCGTAGGTAGAAAAAGACGCCCGGGGATCGTGGTCCCGAGGCTGGCCGACTGACCCGGGGTTGACAATGGTTTTCTCCGGCAAACGAGTAGTGTCTTCGGGGTAGACAAAAGTGACATTGGCCAGCTTTTTCCCTGGTTTCTGGTAGTAAAGTACCGGGAGGTGAGAATGTCCCACAAAACAATAGGGAGTGTCAAAGTATTCAAAATTGGACGTGGCTGTGTAAACATCCATGATATATTCCCAGACTGGATCTCGGGGACTGCCGTGGACCAGGGTAACATCCTCTACCTTTGCCTGAGGTGATAGACTCTGCAAATACTGCCGGTGATTAGGATTGAGCTGGTTCCCGGTCCACTCCAGCACGACCTGGGCAGAGGGGTTAAACTTGGCCTTCTCTGTCAATCCGATCACTGCGCTGTCATGATTTCCTCGCAGGCAGATCAAATTGGGAAGTTCCCGGACCATCGCTACACAATCATTGGGATCCGGCCCATATCCAATAATATCCCCCAAACACCACACGGCATCGTAAGGTTCCGTTGCCTCAAGGACCGCTTCCAGAGCGGTTCGGTTACCATGAATATCAGACAGGATCAATACTTTCATTCCCTAACCTTAAACTCCAGACCATTAATCTTCCTAATCATACTGGAAACCTAGCTAACAGTAAAGCACAATCTTCCTGTTTTAGAATGATTTTCCCCTCCTCCTGGGTTTTTGGAAGCGATAAGGCAATTAATCCTGTCATGGAATGGCATTTTTCTTGCATTAAATTAGAGGTACCCCAATTTACGGAGGTATATAAGCCTACTTAAAGGTAAAATGTACCCAGTATTATGACTATGTCACGACGATTGTTCATCACCCTTTTGGGTGTTTCCCTCATCGGTTGTACAAGACAGGCGCACACAGCGCCCTATATTAACTTCTCTCAACCGGAATACGGATGGGCGGGTAAACCCACAGCCGACCCCTATCTTCCCCCCACACGCCTACCTGACCAACCCCTGCTAACCCCCACTCCCAGCCCTCCAAAACCGCTTCCTACCCTGAGAACGGAAGACATCTATTATACCGTCCAATGGGGAGACAGCATCAGGAACATCGCCTATCTGTATAATCTGCTGCCCGAGGACATTATCGAAGCCAATGAAATGGCCAATCCCAGCCTGATCTACTCCGGCCAGCAGTTGCTAATTCCTGCACCGGAAATCAGTGAGACCGGCCCGGGATACAAAATAATTCCGGATTCCGAACTGGTCAACAGCCCTTATACTGTACGCTTTCAGACCGATGCCTTTATCAATAACCAGCCCGGTTTTCTGAAAGACTACCTGGAAGAAGTCGATGGGGAAGTTCTCAGCGGAGCAGAAATCGTCCAGCGCGTTTCCGATGATTATTCGGTCAATCCCCGCCTGCTGCTAGCCATCATTGAATACCAATCGGGTTGGTTGTCCAGTAGGGAGTGGCAAGATAATCCTTACCCATTAAATTACCGGGAAGGGGGTTATGAAGGCCTCTACCGCCAGCTGGCCTGGGCAGCCGATGAACTCAACCGGGGGTATTACCTCTGGAAAGTAAAAGGGATTGGAGGATGGGTCTGCGCGGATGGGATCAACGTGCCCATTAACCCCACCATCAACGCCGGCACAGCCGGCCTGCAGCAGCTGCTCTCCAGATTCCTGCCCTACAGCGAATGGCTGCTGGCAGTATCCGAGGGTGGATTTGTCTCTACCTATATGGATCTGTTCGGCTATCCCTTTGATTATAATTACACACCGCTGATCCCTCTTGATCTGAAACAGCCCACCCTTCAGCTCCCCTTTGAGGATGGCGTGACCTGGTTGTTCACCGGAGGGCCCCATGGCGGTTGGGATAACGGTTCCGCCTGGGCAGCCCTTGATTTTGCTCCGGCAGAAAAGGACCTGGGGTGCAGCTACAGCGACGATTGGGTGGTCGCCGTGGCTGATGGACCGATTGTGCGCTCTGATCACGGGGCGGTGGTACAGAGCATAGATGGAGATTTCTACGGGCAGACCGGCTGGGCCATCCTGTACATGCACATAGAGACCCGAGACCGCGTGGGTTTCGGTGCCCAGCTCCAGGCCGGAGACCGGATTGGCCATCCCTCCTGTGAGGGTGGTATCTCCACCGGGTCTCACCTGCATATCGCCCGGCGTTATAATGGGGAATGGATCCCTGCTGATCAGGAGCTTCCCTTCGTGATGGATGACTGGGTTTCCCGGGGTCTGGGCTACCCTTACGAAGGTTTGATGATCCACGGCGACCAAAGTATCCAAGCTGAAGAAACAATCACAGAATTCAATCAGATCCATCGGTAATATTTGTGAAAAAGATCATTCTCTCACTGCTGACGATTTCCCTGGCGGGGTGCAGCCTTTACCAGAAGACACCCCCTATTTTCGTCCCCCCGGTGGGTTACACTCCCACACCACTGACCCCTGCCCCAGAGCCAACTCAATCTCCGACCACAGAACCCATTCCCACCCAAGAGCTTGTTTTCAATCCCACGCCTACGTTATACGTGGCGCCAACAGAGACCCTGGTTCCCACGCCGAATGTGCAGCGTGAACCTATCGTCTACCATGCCCAGGCTGGAGATACTCTCTCTGTCGTCGCGACCCATTTCGGTGTCAGCAGAGAGCAAATCCAATCCAATCAAGAACTCCCCGAGCTGTCCTTCATCAATCCTGGCACGCTGCTTATCATCCCCCAGGTTCTGGTCAATACCACCTCGAGCGTCCATCTGCTGCCAGACAGCGAATTCTTATATTCCCGGGCGATCACGGATTCCGATTTTCCGGATGATGTGGTCGAGTTTGTTGAGCAAGCCGGAGGATATCTCAGTGAAGAGCGGGAATATGAACATACAACATTGACCAATGGGGGAGAGATCATCCAGCAGATATCCCGAAACAATTCGGTCAATCCCTTCCTGCTCCTGGCCTTGCTGGAATACCAGAGCCACTGGGTTTTCGGCCAACCCCAGAATATAGCCCAGCTAAGATATCCTCTGGGCTACATCAATTATGATGACGACGGCTTGGTTAATCAGCTCCGCTGGGCGGTAAATCAGCTCTCGATCGGCTATTACGGCTGGCGGGAGGGCAGATTAACTGAGATCCTGCTCGAAAATGCTCAGAATCCGTCCCAGAACGTGACCGCCCGAATTGAACCCAGCCTTAATGCTGGCACGGTAGCACTCCAGTACTATTTCTCTAAAATTTACGACAGCGATGAGTGGATCCTGGCATTGGACGATGATACAGGTTTTATAGCCACCTACGAGGAAATGTTCGGCTCCCCGGAAAACCGCACCCAGTATGAGCCATTATTTTCCCATGACCTCGTTCAGCCAGAATTGGAATTGCCTTTTTCACCGGGCGTTATCTGGAACTATACCGGCGGCCCACACGGTGCCTGGGAAAGGGAAGGTTCCTGGTCTGCCGTGGATTTTGCCCCCTCCGGCTTCGAAGGCAAATGCTCGCAGTCATATTCCTATGTCACCGCCTCGGCCCCTGGTCTGGTTGTCCGGGCTGAGGAGGGGGTAGTGATGATCAACCTGGATTTCAATGACAATGAGCACAGCGGGTGGGTCCTGCTTTACCTGCATATTGCCACCCAAGGACGACTGGTAAACGAGGGGGATGAAGTAAAGACAGGAGACTGGCTGGGACATCCATCCTGTGAGGGGGGGATCTCCACAGGGACCCATGTGCACATAGCCCGCAAATACAACGGAGAATGGATGACCGCCGATGGTCCCATCCCCTTTGTGTTAAGTGGATGGACCGTACATAATGGGGCTGCAGCCTATAAGGGCAGCCTCACCAAGCCTGGCGAAAACATAGTCATTGCCAGCTTCTTCAGCGCCCCAGGAAGCCAGGTTAAGCGGTAAAATGAGTATCCTATGTGCCACCAGCCAGGTTTCAGATCCTATTCATTAAGAAGTCTGCTGCTCGCGATAATGCTCGCTTCCTGCACTGCTGGGCCGCAAGGGAACTCCCTGGAAACGCTGGAAGCTGAAATACCCTCCACATCTACACCCATTCCGGTCACCCAACGGCCTTTGTACGCCCCCGGCGAGCTGGTTCCCTACACAGCCCAAAGTGGAGATACCCTGCCCAATCTGGCATTCCGGTTTAACACCACAATCCCAGAAATTCTGGCAGCGAACGAGGTTGTCCCGGAGGATGCCACCACGCTGCCACCGGGATTGCCGATGGAGATACCCATTTATTATGAGGCCCTGTGGGGCTCCCAGTATCAGGTCCTGCCCAACTGCGCATATGTAAATGGTCCTCAGCAGATCGGATTTGACACATCTGCTTTTGTGGGTTCCCAGCCGGGATGGCTCAAACATTACCATCAATTTGCCGCAGAGGGTTATCGTGACGGGGCGGAAATTGTCGATTATATTGCCACCCAGTTCAGCATCAGCCCCCGTCTGCTGCTGGCCATCCTGGAGTACCAGCTGGACGCATTGAGCGATCCGGTAATGCCTGCCGGATTGCTGACTGGCTATCCATTAGGCCATCGTGCCACTGGCTATCATGGTTTATACATCCAGCTTGTCTGGGCAGCCAACCGGCTCAACCAGGGATATTATGGCTGGCTGGCTGGCAAACTGGACACGATCGACTTTAGCGATCAAACCATTGAACACCCGGATCCCTGGCAAAACGCGGGAACTGTTGCCCTGGGTTATTATTTTTCGGAGCTGGAGCCCAGGGAGGTTTATCACCACACCCTCGGCCCAGATGGTTTTATCAGCACCTATCAAGACCTGTTCGGGGACCCCTGGACTTGCCAGCCCCTGATCCCGGGCAGCCTGCGCCAGCCCGTCATGAGTCTGCCCTTTGCGAGTGGAAAAACCTGGTCATTTACCGGAGGACCCCACACTGGTTGGGGCCAGGGAGATCCCTGGGCAGCCCTGGATTTTGCTCCCCCCAGCCTTTCTGGAGGTTGTGAGCTCACCTCGGAATGGGCGGTAGCCACCGCTCCGGGAGTCATTGCCCGCAGCGAACCGGGGCTGGTAGAACTGGACCTGGATAGGGATGGGGATCACCGCACCGGATGGGTGCTGCTCTACCTCCACCTGGGGACTCAGGATCAAATACCTGCAGGCAGTCAGGTCGAAACTGGCGCTAAACTAGGCCACCCCTCCTGCGAAGGAGGAGAGAGCACTGGCACCCACATCCATATCGCCAGAAAATATAACGGGGAATGGATACCAGCAGCCGGTGTGATTCCTTTTAATCTCGGTGGCTGGATTGCCGAGGCAGGCTCATCCGAATACCAGGGCCATCTGATCCGCTTCGGTGAAATCGTAACCGCCAGTGCGGTATCAGAAGAAAAAAGCCTTATCCGCGCTTCCAGTCCCACTCCCTGACTGTGAAATAACTTCCATCAATGAACTCAATATCAGCCCGCCCAAGCCCCGGGGGGACTTTGGGGTCATTTGTTTCGCCTTCCCCACCCCCATATAACAGAAAAGCAAGGTTGGATTTAATTATATTAATCTTTTGTTCAATTTTTCTAAACTTTCCTCTTGACAAACTAAATATTTTTGATATACTGCAAGCAATATACAGGAATGAAATGGAGGTTGCGGTGTTTACAATCAATTTAGACAGCTTCAATATGCAGCAGAAAGAACTTCACAGGCGAGCAGCAATGTACCGCTTGGCGAAATCCCTCAGAGAGCCCCCTCGCCGGCTGGAGAAGATCTATGCCGCTGTGGGAAATGCCCTGGTCATTCTCGGTCAGCAATTGCTGAGCCGCGTTCAGACTGCCTGCTAATTTAATCTCAAATAAAGGAGTTACCCATGCATCCATTACCATCACAGTGTCCGATCTGCGGCGGGGAAGTCGTTGTCACCCGGATCAATTGCCAGAACTGCAACACCAGCATCGAGGGTCGGTTTTCTTCCCGGACCTTCTCCCAGCTAACCCCCAAGCAGATGGATTTTGTGGAGACCTTTGTCCGCCTGGAAGGCAAAATCACCCGCATGGAAAAGGAACTCAACCTTTCCTACCCCACCATCCGCAAGCTGCTGCACGATGTCATCCGGGCCCTCGGCTACGAACCTGGCGGAGAGGAAGAACTGGCAGAGCTTTCCGAAGAAGAGCGCCAGCAAATCCTCAATGACCTGGATAGCGGCAACATCAGCCTTGAGGACGCTCTCAAAAAATTGAAAGAAAAGGAAAGTTAATGATGGCGGATCACAAAATTCCCCTTGAAGATATTTCCAGGATCGATCTTCTGGACATTAGCGGAGATTTGCATTTGTCCGGCTGGAATCGGGAGGAAATCCGGGTCAAAGACCTGAGCAAAGAGATCCGATCTGAGAAGAAGAAAAACATCCTGGAAATCAGCAGCTCAAGCGACGTTTTTCTCAACGTTCCCCACGCCCTGGAAGTCAACATCAAATCCGTCAGCAGCGATGCCACGATCAAGGGCATGCGCGGCAAGTTGGAGATCAAATCCATCAGCGGCGACCTGATCATCAGCGATGTTAGCGCCCTTTCAGTCGATTCTATCTCTGGAGATCTGATTGCATCACGGATTCTGGGAGACCTGCAGGCTAATTCCATCAGCGGCGACAGTTTGATTGATAACGTTCAAGGACAGGTTGAACTCAAGGGAGTGAGCGGCGATATTCATATCGACACAGTGGGCGGCGGCATTGACGCCAAAGCCAGTGGATCAGGAACACTGAATTTCCATCCCGTTCCCTGGCAGGCATACCAGCTGCAAGTTAGCGGTGATCTATCCCTTACCATACCGGCCGATACCAGCGCGGATCTCACCATCAAGAGCGGCGCAAGGGATATTACCATCTTTCCCGGCAAGCTGGATATCACCAGCACTGAACCCAAACTCGAACATACGCTGGGGGAAGGCGGCCCTGCCATCTTGCTCACAGCGGGCGGCAAGGTTTTTATCATTGATGATGAATTTACCGTACTAACAGGCATGAAAATGAATCTGGATGATCTGGGGTCCCTGGCCGCCGGTTTCACGACCAACACCACAGACTATATTCGTAAAAGCATGAGCCACCTGGAAACAGAATTGCGCGAATCCCTTTCCGGTCTTTCAGAATCCCTGGAAGAGATTGGGCTATCAGAAGAAAACCTCAGGGAGCTGGGAGCCCAAATTGAAGAGAGCAGCCGCAAAGCAGCTGAAAAAGCAGAGATTGCCGCTATTAAAGCCCAGGCCAAGGTAGAGAAAAAGATTGCCAAGGCCCGGAGCAGAGCCCTCAAGGCTCAGGAAAAATCCAAGCAATTTGATTTGAGCAAATTCCTGGAAGCAGCATCCGAAAAGAAAGCTGTCAGCGATAGCGAAAGGATGCTCATTCTGGAAATGCTCCAGGCCAAGAAGATCAGCGCCGAGGAAGCGGAAGATTTACTGAAAGCGTTGGAGGGGAAAAAATAATGATGGCCCAATCCAATGAAGGGCTGGAAATCCTGGAGATGATCCAGCAGGGGAAAATCAACCCGGAGGAAGGATTAAAACTCATAGAAGCCCTCAGTGACAGCTGGAAAACGGAGGATCAGGAATACCTGCAAGCCAGGGAAGAGATGCTCTATCCGCCTTCCTCCTCCACAAGCGGGGATGCGGCTCCGGCAATCACCTCCGATGAAATGAGCAAATGGCGCCGCTGGTGGGTGATCCCCTTCTGGATTGGCGTGGGGATCGCTATCCTCGGTGGAGCTTTGATGTATTGGGGCTGGTCAGCCCGGGGAATTGGCCTGGGATTTATCGCAGCCTGGATCCCCTTTTTGATCGGGTTAGGCATCATGGTCCTGGGATGGAACAGCCGCACCGGGCCCTGGATCCATATCCGCGTCCGGCAGAAACATGGAGAAAGTCCCCATAAGATATCCCTCAGCTTTCCTCTCCCCATCCGATTCTTTGCCTGGAGCATCAAGGCTTTCAGCAAGTGGATCCCGGACCTGCCCGGGGGCACAGAAGAGGTGCTCCTGGCCCTGGGAGATTTCTCTCCTGGAGACAGCCCGCTAAGCATTAACGTCGATGATGAAGAAAACGGTGAAAAAGTAATTATTTACATCGGCTAGAAAGACTACCGAGAAGGAGCACAGAGATGGTTACCAGCGAAGAAAGGATGAAAATCCTGAAAATGATCAGTGAAGAGAAAATCACTGCGGAAGAAGGCGCACAGCTCCTGACCGCACTCTCTCAAAGAAGTGGAAAAAACAAGGCTGAACCCCGACGGAACCTGGCAAGCAGGATGCTCCGGGTGCGGGTCACCGACATGGGATCGGGCAAAACCAAAGTACATGTGAATGTGCCCATGCGCCTGGTGGACGCGGGCTTGAGTATCGCTTCGCAGTATGCTCCGGAGATGGAAAACGGCCAGATGATGGACGCGATCAAGGAAGCCCTTTCAGAGAATATGAGCGGAAAGATCGTGGACGTGATCGATGAAGAAGATGGAGAACATGTGGAAATCTTCATCGAATGAAATAAGCTTTACCTCATGGAAATGAAAAAAGCCCAGAAACGGGCTTTTTTCATTTCTCGCAGAGATGCCGGTGCTCTTACTCTGATACCTCTTCAGAGTCTACATCCACTACGTCCCGGGAAGCAGGGATCGCTTCGGGCACGATGACCGCCATGACCAGGTAAGCCCAGAACAAACCACTCGCGGTTCCCAAGGCCCCAAACACAAACAGCAGCCGTACCAGAGTGGGGTCAATTCCAAAGTAATCAGCAATTCCCGCGCACACGCCAGCAATCATGCGGTCATCGGTTGAACGAGATAAACGTTTATAGTCACTAGCCATTTTTTCTTTCTCCTCCATATAGTAATCTTGATTCAATAAAATATACGGATCTTGCCATGAATAGTTGTATGAATGGCAATTCCCAGCCTTTATTCCAGGAGTTTGGTTTCTTTTGATATAATCAGGACAGCAATTTATTAAAGGGGTATTATGGATATCTTCGATCAGGAAGCTCTCTCGGTAAATATCAGCGAACGTTTACGCGAACTCAGGGAAGAACGGGAATTGTCCATTCGCGGCCTAGGGCGCCTAAGCGGATTATCCGCCAACGCCCTCAGTGTAATTGAAAGAGGATTGTCCTCGCCATCTGTAAGCACCCTCTACAAGATCGCTACAGCACTTGAAATTCCGGTCACAGCTTTTTTTGAGGTAACGCCCCCCAAACAGGATGTGGTGCTGATCAAATCCTCCGAGCGCAACCGCATCCCCCTCTACCGCGGACTCTGGGAAGGCTTGGGCGGGGAACATTATGAAGGGCTGGTTGAACCCTTCATGATCACCCTGGAAGCTGGCAGCAGCAGCGGCAGATTCCCCATGTCCCATTCCGGGAATGAGTTTGTTTTCTGTCTGCGAGGTGAATTGGTTTATGAGGTGGGCGAGGATAAATTCCTCCTGGAAGCTGGGGATGCCCTGCTTTTCTCCGCTTCCCTGGAGCATAAATGGCACAATCCCGGGAGCACTGTTACCAACGCCCTGATCACATTATGTGGCTTCAGAGCCGGGGAAAGCCCCGCCAAATACCACCTGGTATCCGGCAAGACCGAAAGAGAAGAAGACAATAAGGACTAAACCCTTTCCAGTACTCCCCCTTAAAGTCAAAGCCCCGAACGCCAATGTTCGGGGCTTTACGTTTCCCGAGGCGGCACTATACAAAGACGATCTGGGCGCCTTCGGTGAGGTCCATAAACTCCATGGCACCCAGCACGGTTGCGCCTTCCACCAGGTCATCCTCGGTCAGCTTCATCATATCCATGGACATTTTGCAGCCATAGACATTGGCGCCAGCATCAATCACCAGCTTGATGAATTCAGGCACACGGGGAAATCCCAGCTTTCCGATCTCACCCCGCATCATCCAGGATGCAGCCGCCGACATGCCTGGCAGGGCACCCAGCAAGGTGGGAATGCCGAACCAGGGATGCATATTAGGGTTGCCAACTGTGGCTACATTCAATTTGCTCATTTTCTTTTTAGTGATGATGTCCAGCCCCCAGAAAGTGAAAAACATTTCCACCTCGATGCCAGTCATCCTGGCCGCATTGGCCAGGATCAGGGGCGGATAGGCCATATCCAAGGACCCCTTGGACGCTACCAGCGCCAGCTTGCGCTTCCCATTGGTCCCAGAACTCTGGTGTAAATCTCGAGAAGGTTTTGCCATTTTGATCTCCTTTGATTAAATGCAGCCAGAGGGTTTCTTGAGCCCGGCGATATTGGCTGCGATTTTTGCGGGTCCATCCGGGAAAAGCTGATACATTTCCTTCATATTGACCTCGGTTTGCTGGGTGATGCGCCGCAGCGTGGGGGGTTCACCGCTGTTCTCAAACTCACTGCGGGCGAACCTGATTACCTGCCAGTGGCGGTCGGTCAAGTCAACTTCCAGGGCTGCAGCGATGGCCCGGCCTATGTCCTCTGTCCAGGCAGAAGGATCTTCCATAAAACCATCCTCATCAAAAGCAACCCTATCTAGAATATCCACAGTCATAACTTATCTCCTTTAATTGAAACCATATTATTTATTGACACCCCGGGGGCTTCCCAGGGCGTTGATGATTTTGAGCAGGCGGTTCAATCCCCGCCTGGTTTCCGGCCGGCTGATCTCCTTCAGGATGGAAAACAAGGATGGCGGATCACCCACCGGTTCAGATTTAAATGCTCGCAGAGCGAGGTTCAGATCACCCAGGGTTTCCCCATCGCTCAGGGAGCGCAGCAGTTCCCCGCCCTGAGCAAAGGTCCCGTTACTTTCCAGTTGGTCCAACTCCTCCACAACTGTCGAGAAGACCTGCTTCCCGAGCAGGCCAACCTCATCGGCGATTCCCATCAGGGCTTCAAAGCGGTCCATCATGGCCAGGATCAATGTGGTATTGCGGAGGGCGCGCTTGAGCAGGTACAACAGGTCTTCCAGCTCGAATTCAGTGCCGATCTCCTCCAGCTCCTGGATGGTCAAATGTACCAGCTGGTTCCCAATGGGGATCAGATCCGCCTTCAGCTCCTCAAATTC
>DRBO01000097.1 GCA_011039385.1 Chloroflexota bacterium | reverse complement strand
TGTGCGGGGGGAAGGATCTTCTTCAATCAGGGTCAGCTTGCCGAGCACATCGCTGGAAATCTCGAGGATTGAGGAGGTTCCGGAAATATTGTAAAAGTTGGATTCCGGGGTGGTCAATTGGGGCTGCACAGTTGCATTAACTCCCCCGGGACTGTCCGGATCCCGCTCAGCCGCACAGACCAGTTTCCAGCGTTTACCCACCTGAGAGGCATCCTGGATCAGTTCCGGGGTCAGCCCGCGGATTCCGGTCCGATCGACTTGATCCGGCCCAAGGGGAATATCCATTAACACGGTGACCAGGGCGGCAACCTTCACTGCGGCATCCCAACCGTCCACATCGCCGCTGGGATCGGACTCGGCGATGCCAATCGATTGGGCATAAGCGACAGCTTCTGCCTGGGTTTCTCCCGCTTCCATTCTGGTGAGAACCAGGTTGGTGGTTGAGTTGAGCACCCCTGAAAATCCCTGAATGGCAGCTCCCGGCAGCCCGCAGCGGGCGATTGAAAATACAGGTGCCCCATCCATGACCGCGGATTCAAAAAAGAACGATACCCCCATCTTTCTGGCCAGGCTGGTCAGTTCCTGATAGCCGTGGACAACAGGACCTTTGTTGGCGGTAACGGCATGCATGCCGGCGTTGATTGCGTTCCTGAGATAGCCCAGGGCTGGTTCTCCGTCCTGGTAATTCACCGGGGTGGTCTCCACCAGGGCGTCTGCCCCGCAGGTCTGAATGAATTCCTGGCTGTCTGCGACAGGAATGGTAGAAAACTCATCCAGGGATTTGCCCTCTCGATAGGCCTTCAGTATCTCCCGGAGGGACAATCCCCGGAGGTTCACTGCTCGACCGTGAGACCCGGAGGCAATCCCCACGACCCGTAAGCCAATGCCGGGGTCAGTGATCAGATCAACCTGTTTTTCCAGCAGCAGTTCAAGGAAGGCTTGGCCAACATTGCCAAAGCCCAGCAAAGCCAGCGAATATTCCGGGTAGGGGGGAGGTGCGGGGGACATTGGGTTCTCTCAGCTTTTTTTATGGCGGGTTTTGATGGTCTGGATCTCTCTTTCTGTCAGCTCAGGGACTTCTTCTGTGGAGGTGATCCCCAGGGCTTTTCGCTGTGCTTCGCGCCAACGCTCCAGGCGGTCTGCGACATCAGGTTCATATCCCTGGCTGGATGGTTTGTAGAAGTAGGTGCCCAGCAGCTCATCCGGCAGGTATTGCTGGGGAGCAAAATGGTCAGGGTGGGCATGGGGATAGCTGTAGCCCTTGCCATGGCCGAGAACTTTTCCGTCCCGGCTGGCGTCCTTAAGGTGATTGGGTACGCCGGTCCGGCCTGATTTTTCAATCAGGTCATAGGCTTTGAAATACGCTCCGGCGGAGTTGGATTTGGGCGCGGTTGAGAGGTAGAGCACTGCCTCGACGATGGGGTAGATGCCTTCCGGCAGTCCGATGTAATCAAAAGCCTGGGCGGCGGCATTGGCCACTACCAATCCCATGGGATCTGCCAGGCCGATGTCTTCCCCAGCGGAGATGACCAGCCGCCGGAGGATGAAGCGCGGGTCTTCGCCGGCATAGAGCATCTTGGCCAGCCAGTACAGGGCCGCGTCAGGATCGGAGCCGCGGATGGATTTGATAAAAGCTGAGATCGTATCGTAATGGGCGTCTCCGTCCTTGTCATACAGGACAGCCCGGCGCTGGATGGAATCCTGGGCGATTTCCAAGGTGATATGGATGCTCCCTCCTTCACCAGGTGGGGTGGATTCCACCGCCAGCTCCAGGGCGTTGAGGGCGTTGCGGGCATCCCCGCCAGCCACCCGGATTAGGTGGGCTTCTGCGTCCGGGTCGAGGGTGATCGAGAGCTCCCCGTATCCCCGTTCTGGATCGGACAAAGCCCGGGCCAGTAAACTCCGGATATTCTCATCGCTGAGTGATTTCATCTGGAAGATCCGCGAGCGGGAGACCAGGGCGCGGTTGACCTCAAAGTAGGGGTTTTCGGTTGTGGCACCGATCAGGGTGATGGTCCCGTTTTCCACGTAGGGCAGCAGCCCGTCCTGCTGGGCCTTGTTCCAGCGGTGGACTTCATCCACAAAGAGAATGGTACGCTTCTGGTAAAGCTTGCGCAGCTCGCCAGCCTGGGCGATGACCTGGCGCAGGTCTGCCTTGCCGGCCATCACGGCCGAGAGGCTGGTGAAATGGGATTCGGTGTGGTTGGCGATGACCATCGCCAGGGTAGTCTTGCCTGTGCCGGGAGGCCCCCAGAAGATCAGCGAGGAAAACAGGCGGTCGGCCATGATCGCCCGGTAAAGCAGTTTGCCTTCACCGACAATTTCCTCCTGGCCGACGAACTCATCCAGGGTGCGGGGCCGAAGGCGGGCGGCCAGGGGGGCTTTGCGCTTGAGGTCCTCTTCCAGGGCGTGATCAAATAAATCCATGAGGTTATTCTATCATGGGGAAGCGATTGGAAAATGGACTTACCCCTATCCTTGAAGGGCGGTAATAAGAATGTAGGAAGTGATAAATGTTAATTTGCATCATGTCAAAAAGCGTGTAAAATTCAGATGTCTATTTTGATCACCCGGTGCGTTTTGTCAAATAAAACCCATCGAGACCCGCACTGCAGCAAATCTGAACTTCCAGGCCGAAATCATCCTGGAGTGGCTTGCCGTACGCCCGACGAATTACCAGAAAAGAGCGTAAAGGAGTGTTCACCATGACCGTGGCAGGATCTCTACCAAAACGATCTGCAGAGTTCAGGCCTGCTGGCAGGCGCAGGCTGACCTGGCTGCTGGCTGCCGGCCTGCTCCTGCTGGGAAGTGGATGCCTCTGGTTTCAGTCTGCTCCACTGGAGTTTGGTAATTCCGCTCAAGAATCATCGACCGGGGAGGGCTACCAGCTCTCAGCTGACCAGTCCGATCTGATTCTCAAGCAGGGATACCCGGAGGCTTTCATCATCCTGTTCTACGAGGATGAAGACGAGAATGGGTCCCTGCAAAATGTCCGCCAGGAGTTATGGAGTTATTACCTGGCCGGTGAAAGTTACACCTTCCTGAATGGAGAGTTAACCAGCGTTGACGACCTGGATGTGGGCGATGTGGGACCGCTTTCAACGCAATCGTACCTTCCTGAGCAGTTCGCTGCCGGTATGGATGTGGAGGATGTGCTGGTTGCGGCCGGGGTGGATTCCTTTATTGAGGTGCCGCTGGAGGAACAGTTCCTGGAAAGGGGAAAACTGTACTACGGGGAATCCCTGGCTTTTGGTGTAGCGGATGGACAGCTGCGCTATCTGGAAGCGCTGGCACTGATCGAGGAGTGAGATCATCATGAAGATAAAAAACACAGCAGTATTGATCGTTTTACTGGTGGGACTGCTCCCGGTTAGCCCGGTGACAGCCCAATCACCTGCTGAAGGATCCCTGAATGAATCGGCTTCCCTGGCATTTGCGAGCCACTCGATCCTCCTGAACGAAGTTGATGCAGAGGATGACAGCCAGATCTCGGACGCTGTCCAGGAGGCTTCTCAGACAAATGCTGTTGATGGTAAAGAAGCTCTGGGATATTTAATCCACGCTACCAAACAACAGCGCAATGAGCTGAATGACAGCTGCCGCCAGCTGCGGGCAGCCTATCGAGCAGAAGGGAAGACCTGTGAGCTGCAAATCCTGAATGACTACTGCAAGGCCGAGGAGGCCAAACTAAACCAGCGCATTGGGTTTTTACATAAACTCCGGGGAGATCGGCGTAAGTTCTTCACCCGCGTGTGGCATTCCCTGAAACGGACCGGGACCAGGATTTGGACTGCTGTGGGTCCTGTTGGTCGGCGGATTCTGCGCAATGTGGGACCAGAAGCTGCCAAGATCGTGCTTTCCGGCGGCAGTCTGAGCGAAGGGGTAATTCGCAAATTGGTCATCAAGGAGGCCCGATCTGTAGGGAAGGCTGAGATGAATCGGCTGCTGGAACGGGGATTGGGCCGCTTCCTGCAGGGCCAGGCAGCCCTGGCCCAGGCAGCCGGGATAACTGACTGCACGGCGGAGAAGATGAAGGAAGCCCGCCAGCAGGTAGCAGGGGACGTGGGTGAGCCTGAGATGCAAGCACAGTCCGATCAGGGTGAGAGCTGTGAGACCAATTGGTTGTACTTGGGTTATTGGGAAGAGAACATACTCCCTGAATTGCAGGAAAGCGATAAGCGCTGCGGGGATTTCTATCCTTACCAAGCCTGCCTGGCAGAACGAGCCAACCAGGGCGATTGCCCGGATGAGGCTATTGCAAACTGTGAATCCGTTTATGAGGAGATCCTGTCAACGAATTCCGGGAAGGTGATCAAAATTGTCGATGACCAGCTCTATGTGCGGGATGATGACAACCATTTTGATATCACTTTTTCACTGAGCGCTGGTGGTCAGGCAAGCGGGAGTGTGCTGATAGAATATGTAACCGACTATGGAGGTGGCGATTACTGTCAGACCACCCTGGAGAAACACTTCACCGGCACTCTTGATCCTGCGACCTGCTTGTTGTCAGGCACACTTACTGCTACACAGAGCTTTAAGGAGAACAGGGAAGGTGTTTGTTATTGGGGTGAACCTTACC
This sequence comes from Chloroflexota bacterium, assembly GCA_011039385.1. Classification (GTDB taxonomy): domain Bacteria; phylum Chloroflexota; class Anaerolineae; order Anaerolineales; family UBA11858; genus B10-G9. The sequence goes on along the minus strand of DRBO01000097.1, from coordinate 8,255 downwards.
AACGCTCTGAAAACTGGTCCATGATCATTAGCAGAGGAAGTCTTGGTCCAGGCGGGCCATACAACCAGCTGGTGGGTGAAACCTACCCTCTGGAAAACCATGTTAAATAGGCCCGGGAAAATCACAGGGATGTGAGGTCACGCCCCTCACCATTCAGGGGATTGAAAGCGGCGAAGTGAAATCCCGGGTTTCTACCCCCTCAGCGTCAAATTCCTTAATGAAGCCTCCCCTCAACCAGCATAATCCTCTCGGGACAAATCCTGAGAGGATTTTTCTTTGTTGCAACTTTCTGGCAGGATTTCCGTATAGTAGTATGGTCAACTTATCGGATAGGAAGTTCGTGGGAATAGGAACCCAGTTAAGACAGCTCTCTTGGCTCGCCTTCCACTGTGCCGGGACTCCCATCATCCCTGTTCTCCAGTACAATACCCATACCGGGAAATGACGCAGCCCGAGAAGGTTGATAAGTTTGCACCTGAACTTGTATTAAAAAGGTTCATCTAACAAAAGGAGAAAAAATGTCAATCCTCAAAAATCCTGTCCAGGTTTTCATCAGGAACTTTATCCGTCTGGTGGTGTTTGTGCCGCTCTGGCTGATATTCGCCCTGGGTTTCTTCACGCGCGGTTTCCGCGGGGCAGCTCCCGGTCAGTTCATCTATGGCGGGTTATTATCCCTGGTGATCCTCTGGATAGCCAATATCATCGCCGGGATGTTTTATATCCTGCCGCAGTGGGAGCGCCTGGTGCTGCTGCGTCTGGGTAAATCGGTTGGAACCCGCGGTCCTGGCCTGTTTGTCATCCCACCCTTTATCTACTCAGTGGCTCGCATCCTGGATGTCCGCATCCAGACTTACGAGGTGAAAGCCACCAAAACCCTGACCAAAGACAATATTCCCATAGACGTTACCGCAGCGATTGAACTGGAAGTGGAAAACCCTGAAAAAGCGGCCATCGCTGTCCAGGATTACTGGAAGACCACCGAATGGGCTTCTATGGAAGCCCTGAAAAGCACCATCGGTGGGAACGATCTGCGTCCCCTGCTGAGTGAAACTGAACGCATTGCCGCTGATCTGAAAAAGATTATTGATTCTGCAGCTTCAGATTACGGCATTAACGTGCGTGCTGTGCGCATTACTGATGTGGGTACGCCGCCATCCCTGGTGGAAGAGCTGGCCGTGATTGCCCGGGCGGAGCGCTCCGCCAAAGCCAAACAGATCCAGGCAACTGCCGAATTGAAGGTTGCCAATGCGCTAGCGGAAGCGTCGAATATTTTATCTGCTTCGGAAGGATCCCTGCAGCTGCGCCAGATCCAGGCCCTGCTGGATATCTCCAAGGAAGAAAGCGCCATGGTGATCGTTTACCCGATGGACGGTGTGATGGGCGGACAAATTGCCGCCGCTGCCGCGGGCAACCAGGCAAACCCCGCAGCCCATTAATCGCGGAGAATGAAGCAAAGAGAACGGGAGCTTTTCAGCTCCCGTTTTATATATTAAGGGCCTGCTTTGGTGTTATCCGAACACCACGATTAGATGATCTTGTCATCCATCCCCGCGGCCTGGCGCAGGATTTCGGTCTGGCCGACATGGTAGCTGTCGTGAAAGTATAAAAAGAACAGCCAGAACGCTACCGGCCGCTCCGGCCTGTCCCGGTAGGGAGCCCTTCGCTGGAGGGATTCCTCACTTTCCGCTCCCAGGGCTTTTTCCAACCCCCTCTGGGTTGTTTTCAGGTGCGCCAGCAATTCAGAAAGCATGAGAACGCCCTCTCCTGGACCCTGGATGGGATCTGCTTCCCGCTCGTAATGATCCAGATTGACTTCCGGCCGCAAGTCCTTGGCGCCCAGCAAGCTGAGAATATTGCAGCGGTTGGTGAGGATATGGCCCACCACCCAGTTGAGGCAGTTGCTCCGAAAGGGAAGCTGGATCAGGCTGTCCTGCTGGGTAAGTCCCTCAGTTTGCAGTTTGACTATTTCTAGGTTGCGGCCGTAGGCATCTGCCAGATTTTGGACAGTGATCATGGTGTTTTATCCTTGGTGGTTTTCGATCCTTACCAATAATAATAGTGAAAATGGGATTCCGTTTCCACGATTGTCCATGATCGGAGGGGAAGAGGTTTTAGCCACCATTTCATAGATCATTCCTTGGATTCGGATAGTGGACGCTTTTAGAGCTTGGCTCAGCAGGTGATATGAAAGAGGCCAATCAGCTTTTCCGGGGACTCATTCCAGTATTTTACCGCTTGAGGGGTAGGCAGGATCGTTACCGGCAGGCCTTTGTCCTGGAAAAAAGAGGCCGCTTCCGGGGAAAGGCGCACTCGACCGAACTGGCCGGCGCCGATCAATAATCCCTCCGCGCCTTCCTGGTAGATGTATTCCGCTTCTGCCAGGGAGAGGGTATGGGAGGTGCCGTAGATCTCTTTGGAGAGCTTCTTTTTTCGCTTGGTGACCTTCCCGTCCAGGCGGATCAAGATATCGTGAGAGATTCTTTCGCCCTCGATGTCGATCCAGCCAAATCCAGTCCCGGAGAGTCTTGGTTTCATATAAACACTTCCTGTTCAGCTTTCAGCGGTAATCCTCCCTGGCGGGCTGGAAGGCATCCAGCAAGCGGCAATCCGTGACCGCCCGGCCGCTGTGGGGCACGTTCCCGGGGATCACCGCCACCTGGCCGGGGACCAGGACCCGGCTTTCCCCATTCACAGTAAGTTCAAATTCACCTTCCAGTACGTTGGCGATCTGCTCGTGGGGGTGGCTGTGCTCTGGGAGCGCGGCACCAGCTTCAACCTCCCAGTAGGCCAGAGTCATTTTTTCGGCGTGGACAAAACGGGCCCGGTAACCGGGCACGATCTCACGTTCCTGGATGTCGTCCAGATCCTGGAATACCATTATCCCTCCTGCTGTAATTTATTCAGATAGATGACCAGCAGCCATATTCCAGAAAGATATGACAATATGACTCCAACTGATCCCACGTACAGGGCGCCAAAAACCGCCCCGGCATGCCCCAGGATGAAGGTTAATACTGCGCCCAGAATCCGCAAACCCCGCGAAGGAGCATCGTATAAACGGGGCAAAGCCAGGAGAATGGCCAGCCCAATCCCGACAGCAATCACCCCGGCAATGATTCCTACATGTCCCATTTTCCCGCCAGGGTAGGGGTAATAATAGACGGCGCCAATTTGAATTCCCAAAACGAGGTTCAAGAACCCGCTGAGGGTGATAAAGACTCCGCCGCCGGCTGCAATCTTTCGGGGAAGGGCGTCATTCATGGGTTTATTCCTGTTCAATGGGTTGTCTTTAAAATTATAGACTAATTTTCAGCAGGGCTGTGCTGGCCTGGGCCAGAAAATACAGCCCCAATCCTACCAGGAGAGTGCCGGAGATCAGGCTGAGGGTCCGCCGGGCGCCGGGACCGATCAAGAGCGCCTGCCCCATCAAGTAAATAAGCAGCAGAGAGATGCTGATCATGGTGACATAAAAGGAAAACAGCAGAGCCAGTGCCATGCCAGGACCCACCTCCCAGGCGGAGATCACAGCCGGTCCCATCACCAGGCTCCATCCCAGGTAGGGGTTGGGATTCAAGAGGTTGATCAGGGCTGCCTGCCCGATGGTTTTTGGGGTTGAGCTGGGATCATCGGCCGGGGGTGGCTGTTCCCGGCGGGAATTCCGGAATGCTGACCAGGCGAAGATCAGCAGCAACACTCCACCGGCGAGTTGAAGCCAGCTCCGGAAGCTGGAAGGCAGAGCACGCAGCAACAGGATGGATACCAGGGCGATCGGTCCATCGCTGATCAGGGGGGCAAATGCGGCCGGCAGTGCCCGCCGCCAACCGCCCGCAGAGACCTTGGCGAGGAAAAATGCCTGCAGGGGGCCAGGCTGGAGCCCGGCGCTGAGGGCATAGCTGATCCCGATCAGCAGGAATTCGAAGGAAGAGCCTGGATCGACGTTGAAGTGCTGAATGCTGATCTCACTCCCTGCGGACGAGCTCGGTTGAGACAGGGGGCTTCAGCAGCAGCCAGGCGCTGACTCCCAGCGATGCCAGGACCAGGGCTGCGCAGAGCAGGACCAGGCCGCTGGCCCCGCGGGACTCCAGCAGGTTGGCAATCATCTGGACCTGCCAGCCAGCTACTGCGACGCCTTTGTTGATCTGCTGAGCGGTCCACAAGATGATCGCGGTGAAGACCACGGAACCGAGCGTGAGCACAGTGGAGATCACCAGGTTAAGGCCTGTTTTAATGGGTCTTGTCTGGACCATGTATGCTGGTCCGAGTTCTTTTGTCAGCACGCCCAATACCCCCCGGGCTTTATTCTTATCTTCATAGGGCATGATCAGGGATTGGCTGTTGGGTCCCTCCTGATAATGGACCTTGAGAGCGGCGCCCTTGTGTTGTATATGAGAGATGAAATCCAGCGGGACAACTTTCATCCCTGCCAGGTATTGATTGGGGATATCTCCTGCCTTGATCATGTTTCGAACGACAGGGATATGCCTCTGTTTTGTATATCCATGGACAAGGCGCTTTCCACCCAGGATGGTGAGGTAGATGCGAGAACCGCGTTTGTAAAGAAAGGCTTGGAGAGGGTAGCCGGCGCCTTTATCCCTGGCCGGCGGGCTGGGAATTTCCCGGTGGGGTTTGGGTTCCGGTTCGGGAGGTGTTTTACGCAGTTTATCCAGTGTTTCCCGGGCCATACGGTTGTTGGGGTTGATGCGCAGGACCTGTTCCAGACAGGTTGTCCGCTGCTCACGATCGACCAGTCCGGACATTATCCACCAGGCCCGTTCGCTATCCGGGTTATCTGCCAGAAATGTACGCAAGATCTCAAACCCAGTTTTTGTATCTCCAGCCTTGATGGCTGACTCTGCCTGCTGAATCTCCTCGAACATAGCACTCCTCCCTGTTGCTTGCGCTTCCTTCTATTGTACAGCAGTTTTGTTCTGGACCGGCTGGAACCCAATGAAAATTTTCAAGAAATACCCGGCGATAAATCCATCCCGGGCTGGATCAACCCCAAATAATTCTCAAATCAGGTGTTATCAGTATAAAGAAATAGCGTGAAGGTGTCAAATTAAGTCCCGCAAACTTGCCAGGGTTGTTCCTGGCAGGAAAACCGCCCGAAGCGGGCGGTTCTTCTACTTTATATGCTGAGAACTCTTAGAAATGGAGTTATTCTTTTTGAGCTTTCAGGAAGAATACCGGCAGCAAGGCCAGGGCAGTGATCGCCGCGGCGATCCAGAAATTGTCAGTGATGACCCGCTCCGCAACCTCGGTGGCTACCCGGCCAATCTCGGCCATACTGGCGTCCAGGGGCATAAGCTGGGTGCTGAGGATCTGCATGCGGCGCAGCCCGATGGTGGTGATTCCGGAAACCCCCACGGTCATGCCTACCAGGCGGAAAATGATCACCAGGGCTGAGCTGGTACCGCGGTGTTCAGCCGGGGAGGCATTGATCACTGCCGCCGCGATGGGCGCCATGGTCAAGCCCAGCCCGATCCCGGTGAACGCCAGATGGGTGCCCATGACCAGATAACTGACTTCCCTGGTCCAGCCGGACATGAGGGTAAAGCCGCCTACAGCCATGATCAGACCCAACAGAGACGGAAAGCGGTAGCCGCGTTTATCCGAGATCCATCCTCCGGGTACAGCCGCCAGCGCCATGGGCACAGTGAGACCGGAGAGCATCCAGCCGCTCTCCCAGGCACCCTGTTCAGGGCTGCTGGTGATCAGGGAGTTGATAAAGAGCGGCACGTTGGCGATGGCGATAAATAGAGCCACACCAATCAGGAAGTTGCCCAGGCTGGCCGGTAAGTAGTTTCTTTTTTTAAAGAGGGAAAGTTCGACCAGGGGGTATTTTGACCTGGATTGACGCCAGATGAATAGCAGGAGGAAAATCAATGCGGCTAAGAGAACTGGGACCACGGAAGGCGGCAGCCCCTGCAGTTCTTCCAGGCTGGCGGCGTTGGAGGTATCGCCCCCTGCTCCCAGCGCGATATTCAACATCGAGAGGCTGATCGCGATCAGGGCCGCGCCCAGCCAGTCCATGGATCCCCGATCTCCAGCGAGCTCCTTTTCCTGGAGTAAGAACCGGATCATCACCCAGGTTGCCAGCACGATGGGCAGGTTCAGCCAGAAGATGGTTTGCCAGTCCCAGAAACGGACGATGATCCCCCCGTAAAGATGGCCAACTACCCAGCCGGCGGTGTCCACCGCGGCGATCACGCCCAGGGCTTTAGCTCTTTTCCCGAGCGGATAGAGGTCACCGACCATGGCCATGCCTACGGGAACCATGGTGCCGGCCCCGAAGGCCTGGATCATGCGGGCGGCGATGAGGATGTACAGGGAAAGGAAGTTGAGGTCTGGACGCCCGCTGGCTACCAGGTAGTAAGCCCGCAAGGCCAGCCGGGTGGGCCAGGTGTGGGCCACGGCAGCCAGGTAGGAGCCCAGGCCAAAGATCACCAGGGCCGCCAGGTAGACCTTTCTGCGCCCATGGATATCTGACAGGCGGCCCATGAAAGTCATGGAAACGCTGTAAGCCAGCAGGTAACCGGTCACGATCCAGGCGGCATTGTCCATGCCCGATTGGAATGGGATATCGAGGTCGATTAAAACATGGGGCAGGACCGCTGAAACGACGGTCAGGTCCAGGGCACCAATGAAGATAGGGATTGCGATTAACGCGACTTTAAATCCCGGCGATGAAGTCCATTTTCGCATGGGAAGCCTCAGGGTGCCGTGATCGGAATTACTGTGCCGAAGCTCCAGAAGTCAAAGGTCCACACCGAGGAGGCGTCTTCACCCCCAGAGGTATCGGTCAGCATGACCCGGTGGACTTCATTGGTGGAGGTGTCCATCCACAGGTCGCCCTGCATGGAATCAACACTGATCAAACCCTTGCTGACCTCGAGGATCACTTCCCCGGGCAGGGTGCCGCTGAGATGAGTTAGGGTTAAGCCGGGCAGGTCTTCCAGTTCTTCCTCGCCGACGAGGACCAGGTCAGCCAGGCCGTCCCCCAGGCTGGGGAAGAAGCCCGCTTCCGGGTCGAGGTACTGGGTCGGTTTGAAAAGGTATTCATCAGGAAGTTCCTGGTACACCCCCGTGAGGGGATTGCTGGCCCACTGGATGTCCTGCAGGCTGATGACGGTGATCTCGGTCAACATGCCCAGGGCGGTGATGGTCACAGTGGTCAGAGCCTTGTCAGGGGAGACATAGTGGCCCACCGCATCGTTGAACTGAACGCTCTGATCAGCATCCAGGTAGACTTGCGGGCCTTCCTGGGTGATCTGGAACTCAAAACCGGGCAGGGCGGCCATGTGAGTCACCCCGTTGGCGAGCAGTGTCTCCGGAGTGATTACCTCCCCTCCGGCTGCGCCGCAGCCAGCTGTAAGTATGGACAGGACCAACAAGAGACTGAGATAGGGCAGAACACGTTTCATGGTCTTCTCCTTCGATAGCCGTCTGGTTTTTAGTATAGCAAAGAATCAGGAATCCCAGTGCATTAATCTTAACACTTAATCAGAAGGGCAGAAACGGAGAAATCCAGGGAGGAAGTCTTAATCATGGACTGGGTCCCATTCCGGTGGTCGTATTGACCGAGGTCCTAGATCTATTAAAGATGAAGACTTCTCGATAGGAGAGGAAGTTGTAAAGTGCCAGGGGTTGTCTGAAAAGTCAGCCCTTTTTCAGTTTAATGGGTGAAATTTGAGGAAAAAGGATGTGTATTCAAGAACCTCCGAAATCCCCAATTACCTTTCAACCTGCCGTAAACAGCTTCCACCTCAATCGGTCGTTGAGGCCGCATCTTCACTCCTTCAGGAGAAGTGAGCAGACCCCGGGCCGTTTTCCTCATTTCCTGAAGCTCAACGCCAATGTAAATTCTGCGATTGTATTTTGACTTCGTGCAGTCAGTCTTCACCGGACATCGCTCGCAATCTGCACATCCGTAAACCCTGCGCGTGGATTGATATCCGTTGTAGCTGGGGACATCTTTTGTAAACTGATAGGAAAGAACTTTTCCCTGAGGACAGAGATATTGATCTTTCTCCTGCAGGTAGGTAAAGTTTTCCTGCCGGTAGGCTTTCTTCAGCTTTTTGTTCTGGGGGTCTTTTCTAAACTTCTCGCTGATTTTGTCAGCCGTTTTTTGTAAGGCTTCTTTGTTTATTGTTTTGCCTTCCCCAACTTCTGGGTAATCTTTGTCTCCGTATCTGGCTTCCTCTTCCGCTTCAATTTCCTCAATGTCATCCAGCAGCTTTCTGACCTTCTCCTGT
>DRBO01000037.1 GCA_011039385.1 Chloroflexota bacterium | reverse complement strand
GGTCCTCTCCTTCTCCCGGCAGGCTGGACCGCTCCCCGCCGACCATGCCAGCCACCCCAACGTATCCACCATCGCCTTCCCCAACTTTCAGCCTGACTCCCGGTTCTCCTTCTGCGACGCCGTCTCCCTGGACGGTCCTCCCCAGCCTGGTCCCATCCTGCACTTCAACGCCGATCCTCCAGAGCACAAGCACACCCACGCAGAGTGAGACTGCATCCCCTACGCTTGCCTGTACTTGGCCTTCGAGCTTGACGCCATCACTGACCGCTTCAGTAACGACAACGCCCACACCATCACCCACTCCAACACCTGCTCCAATCCTCTCCGCTACTCTTTGTCCCGATCCCACTGGAATTTCTACCAGTTCACCGGAGCCAACGATGGAGGAAACCTGGTCCTCGCCGCCCCCAGCAACAAACAGCTCCACGGGTACGGTTGCTTCCACCAACACCTCAACCATGTATCCGGCTACAACTTCACCAACAGGTACAGCGCAGTGCACTCCTTCATCTACAGAGACCCCGTCCGGGTTGATGACTTTCACCCCTGAACCGACTTTGACGTTCACTCCTGGCCCAGCGATCATCATCAACGAAATCCTCGCTGATCCGGATCCCGTTCTCGGTGACAGCAATGGGGATGGCCAAGTAAGCTGGGACGATGATGAGTTCCTGGAGCTGGTCAATGTCAGTGGAAAGGTCCTGGATCTGTCAGGCTGGCAGGTCTGGGATGAAATCCGGCTCCGCTATACCTTCCCGGAGGGTACAACCCTGGGATCTGGATGCGGTTTGGTGCTCTTTGGGGGAGGGCAGCCGAGCGGTGCTTTTGGGGGCAGCCAGATTTTTACTGCCGGGAGCCTGGGTTTGAACAACGCTGGGGATCTGGTCACAATCAAAGACAGTGAGGGCCTTGTGGTTGCCTGGGTTAGCTTTGGACCCGAGGGAAATCAAAACCAGTCCCTGACCAGAAACCCGGACCTGTCGGGTCCGCTTCCTCTGGTCCTCCACAGCCAGGTGCCAGAGGCCGGCGGAGCCCTGTACTCTCCCGGGACAAAGCTTGACCTGACAGGATTTGGGGGCTGTCCTTAAATGGAAGAGCCGCTCCGAGAAGAAGCGGCTCTAGATGAGGAGGGTGAAGCGTTCCCTCTTTCTCCTGAAGCTTATAGCTGGCGGATGACCAGCACTACGCTGCCCTGAACTTCAATGTCAGAGGAGGAATCCACATAAATAGGATCCATGGTGGGATTGGCTGGCTGCAGCCGCACCCGGTCTCCTTCATGATAGAAATGCTTCAGAGTGGTCTGGTTTTGATCTTTGATGCGCACGGCGACCATTTCACCGTTGCGTGCTTCCCGGGCAGGTTTCATGATGATCACATCGCCGTCATTGACCATGGCATCGATCATCGAATCTCCATCCACTTCCAGGGCAAAAAGGTTTTCTTTCTGCATGTTGAAGGGAATCAGTGATTCAGGGACCTGGATGTTGGATTCAGCGTCAAAGAGGCTGAAATCCGATTCCGGAATAGGCACCGGCTCACTGGCTACGATCCGTCCCACAATAGGTATGGTCAGTGAGCGGGAGATCTCCTCCACAGCCTGTTTGACATTGCCGAGCACCTGATTGACCTTTTCCTGGGCAGCTTCCTTGATCTGCAGGCTGCGGGAAATGTTCTCGACCCTTTCGATATAGCCCATCTCTTCCAGCTGTTCCAGGTAGTAATTTACCATGGATGTGGAGGTGATATCTGTCCGGGCACAGATCTCCCGGTAGGAGGGGGCGTATCCGTGTTTAGCGCTGTATTCCCGGATCACGTCCAGGACTTGCTTATGACGTTCTTTTAACTTCTTTTGGGCTTTCGGAGCCATACCCTGACCTCCTGGCCTCTCTAGAAAATAGAATATTTGTGCTAGTCGTGATTATACACGAACATCTGTTCTGTGTCAAGAAACTTTGGCTATCCTGAGGAGAGGAAAATTCCATTCCCGGAATGGGAAGGAACAGGTCTGGTTGAATTGTCCTCCATCGCCTTATAAGTTATAATTTTTTCTTACATACAGGATTTAGCCAGCGGGTTATTTCTTCGCTGTGTCTATTGATCTCTTTTTATGGTTTTTGATCAGGCAGGGAGGGTAAATTGGCCACTAAAGGAATTGCAGGGAATCAAGGACCTGGAGTCCGTTCCGATTGTCACGCAGCCCTGGAAATAAAAAAAAGCGGGGGAATCAAAATCATCCTTAACAGCAAGGTGGGTGCGCTCTACCAGAACTCGATTCGGGATTTGGCTGCAGAGATCCTGAATTTTTTTCATGTTGAACACGCGGTCCTGGAAATCACTGATCGGGGCGCGCTGCTGCTGGTCCTGGCGGCCAGGATTGAGGCGGCGATCAAGAACTGCCTGGACAGCCGGGAAGAATTTTTACTGGACATGCTGGCAGAAAATCAATCCAGCACAGCAAAAGACCGCCGCCGGCGCTCCCGCTTGTACCTTCCTGGCAACACCCCTAAACTGATGTTGAATGCTGGTATTCACAAACCGGATGCTGTGATCCTGGATCTGGAAGATTCAGTGGCGCCAGATAAAAAAACCGAAGCCCGCCTGGTGGTGCGCAACGCGCTGCGCGGAATCAATTTTTACGGGGCGGAGCGGATGGTGCGGATCAACCAGCTCCCCCTGGGGTTGGAAGATCTCGAATATGTGGTACCGCATTATGTCAACCTGATCTTGCTGCCCAAATGCGAGACTGCCGCTCAGGTCCAGGAGGTGGATCGTAAAATCACTGACCTGCTTGCCGAATCCGGACTCGTCCATCCGGTATATATCATGCCTATTATCGAGAGCGCGTTGGGTGTGGTGAATGCCTTCTCCATCGCCTCAGCCTCGGAGAGGGTGGCCGCTTTGGCAATTGGTCTGGAAGACTATACCGCTGATCTGGGAGCAGCCCGCACTCGTGAAGGTCGGGAAAGTTTTTATGCCAGGAATGTGCTGGTAAACGCGGCCAAGGCCGCCGGCATCCAGGCCATCGATTCGGTCTTCTCTGATGTGGCTGACATGGAAGCGCTCCGGGAGGTTGTCCTGGAATCCAAATCCCTGGGGTTTGACGGCATGGGCTGCATCCATCCCCGCCAGATCAAGGTCATTCATAAAGCCTTTGCTCCAACAGAAAAGGAAATTAACAAAGCCTGCCAGATCGTTCTGGCCTTCGATGAGGCGACTGAAAAAGGATTGGGCGTGGTTTCCCTGGGATCCAAAATGATCGATCCACCGGTCGTAGCCAGGGCATTAAAAACCATTGATGCTGCCCTGGACGCGGGACTGCTGGCTGAGAACTGGAAAGAAGTCCAGTCGGATGATGAAGCATCTGGATTGTAGAGAGGAGTTAAAATGGGGACCAAATTCGTGAAGAACGCTGTAGGACGGATGATCCCGGAAGAGATAAATGGGAAGCCGGTCATCCCTTTCCAGGGGGTGCATAAATATATCACAGAAGGCAGGCGCTACGCTCCACCACTGCCCAGCTGCGCCAACTATCCCTCTGACGGCGACAAGCGTGTGGAAGATCTGAAAACTGCTCTCAAGAAAGCTGGGATTAAGAACGGCATGACCATCTCCACCCACCACCATTTTCGAAACGGGGACCTGATAGCCAATCAGGTATTCAAAGCCGCCTCTGAGATGGGATTGAAGGATTTGGTCTGGTTTCCCTCCGCTTCTTTTCCCTGCCACGAACCGATCATAGAATACCTTGAGGATGGAACTATTCACCATATTGAGGGCAGCATGAACGGCCCCCTGGGTCGTTTTGCTTCCCAGGGAAAAATGAGAGGGACCGGCGTCCTGCGGTCCCACGGCGGCCGCTACCAGGCTGTTCAAGATGGGGAAGTGGTCATTGATATCGCTGTCATCGCTGCTCCAACAGCTGACCCTTTTGGCAATGCAAATGGGTTATCCGGCGAATCGGCCTGCGGCCTGCTGGGCTTCGCCCTGGCAGATTCCCAGTACGCGCATAAGGTGATCGTGGTAACTGATAACCTGGTGCCCTTTCCTTGCGTTCCCTGGCAGATCCAGGGCAATTATGTTGATTACGTGGTTGAAGTGGATCAAATTGGCATCCCGGAGAAGATTGTCTCCGGCACCACCCGCATTACCCGCAGCCCGGATCGCTTATACATCGCTGAACTGACTGCACAATTCTGCGATGAAGTGGGCATCATTCAGGAGGGGTTTTCCTTCCAGGCCGGGGCAGGGGGGACATCCCTGGCCATCGGCAACTATTTCGGGGAGATCATGCGTGAGAAGGGCATTAAAGCCCGCTTTGCCCGGGGCGGCAGCAACCAGTACCTGGTGGACATGCTGGAAGAAGGCCTGATTGACTACATCCTGGATGGGCAAACCTTTGACCTGGCAGGCGTGCGTTCAATGCGCGAAAACCCCCACCATGTCGATACCAGCCCGTTCACAAGTTATAACTACCACGGCAAGGGCAACTTCGCTGGCATCGTTGACGTGGTGATCCTGGGCGCTACCGAAGTGGATGTGAGTTTCAATGCCAATGTGGTCACGCACTCGGACGGCTATTTGCTCCACGGCATCGGCGGCTGGCAGAACTGCCTTTTCAGCAAGACAGTGATCCTGCCCATCCCGCTTTTCCGGGACCGGATCCCGATCATCCGCGATGAGGTCACCACCATCTGTGGCCCTGGTGAGTTGATTGACGTGATTGTCACCGAGCGGGGCATCGCCATCAATCCTCGCAGGGTGGACCTGATTGACAAGACAAAAAACTCGAAGCTGCCCATCACGACCATCCAAGCACTGAAAGAGGAAGCTGAAAAGATCTGTGGTGTCCCGGAGCCTGTAGAGCTGGGAGAGCGTGTGATCGCGGCTATCAAATGGGTCGACGGCACGGTGATCGACGTGGTCCGCCAGGTGATCAAGTAGAGGAGAGAGGGATATGGATATCAATGTGCTCTGGCCGGAGCTGGCCTGGATCAAGGGGAAGGAACTGAGGGAAGCGACCACCAAGACCTGGGAGGTGGCTCTGGAGAGAAGCGTTTTATCAGCTGAGGATCTCCAGCGCATTCCTTTCACGCTGCTGGCTGGACCGGACTTGAAGGTCAGTTTCATGGCTCATAAACGCTGTGTGGTGCATGTCGCCCGGGAGAGCGCCTTGAAAATGATCGACTTCTTCGGGGATGATCTGCCTATCGACCTGGATGTGGTCATCGCTGGTGCCATCCTGGCCGATGTCGGCAAGCTTCTGGAATATGAGTTGGACGAAAATGGGGATTCCTTTCAGGGACTCTATGGCAAATACCTGCGCCATCCTTTCTCGGGCGTCTCCCTGGCGGAAAGCTGCGGAGTTCCTCCGGAGGTCTGCCATATTATTGCCGCCCACGCTGGTGAGGGCAACCTCGTGAAGCGCTCCACGGAAGCTTACATCGTTCATCACGCTGATTTTATGACCTTTTTACCTTTTAAGAGCCGGCTGGAAGTTTGATCTATCCTTCATGCCAGCGGATCAGGACAGGATTTTTTTATGGCCCAAACATTTGCAGAGAAAATATTGGCTCGTAAAGCCGGATTGGACGGGGTAGTGCCGGGTCAGATCGTGGAAATCACGCCAGACGTTATCCTTTCCCACGACAATACCGCCCCCATTTACGGCTTGTTCCAGCGCATGGGAGGGGAGAAGGTATTTGACCCGGACATGCATGCTGTGATCCTTGATCATGCGACCCCGGCACCGAGCACCAAACACGCTGAAAACCACCGGATCATCCGGGAGTTTGTCCGCGAGCAGGGCATCCAGAACTTCTATGATGTAGGGCGGGGAATCTGCCACCAGGTCCTGGTGGAGTCGGGCCTGGCTCTACCGGGAGAAGTTGTCCTGGGATCGGATTCCCATACCCCACATGCCGGTGTGATGGGCGCGTTCGCAGCCGGGATAGGCCGCACGGAAATGGCTTCCATCTGGGCAATCGGACAGCTCTGGCTGCGCGTGCCGGAGAGCCTGAAGATCACTGTTACCGGCCAGCTCGAAGAGGGTGTGACCTCGAAGGACCTGGCTCTGACAGTCATCGGCGATATGAGAGCGGATGGCGCTCTGTATATGTCTGTGGAATGGCACGGCGAAGCCATCCAGGATCTACCGCTCAGTCAGCGTGCGACCCTGACCAACCTGATGGCGGAAATGGGCGCCAAGAACAGCTATATCCCTCCGGATGAGAAGGTATTTGATTTCCTGCAGGACCGCGCTCGGCGGGATTATGATGTTGTCTACCCCGATCCGGATGCAACTTATGCCCTGGAAATTGATTATGATGCCGGGAAGATCGAGCCCATGGTCGCCTGTCCCCACACGGTGGACAACGTGAAACCTCTCTCAGAAGTTCGCGGGAGGAAAATTGACCAGGCTTTTCTGGGCACTTGCACCAACGGCCGGCTGGATGATCTGGCCGCGGCGGCGGAGGTGCTGGAAGGCCGGAAGATTGCCGAAGACAGGCGCATGATCGTCATTCCCGCTTCGGAAGAAGTCTATCTGGCGGCCATGCAGGCTGGCTATTTAGAGACCTTCCTGAAAGCTGGCGCTGTGATAGAAAGCCCGGGTTGTGGTCCTTGTATGGGCAACCATATGGGTGTGCCTGCTGTGGGGGAAGTGTCCATCAGCACTGCCAACCGCAACTTCCGGGGCCGGATGGGCACCAAGGAAAGTGAGGTCTACCTGGCCAGTCCGGCTGTGGTGGCTGCCTCAGCTGTTGCCGGAGCGATAGAGAGCCCTGCAAACCTATAAGATTTGGAGAGGATATGGCAGAGATTAATGGGCGGGTCTGGAAGTATGGTGACAATATCAATACTGATGTGATCTTTCCTGGAAAATATACTTATACTGTTAGTGAACCGGCGGAAATGCCTCAATATGCCCTGGAGGATCTGGACCCGGAATTTGCCAGCGGGGTCCAGCCGGGAGATTTGATCGTGGGCGGCTCGAATTGGGGCTGCGGGTCCTCCCGGGAACAGGCGGTGGTCTGCCTCAGCGAAGCCAGATTGGGTGCGATTATTGCCAAATCCTTCGCCCGCATCTATTACCGCAATTGCTTGAACAACGCCCTCCCTGCCATTGTGTGCCCGGAGGCCGTGGATGCGATCGAGAATGGCGAGCAGGTCGGCATTGACCTGGAAAACGGTTTGATCACCTGCCAGGCCGGGGAATTCAGCTTCCCGCCCCTGCCCGATGCGGTGATGGAGATTTTCAATGCCGGAGGATTGATTCCCTATACAAAAAAGCGCCTGACCGAGTTCAAGTAGATGAAACCACTTTACCTGATCAAATTCAAGGAGTGAAAAAACTATGGCAAAATATCGAATCGCCTGGATGCCCGGGGATGGGATAGGTGTGGATGTCATGGACGCCGCCCGGATCGTGCTCGATAAATTGAAACTGGACGCGGAATACATACCAGCGGATATCGGTTGGGAATTCTGGAAAACGGAAGGGGATGCCCTGCCGCAGCGCACCCTGGATCTGCTCCAGACCGTGGATTGCGGACTGTTTGGAGCGATCACTTCCAAACCCAAGGATGAGGCCCAGGCAGAGCTGGTCCCTGAACTGCGGGGCAAAGGGTTGACCTACCGGAGCCCGATTGTGCGCCTGCGTCAGCGGCTTCAGCTCTACTACAATTTGCGCCCCTGCAAAGCCTATCCCGGCAACCCGCTCAATTACCGCGACAATATTGACCTGGTGGTCTTCCGGGAAAATGCTGAAGGCCTCTATTCCGGCGTGGAATATTTCCCTGTGGAAGACGAGCTCAGAGAAATGATGAAGAAATATTCATCCGCTCTGGGTAATTTTGATGATGTTCCGGGAGATGAGATGGCTATGACCGTCCGGGTAGTGACCCTGCGGGGTGCTACCAGGATCATCCGCCGGGCCTTTGAGTATGCTCACAAACATGGCTACCCGACAGTTACCCTGGTGGAAAAGCCCAATGTACTGCGAGAAACCAGCGGCATGATGGTCCGGGTAGCGCGGGAAATCCAGAAAGAGTACCCAGAGATCGAGCTCTGGGAAACCAATATCGATGCCCAGGTGATGTGGCTGCTCAAGAATCCTGAGAATTACGGAGTTATGGTCACCGGGAACCTGTTTGGCGACATCGTTTCGGACCTTTCCGCTCAGTTGGTGGGCGGCCTGGGTTTTGCCTCCAGCGGCAATATCGGGGATGAACTGGCTGTATTTGAGCCCACTCACGGATCCGCACCCAAGTACGCCGGCAAATATGTCTCTAATCCCCATGCCATGCTGTTGACCACCAAGATGATGTTGGATTGGCTGGGTGAAACCGAGATGGCCAAGGCGCTGGAAGCTGCTATCGCCGGGGTAATCCTGGAAGGCAAGGTCCGCACCTATGATATGGGAGGGGAAAGCTCGACCCTTGATGTGGCCAATGCGGTGGCTGAGCGACTGTAGGACAGCTGTCAGGTCAAAGGAGTGAATATGAGTTCCTTAAGTGGGAAAATAGCCCGGTTTACCCTGGATTTGAATTTTGAGAATATCCCCGAGGTGGCAGTCTGGGAAGCCAAACGCTTTTTATTGGATAGCGTGGGCTGTGCCCTGGCCGCGGTCAACAACGAAGATATGGAGATGATGTACCGTTTCATCGAGAAGATGGGCGGTACCCCAGAAGCTACTGTAATTGGCAAGGACGCAAAAACCAATGCCTCGAATGCCGCTTTGATGAACTGCTTGTTAACCCGGGCGATGGATTATAACGATATTTACTGGGAGGAGGATCCGGCCCATCCCTCCGATATCATCGGCGCCGCCCTGGCGGCGGCGGAAGCGAACGGGAAAACCGGCCAGGATGCCCTGGTGGCAATTTTGATCGCCTATGAGCTGACCCTGCGCTGGTGCCACGCAGCCCATCCCGGTGTGCGGGAGATCGGCTGGCACCATGCCTCCCTGATCCAGTTTGTCAGCCCCTACGTAGCGGGCAGGATGTATGACCTGGACCTGGACCAGATGATGGCGGCGGCTGGCATCAGCGCCAGCAGCCACTTCACCCTGGGCGGCGTGGTAGCCGGGCATTTGACAAACATGAAAAACACCGCAGCTCCCCTGGCGTCCCAGGCTGGAGTGATCGCTGCCCTGATGGCCAGGGAAGGATATTCCGGTCCAGTGGAAGTTTTTGAGGGGAAGGAAGGGGTTTTTGAAGTCATCAACAGCGTGGAATGGCGTCCGGAATGGCCCCTGAGGAATCTGGGAGAGGAATTCATGATCACCCAGTGTGCCTATAAGGCTTTCCCCACCGAGGCTCTTACCCATCAGCCCATCAGCGCTGCCCTGCAGGTTTGCCGGGAACACAGGTTGGCAGCTGAGGATATCACTGAGATCCTGGTGGAAACCACCGTGCGCGGCGCGGATATCCTTTCCGACCCCAGTAAGTATAAACCCACCACCAAGGAGACAGCTGATCACAGCCTGCCCTACGTAGTAGCCGCGGCGGTGGCGGATGGGAATGTGCTGCCCTCCTCCTTTAATGATGAGAAATTGAAGGACCCACGCATCTGGGACCTGCTGGGCAAGATCAAGGTGGTAGCGGATCCAGAAATTGACGCCATGTTCCCGGGTGTCAAACGAGCCCGGGTAACCATCACGGACAATGGTGGTCAATCATATACAGCCCAGGTTGACCACGCCAAGGGTTCACCTCAGAACCCAATGAGCGACGAAGAGATCGTGTCCAAGTTCCGCGCCAATGCGGCGGAAGTCCTGGACAAAGAGCAGCAGGACAGGGTGATCGACCTGACTTGGCATTTTGAGGAAGTCGAGGATCTGGGGGAATATCTGAGTTTGTTGCGTTAAGTAAAGTCTCCAGGATCTTATGAATCGAAGCCCCGGTCCCTGCAAGGGACCGGGGCTTTCTTGTGAGCATTGACCAAAAACGCCCAAAACCCGGGTTTTTGTATAAAATAGTAATGACCTGGAGGTCGACAATGAGAAGAATCAATCTAGTTGCTGCAATTTTCCTCCTGGCAGTCGCATCCGGATGCGTTGAACAGGAAACCCAAGCGGTGGAGCCATCAGCAATTCCCACGGCAATACCCACCACGCAGATACCGTCTCCTGAGCCTTTACCAACCGAGACGATTGTCCTGCCTACAGAAACCATCACACCTGCACCGCTTCCCACTGAGACCCCAAGGCCTTTTCTTCCTCCAGACCTGGCTTTGCTGAATTACCAGACCCTTGGCCGGGTGGAGGAGTTGGCTTCAATTTCGCTGCCCGAGGTGATCGATCTTGAATTTTCACCGGATGGGCGCTTTCTGCGGATGCGCGTCCCGGCTGGAGAGCAGATCCACGAGGATATCTTTTATGACCTGGGGAAAGGGGAAGAGATCTTTCGCTTGGAAGGGGGACAGCGGATCTACTTCAATCCGGACAGCACCACGATCGCTGCGCTGGATGGTACTAGTCTGACGATTCATCAACTGCCAAGTGGGGAAGAGACAGCCCAATTTAACGGCAAAAACCAATTGGCCGCATTGTCACCTGATGGCCGGCTGATAGTTGAGGCAGAGGCGGTTGATCCGGGAACAACGCTGACCCTGGTAGATCTCACTTCTGGAGAAGATATTTATCAGATCTATATCAACGGGACAATGGAGGAGGAAAGCCTGCACTTTGATCTGGATGGGAAGAATATGGCTGTGACCTATTTTGTCCCACCCGGAACCTATGTTTCAACGATCTGGAGTGTAAAAACTGGCTGGGCGATTTTCACGGAGTATGGATACACTGAGATTGCCCTGCATCCTTTTGGCTCTGAGGTAGCCGTGTCCAGCGCCAGGCAGAGTTATATTTCATTGATCAGTACAGTTACCTGGGACCAGAGAGACTACCTTGGCTCGGCTGGAGAAGATCCGGGGTATTACGATATCGCTTATGCCAGCAGAGGCAGGCTGATCTACGCGCTTTCAGGTGTGGAAACCACGACCGCATCTTTTTGGTATCCACCATCAGGAGAAAAAATTGATCTGGATCTGGGGCTCGACCTGCTGGCAGTTACGATCAGTCCCGATCGGCGTTATCTGGCCACCTCGGATAAAAGCGGATCTGTGATTATCTGGGGCATTCCGGAATAATTGTGTTAGTGGGGTTTAAATAAGGAAGGGCTGTGGATCGCACAGCCCTTTTTTCATTATTCTTTAGAGGAACCAGATCCCTGATTTTCTTCTCAGCGCACAGTAAAGCTCGGCAGCAGCTTTGGTTCGATGAGCTGGAAAGTCGCGCAGCCATTTTTTGTTTTCACCAGAGCAGATCCATCATCTTCTTGGCAGAAGGCAATGCCCAGCGCGGTCAGTTTGTCCGCGAAGCTGAGCTGACCGTCCCAGTTGACAGTTTTGATGTAATCCCAGTTTTCTCCTCTATCCTCAGTCCTGTAGATTTCTTGGCTGATGACATAGTAGATTCCCGCTGAGATGTGGAGCAACTCACCTTCTGGAATAGAGACAATCTCCCAGCTGTTCCCGCCATCAAAGGTTTGGTACAGATAACTTTTGATCAAGGGGTTTTCGGCAGACCCACATTGGCAGGTCAAGCGAAAGCTGCCAGCTGTTTTTGAGTCCAGGTGGGGGTCATATAAACCACAGGCGCAGGTTGAGAACACATCGATTCCGGACGGCGGGGAAGGCAATTCCAGGGATTCCCAGGTCGAACCACCATTTGATGTGATTTCCAATGAGATTTGGGGGGTAACGCCCCGGAAAAATCGTGTCAGCCACCCATATTGGGCGTCATAAAAATCCACTCCGGTTTTATCAAAGCCCTGGATGACCGCGTCTGAAAATGGGTCGAGCACTTTTGTCCAGGTGTGTCCCCCGTCCTGGGAGCTGTAGAGGACGGTGTTCACTTTTTGCATCCCCCCATCCACAAACTGGAAAAACCAGATCCGATCTTTATCCAGGCTGTGGATCAGCCCTCCCAGATAAGCAGTATATTCAAGGCGAGTGGGCTGCCAGGTACGTCCGCCATCGTGGGTGGACCAGATTAGATCAGTCCCAGAGTAGGACGCCCACCCTGTGTCCGGGTCGTAAAAATCAACGCTTGGATATAACCAGGATGAGTTAGGTGTTAATGGTTGGGGGGGAGTGATTTCTCTCCAGGTTTCCCCGCCATCATCTGTGCGGAGGATGTGATAAATGCCTCCTTCTCCGGGGGCAAGTCCCCACCCGAAATCCGGGGTGACCAGGGCGACTTCCTGAATGGAGATCTCGTATCCGGCTGGCAGAAGCGGGAAAGGGTCTCCTGCCAGGGTGATGTCAACGGCTGGAGATGGTTGGGGTAGCTGTGGTGTTTCGCTGGCTGGGGGTGGGCTGCTGGTTGGGTTGAGTGGTACCGTAGGCTGGATAACGGCATCTGCAGCTGTGGCCAGTGCGCTTTCTGTCAGGGTCGGAGACAGGTCCGTTTGACTTCCCGAGCGGTTGCAGGCTGCCACTAACAGCCCTGCCAGGAGGAGTAGCATTCTCGATTGTTTAGCCATACAATGCCTTCTGATCAGGGATCTATCCCTGATCCTATCTACCATAATTGTGATGGATTAGAGCAGGGCAATCAGCAGGGCGATCAGGACCCCGATTCCCACCAGGATCCCCGCCAGCGCCTGGAGCACGGTTTTCCGCTCCATGCCGGGCATGACCACTTTTCCATCGCCATAGCTCTTGAAAAGCTGGCCCCATTTGGTTTTCAGGGCTTCTTCCACCCGCCTGCGGCCTACGAAGGGGTACCAGTAGACATTGTGATAGAAATTGCTGGCAAAGTAGGACCAGGGCACCAGCGGACTCTGGAGCAGGATCTTCTCAAAGGGTTTCAGCCAGCCGTGGTAGATCATGTGCTGGCCCTTGCTGGCCAAGGTGTCCTCGCGTTTGAAGTTCCAGGATTTTTCTTGATTGATATCGTAGCCGATGATCTCGATCTGGTCGGGATCTCCGACACCGAGGTCATGTTCATGCGCCAGGCGGATAAAGCGCAGGTCCATGGGATTGAATCCCTGTAGTTTGGCGGAGATGGCATCAATGGCCACCTGGTCTGCGGATGCCAGCAGGATGTCCTTCTCATGCCAGCGCATGGCGCGGGGGCCGGGGCCGTCGCCGGCGAAGGTCCCATCCATCACAGCGAAGATCCCGGGATGGATCTCCTGCTGGATGGCCAGCAGGTCCACAACAGTTTCGTGAATTACGGAGTGGGTCCAGTGCCGTTCGCGATGTAACAGCCCGCCAAAGGCGTTTTTCATCGCTCCGGTGATGGTGGTGAACACATGGGTCTTGACAGTGGGCAGCTGGATGATATTCATTCCCAGCAGCGCCTTGGGGATGAAAACCCCATCTTTGTAAACCTGGTCCAGGACCAGGTACTTGTGGTTTTTGGGAGTGAATTCAATCCACTCGAATTCCTGGTTGTAGAGATACAAGCAGGGGATCCCGTATTGGTCCGTGACAGCCTTGTGCTTGTTATTGAACTCCCCGTCGCTGGTGTCGACCACTACGGTATCATTGTGGACACCAACCAGGTTCTTGTAACCCATAGTCTGCAGGGTATTGATGACCCCTTCCAGCTGCCAGGGGGTGGTGGAGCAGGCTGGGTACCAGGTCTGCCAGGAGATATTGATCTTCAAGCCGGTCTGGATATTCT
>DRBO01000118.1 GCA_011039385.1 Chloroflexota bacterium | reverse complement strand
TCCTCGCCGCGGGTTATACCAACATAAAGTATAAACAGGACAATTACTGCTCTCGAAGCGGTCAGCAGATCGGCCAGAAGATCCATGCTAACCTCCAGAGTCCAAGGGGAGGGGTGTTTATGGGGTAGTGCTGCTACCCCCCAATCTTAGAGTGGACAGGATTCAGTACCTGTCCAGGCGCGGGGATCCTCCAGCACTAACGCGATCAGCTGTTAATCATTATAGATTAAGAATCTGGAATGGAGAAAGAGATCAAATACCTGACTAGTCCTCCTGGCCGGTCCCTTAAATCACAAGGGCGGTTCAGCGAACCGCCCTTGTTTACACTCAATAATTATCGATTACCAGCCATTATTTGGGCGGTTGGAAACCGAAGTTGTAATACAGCTCCTGGCCGGCGTTAAGTTTGACCGTGTACTGTGTGGGCGTGGTGGAGGTTGGGGGCGCTACGGTAGGATTTATTATGATCACCACATACACGCAGTAGGTGCCGGCGTCGAGGTCCGTGAAGACGTAGAAGCCTTTGTCATTCGTCCTGGTAGTCCGGCCGACAACAGCCTTTGAACCACAAGGACCGTTCTGGAGGTTAACCGTCACATTATAGAGGCCGTCCTCATTCCTGTCCTTATCACCGTCCCCATTCGTATCCTCCCAGACATAACCGCCGATCTTGCCCATTGCCGGCGGCGGAGTCGGGGTGGGGGCGATGACTGTGATATTCGTATCCAGGTAATCCCCGGCGGTGCCGGTGGAATCCGGGTCCCCCAGCGCGTACCAGTCATCGGTCACCAGAGCCCGGATGGTGAATGTTCCCGGAGTGGTGTAAATGATCCCGGGAGTGATGGCAACCAGATGGCTGGCCCCTGGCGCCATGACCGGAAGGGCTTCCAGTCCGGCAGGATTGGGTGGGCCCCAGCCATAGTGGGGGATGATCACCAGGTCATAACCGGAAGCGGTCAGGTTGCCCTGGTTCTCTACCGTGACATCCAGGGTGACCCACTCGCCAGTCAGCACGGTCGTGGCGCTCAAGGTCACATCCGTGATCACCAGGTCGACTCCCTGAACGGTGATGGTGAGGTCCTCCAGGTCGCCGGCGGTGCCGGTAGAGTCTGGATCCCCCAGGGCATACCAGTCGTCTGTCACCAGCACTCGCAGGGTGAAAGTGCCGATATTGCCGTATAAAACACCGGGAGAGAAGTTGATGGTATGGCTTTCACCCGGCGCCAGATTGGGGATAGCCTCAAAGCCGCCCGGGTTGGGAGGACCCCAACCGTAGTGGGGGATGAGGACAACGTCATAGCCGCTGACCGGGCTGGCACCCTGGTTCTCCACCGTGACCTCAACTTCAACCCAGCTATCCACAGGGATGGTGGTGGCGCTGAGGACCACTTCGGTGATCACCAGCCCCGTTTCTTCGGAGCCGGGCGCAAACTGGTATTCCCAGCCGAAATTCTGGTTCGCCAGGTCTTCGCCTTCTGTCAGGGTGAACTCGATCTGGCCGGGTGCGGGTACGGTGAAACCGCCCGGGATGAGAATGGTGTCGTTGGGCGGGGTCAGAGGGTCGATGCTCAGGCAGTACGTCCCTGCGGTGGGCGGAATGAGTTCAAACTGGTAGCTCCCGTCCCCTGCGGTGAGGGCTGTCTGGGTGACTCCCGGGGCAGCGCAGGTGCCGCTGGCCAGGACAAGTTCAACGCCGGCCAGGGGTCCCTCCCCGGAGTCGATCACCCCGTCAGCGCTGATATCGTTGTAAACGATCCCGCTGATCTGGGAGGTATCCTGGGCTGGAATTACCCCGTTGAATTCAAAGGATCCCAGGTCGCATTCTGATCCATGCGGCCGAGTTTCACCCCGCTGGTCGGTCGGTGGGCAGAGGCCAAAGGAAGTGTCTCTGGCCGGGCTGTTGGGCGCGATGCTGTGGGTCAGGGTGGGTCCGCCGTTGTTCGCCAATGGCCCCAGCAGGGGATCGTCAGTGACCATCCCCCCGCAAGACCCATCACCGTTGATGTTCATGCCCAGGATCATGCTAGTCGGCGGATAGCTGCAGTCACCTCCCGGGTTATCTGCCACGATCGAACTGTAAACTTCCAGTGTGTTGGAAGCGGAATAGAGTGCTCCTGTGGAGGTGCCTGTGTTCTGTGCGATTGTGGAAAAGCTGATGGTGAGGTTGCCTGTATTGGCAATTGCCGCACCGCTGTCATTGATGGATAATGTCGTGGAATTGCCGGATATCGTGCTGTTGGTAATGGTCATCGCAGCGCCGGAGGCGTTGGTAATGGCACCACCTGAAAGGCTGGCGATATTGCCTACAAATGTGCTGTTGGTGATTGTCGCAGTCCCGTTATTCCAGATGGCTCCCCCGGCTTCATTGGGCTGATTGCTGATATTCACCCCGTTGTTCTGGAAAGAGGTGTTGTTGATAGTCATAGCGCCGGCATTGAAGATTCCGCCGCCGTGTGTTTTGGCCCGATTGTAGTCAAAGACACTGTTGTTAACAGTGAGCGTCCCGTAGTTGAAGATCGCCCCACCTGAATTGCGGATGGTGTCTGTGACATCAACCGGCTCCATGCCCAGGCCGTCATGCAGAGTGAGGTTGTTGAGGGTCAACTCACCTCCCTGAGAGATGTGGAAGAGACGAATGGCGGCTTTCTGGGCGCTGGTGCTGCGGCGGACCGTGGCGCCATTGCCATTGATGACGATTGAGCTGGTGATGGTTGGGGTGCCGTTGTTGCCGTCCACCGTGTTGTCCACAGTTCCGAGTTCATAGACACACCCTGCCTCCAGGTCGATCACATCTATGCCCGGACCATTGCTGTTGGCATCATTGATTGACGTGATCAAAAACTCGGCCGAACAGGGTGGGGGACCGCCCGTTCCCGGCAGGGTACAGCCAGACACGATCAGAGACAAGATCATAAAAAGGGCTGACAAGAAAAGAGTTCTTTTTGAGAGATGCATGGTTTTCCTCCAGGTTACCTTGATGGATAGGTTTTTAGCTCCACTTGCGATCCTGATCGGTGATCTGCTTTGAGAGGATGACTGAAAACTCATCAATTGTCACCTTTGAGCGAAAAATGTCTGAATATCCTTGGCCTCCTAACAGTATAGGAACGAAATGACCTCTAAAAATATTACAGAAAGCGGAATAACTTGATATTTCTAATTTGATAGCAGCCGGAGGGTAACCACTTTCCCGGCATTGTCAGTCGGGCTTCCTGAATCTTGCTGTATAGCTCCAGAAGTTTCCGCTGATATCTTCCAACAAATAACCAGCTTTTTGGCAGCGCCGGGTGGTGGTTGCTTTCGGTGGATAATCCGGGTCGATGATCAGTTCGGCAACAGCCAGGATCCCACCCGGTTTTAATGCCCGATGGATTTCAGCCAGCACCCGGGCCTGGTCAGGAATCTCAGGGAGCACTGTGATCAAGTAAACCAGGTCCAGTTCCCCATCCCCGAAGGGCAGCTCATCAGCGCTGGCCTGGTGAAGAGTGATGTTTTGGATGTCCAGATATGCTGGATGGGCGAGCTTCTTCTCCAGCTGAGCCAGCATGGCGGGCTGGATATCGAGTGCTTCTACTTTTCCTTTCGGACCGACAGCCCGGGCTGTAAAGGTCGTGTAAGCACCGCTGCCGCAGCCAATCTCCAGGATGCGCATTCCAGGCTGGATCCCGGCAGCTCGAATGAAATCCTCTGCGGGCTGCATTCCCCGCCGCAGATCACTGTCCAGGAAAATCCCGATAAAGGCCGGGGCTGGGAAATGGAACAGCTTGCGGACAATTCGGATGAGGATCAGCCAGACGATTAATCCACCTAGGACATAAGCGGTGATTTCCAGGATGCGCTGGAGTGACGAGATCACTAGGATTTCCTTTTAAATATACGGAAGAATTTAACTTCATTTAAGCATACCCTAAATTTGACTGATTGGCTTCCCAATTTGGAGGAAATTACCTCTTAACTCTTAAGAAGAAAGAACCACTTCCAAAGAAGTGGTTCTTTCTTGCTGGCGGGGACGACCGGATTCGAACCGGCGATCTCGGCCTTGACAGGGCCGCATGTTAACCGCTACACCACGCCCCCAGCGAAAATTATTCTATCATATCCGCCTTCCCAGTCAAGATAAGTAAACACCAGCCCTCCTCAGAACTCTCCCACTTCCCCAACCCGGAAATATTCCATCAGCATCATGCCGGCCAGGGTGGCGCCCATCAGGATGGCACTCAGGGCCATGGCCTGGCCAAAGTTCGAGGCGCCTGGCCTTCCTAAGAGGCGGTAGATCACGATCGGCACGGTAGGGTATTCCGGACGGGTGATCAACGAGCTGGCTCCGAATTCGCCGATGGAGATGGTGAAGGCAAAGGAAGCGGATACCAACAGGGCTCGCCCCACCAGGGGGAGGTCGATCTCCCGGACCACCTGGCGGGGGGAAGCTCCCAGCACCGCGGCAGCCTGCCGCAGTTTGGGCTGGATGCTGGACAGGGCCGGGGTTAAGCTGCGGACCACGAAAGGAAAGGCCACCAGGGTATGGGCGATAGGCACCAGGAGGGGTGAGGTCCTTAAATTCAAGGGCGGCTGATCCAGCGCTACCAGGAAACCCAGCCCGAGAGTAACTGCCGAGGTCCCCAGCGGCAGCATCAAGATCGGGTCGAGGATCTTGTCAATGAACGTCAGTTCTATTTTGGACAGGGACCAGGCTGCCGGTAATCCCAGCGCCAAAGCCAGGAAGACCGTGATCAACCCATAGCCCAGTGAAACTCCCAAAGCAGTCGATGGCGGCACGTAGAACAGGGATTCCCTGGGCCGGCTGGCCAGGCTGCGGTAGAACGCCAGGGTCAGGGGAGCGCCGGGATCAGAGCCGGTGAAGGATTTGCCTACCAGGGCTGCCAGCGGGCTGAGCAGGAATATCACCAGGGAGGCGATCAGCAGCCCGGCCAGCAGCCGGCTGGGCCGGCTGGCCAGCGGACGCTGGGTCCTGCCCCGGGAGGAAAGCCGGGTTGACCCCTGGATGCGGGCAGTCAGGCGGGTGTAAATGATAGTCAGGATCAGCGTGAATCCCACCTGAAGCAGAGACAGGGTGGCGGCAGCTGGCAGGTTGAAAAGGCTGATGGTCTGGTAGTAAATTTCTACTTCCAGGGTAGCAAAGGTTGGGCCGCCCAATACCAGCACCACGCCGAAGGAAGTGAAGTCGAAGATAAACACCAGCAGGGCGGCCGCCGCCAGGGCAGGCAGCAGCAGGGGCAGGGTGACTTCCCACAAGGTCGCCCAGCGCCCCGCACCCAGCACACGGGCGGCGCTTTCCAGTCTGGGATCAAGGCGGCTCCAATAATCTCCCACCACGCGGAGCACGATGGTGATGTTGTAAAAAACATGGGCGGTGAGAATAGCCCCAAAGGTGTTGACAAACTGGATCGGCGGGGATTCCAAACCCAACCTCTTCATCAATAGGGAGTTGACCCAGCCGGTGGGGCCGAGCAGGGCGTAGAATCCGGCAGCTACTACCAGGGTAGGCATCACAAAGGGCACACCGGTCAGAGCTCGAAGGGGTTTTTTCCCCCAGAACGTATAGCGTCCAAATAAGTAAGCCCCCGGCAGCCCCACTACCAGGGTCAGCAGGGTAGAGAGGGCTGCCTGTTTAAATGTGAAGCCGATCACCTTTGTGATGGACGGTGAGGACAATGTTTCCCTGAGTGCACCCCACAGGCCGGCTTCTCCGCGGGAGAAGCTGAGCTGGGTGATCTTGCCCAACGGGAAGAAGTAGAAGATCCCCATAAAGGCGACCGGGAGGAGCCATAAGAGGAGCCGGGGAGACTTGCTGCTGGTGCGATTGTTTTGGGCCATAATGTTACGTATAGGCAATGTTCTGCAGGGTGATCCTCAGCTGTTTAACGGAGCACGGTTTTGGTCCAGTCGTTGATCCAGCGCTCCCGGCCCTCTGCGATCATGGCCGGAGTGACATCTGCGGTGATCTCCGGCACTTCAAGATATTTCTGGAAGGTCACTTCCAGCTCGGCCTGGCTGTTGACCGGAAAGACGTACATATTGAGCGGGATATCCTCCTGGAAAGCCGGGGAGAGCATATAATCGACCCATTTTTCCGCCAGATCCCGTTTTTCTGTTCCTTTGAGGATGCCCACAAATTCGATCTGACGGAAGCAGGTCCCCGGGGATGTGACTGCAGCGGTGGGCGGTTCATCCAAAGGTTCTTCCGCGAAAAGCACCTCAAAAGGAGGGCTGGAGCCATAGGAAACTACGATAGGGTCCGAACCGCCAGCCTGACTGAATGCGCTGTAGTAGGCGGTTTCCCAGTCGTTAACGATTTCCACGCCGTTCTCCATCAGGGATTCCCAATACTCCAGGTAGCCTTCCTCGCCGAAGTAGCCTACCGTGGTTATCAGGAAAGCCAGCCCCGGGGAGGACGTGGCCGGGTTCTGGACAGTCAGCAGGTCCTTGTACGCTGGCCGGATCAGGTCTTCCAGGGATGTTGGCGGGGCCAGTTCGTGTTCTTCAAAGTAGGATTTTTGATAGTTCAGGCAGACATCACCAAAATCAACCGGCAGGGCCCGATTGGTGGTGTCCAGCTGAAAAACCGGATCGATTTTCTCCAGCAGTGGGGACTGATAGGCTTCGAATATTCCTTCCTCCAGTGCCCGGCTGAGGAAAGTATTGTCTACGCCATAGAAGACATCTGCGAGGGGATTCCCTTTGGACAGGGCGGCTTTATTTACCGCTGTGCCGGTATCGCCTACCTCCAGGAATTGGACTTCGACATTGTTTTCAGATTCAAAATAACTCACTACGGACTCAGAGATTGCAAAAGAGTCGTGGGTCATCACGGTCAGGACCTGCGGTTGGTCGGTTTTGGATTGGCAGGCCGCAGACAGCAGGATGATGGCAGTGATGACCAGGGTGATTTTATTCAGTTTCATAATCAGAAACCTCCTTAGAGGAAGATCTTCGGGTGTGGATCACAGCCAGCAGTCCGCTTTCCAGGTTGATACTGGCTTTGGGATCGGTTAGCTGGTTGCTGATTCCCCGGGTCAAGCCAAACTCTAGCTTCTCATTGTCCAGGGGGTACTGCAATCCCTGGGTGGAGACCCTTGAGCCGCCCGGTTGAAGGGGTAGCAGGGAGAGAGTTTCCCCGGGTTCACCATCCAGCTCCAGGATATCTCCCGGACGCAGCAAATGAACTTCCTCATTCCCACAGATCAGGGTAGCGGGTATCTTCAGCAGGGGATGGGCCAGCAGGGTCAGGTTGCCAAAGGTCATGTCCAGCCGACCGCCGACAGCGCCGTAGATCCAGGCTTCTTTGGCTCCCCGCTCCTGAGCCAGCAGCAGGGCCAGCTCCAGGTCGGTTTGGTCCTTATCTGCCGGGTGTCGGATGACTTCAACGCCCGATTCCTCCCAACTTGCCACCAGGTGTGGATCAGTGGAATCCAGATCGCCTATCAATATATTTGGAGTGACCTTCAAAGCCTGGCAATGCCGGCTTCCGCCGTCAGCGGCGATTACCAGGACAGTATCCAGAAAAACTGGAGGCCGGAGTGGATCTCGATATTCCCCGTTAGCAAAAATTATTGCGCGCATGGTCTTCCTTTGCATTAAAGAGAAAACTCCTCTTTTTGGAGGAGTGTCAATTCAATCAGGCATCCCTCCGCCGGTATGATCCGGATCAGGTTCGCGGGTCGAGGACATTGGTCCTCCTCTCAGCCTTTTTTAGGCTCCCCGTGCAATTTTGCTTGTCAAGCACAGTATAGGACTTCCTCCTCTCCTTGTCAAGGATGGCCCCCTGTGCCTGTCCAGTGTTAGGACCCTGTGCCGTGTAAAACTCCTAATTTTCAGTCTTCAATTTTATCTGGGATTCCATCTTCTCGTGCAGCAAGTGTTGATTCTCTGGAGATAGTTGGCGCATTACCTGGCGGATCACCCGGTAGATCCGTGGTTTAGATGCCGGGACCAGCTGCTTGATCAAGAAAAAGGTTACTTCCTGTTCAGAGCGGGATGCCAAGGCCAGCAGCAGTGCGCTAATTTCTTTCACTAACCCGATTTCTTCTCGCAGCAGGATCTGTGATAATAAGCCAAAGAGAACAGGCAGATTAGCGTAAGAGGGATTTTTTGCGAAGGATTCCAATCCGAAAAGGGCCGCCTGATGGCTCTCTTTTGAGCCGCTGTTGATCAACTCCTCCAGAAAGTGTATGCTCTGGTCTGGTTTTTCACTTGCCAGCCTGGCCATTCCCTCGGTCAGGATCATACGGCGGATACCTTCGGAATTGCACTTTTCCAGCCAATCCCGGATCTTTCTCAGAATTCGATTGGGTTCTTCAGTCGGCAAGATACCTAGCACATGGACTGCCAGCCGGCGGAATTCCACCCAGCGTTCCCTCCACAGGGCGTCCGCCAGGGAATATCCTACCTCGGCGTCTCCTTCGAGCCGTTCTGCAATTTCCCGTTCCAGGGCCTGGATGACAGGTTCTGGGACTTGGTAAGTCCGGAGAGTGAGGAGGGTTGTGGAGAGGTCAGTCTGCCGGACTCGGGCGCTGTAAAAAAACAGCATCTCATGCAGCCGGGGGACAAATATTTCCGCCTGGCCGACGAGTTCCCCCAGCTCAGCAGTTTGAATTTTCAGCCTGGCTGGATTGATGGCTGTCATAAGAGTTGTTCTTGTAATTTTTGCAGTGCGGTGGTTGGATCTGGAGCTGTGAGGATCCGCTTCTGGTCAGCTTCGGGGATGTAAAGACCCAGTTCGGAGGTAAAAGTTTCCAGGGTCCTTGCCCAGCCCAGGCCAAGCAGGATGAAAGGCCTGGTGTCTTTGGGTTTGATCTGTAATTGGGACCAGGTCAGGGCGATCTCCGCCAGCGTGCCAATCCCGCCTGGAAGGGCAATCGCACCGTCGCACTCATCAATTAACACATAGAGCCGCTCTCTCAGCGTTGGGCAGCGCTTTTGCTGAGCCACCCAGCGGTTAGGAGCCACCGGGCGCCAGGCTTCAATCTCATCGCAGGTGACGCCGATGACATGTCCACCGGCTTCTGAGGACCCCCGGGAAACAGCTTCCATGGTGCCGATATACCCTCCGGTTTGGACAGCGAAACCGGACTCCGCCAGCAGCGCTCCCAGCTGCTGGGCTTCCCGGTAAGGGGCGGATCCAGGTTGAGGGAGGGAACCGCCAAAAACAGTAATGGTTTTCATTCAGGTATTATACGCCAAACCCATCCTATCCACGAGTACACCCAACAAATCTCCCAGTCTGCTTCTCACCCCCGCGCATAGACTCACTTTTAGATCTTCAATTTTCAATCTTCATTCTTCAATCTCATCGTGTACAATATCCATGACCTGTTTTTTTTTCAGCAGTGGACTCCTTTATGGATATCATCCTCACTCATGAGCGAACAGATTTTGACGGCCTGGCCTCCTTGCTGGGGGCCTATTTGCTGGATCGAAATCTGACCCCGGTCCTTCCCCGGCAGTTAAACCGCAACGTGGAGGCTTTTTTAAACCTTTATGGTGTGGAGCTTCCCTTTGTGGATCCCCGCGACTTGACTGGTGAGGCTATCCAGTCGGTATTCCTGGTAGATACTCAGGCTATGACCAGCATCAAGGGCATGGTTAAGGACCTGCGGGTGAAGGTGATCGATCATCACATCCTCCGCGAGGATATTCCGGAGGATTGGAAAGTCACCATTCGCGATACCGGTGCGACCGTGACAATATTTGTGGAGGCCATTCAGGAGCGGGATATCCCCCTTACACCCGTCGAAGCGACCTTGCTGTTGTTAGGCATTTATGAAGATACGGGATCGCTGACCTACACGCGGACTACAGCCGAGGATATCTTCGCCGCCGGCATCCTCTTGGAGCGCGGAGCCAGCCTGGCAATTGTCTCCGACTATATTAACCATCCCCTCTCGCAAGCCCAGCAGATGGTATATGAGGACCTGCGGGCCAATGCCGAGAGCCTGATCATTCACGGGCACAACCTGATTGTATCCCAGGCAGATGCAACTGAGTTGGAAGAAGAGCTCTCCAGCCTGGCCCATAAGCTGCGTGATCTGCTGGACCCTGATGCTCTCTTCCTGCTCCTGACCACATCTGGCGGTGTGCAGATCATAGCCCGCTCCACGGATGACCATATTGATGTCAGCGATGTGCTGTCTGAATTTGAAGGTGGAGGAGGGCACCCCCGGGCAGCAGCCGCCCTTATTAAAAATGGTACGCTGCCTGATATTTACCAGAGGTTGACTGAAATCCTTCCCCAATATGTCAAACCCGCCATCAGAGCCAAGGAAATCATGTCGAAGGATCCCCAGACCCTGGCGCCAGACACGCCTGTCGCTGAGGTAGCTGAGATGATGCTGCGCTACGGGTACGAAGGTTATCCGGTTGTAAAAGATAATAAGATCCTCGGCCTGGTCACTCGCCGGGCGGTGGATCGGGCTTTAGCTCATGAGCTGGACGTCACAGCTGCCAGCATTATGGAAGCCGGCGAAGTGCGGGTTTTCCCCGCGGATTCTATCGAGCAGATCCAGGATGTGATGATGGAATCAGGTTGGGGTCAGATCCCGGTGGTCAGCTCACGCTCCAAGAAAATCGTCGGGATCATCACCCGGACGGATCTGATCAAGATCCTTGCTCCTCACAAGCCTTCTCCCGGCCGCCAGAATCTGGCTGCTCGCCTGGAAAACACTCTCCCGGAAGGGCGGATTACCCTGCTGAATAAGATCGCTGATGTTGCAGTTGAGAGCAAGATCCCACTTTATATCGTGGGCGGTTTTGTGCGCGATTTGCTGCTGGATACGCCCAGCCTTGATTTTGATTTGGTGGTAGAAGGGGACGCGATTGCCCTGGCTGAAGCTGTGCGAGATAAATTTGGCGGCCGGATAACCAGTCACGGCCGCTTTGGTACTGCCAAATGGTTCCTTGACAAAGAGGAGCTGATCATTCTGGGCAACACGAAAAAAATTAAGGAATCCCTGCCTGATGCAATGGATTTTATCAGTGCCAGGAGGGAGTTTTATACCCATCCCTCAGCCCTGCCTATGGTTGCCCGGGGCAGTATTAAACTGGACCTGCACCGCAGAGATTTCACTATCAATACGCTTGCGCTGCGATTGGACGGCCAGCATTACGGAGAACTATATGATTACTGGGGCGGGCTGGCTGATCTGCGAAGCCGGGTTGTGAAGGTCCTCCATTCACTTTCCTTTGTGGATGATCCTACTCGCATACTGCGGGCTGTACGTTATGCCCAGCGCTATGGATTTAAACTTGATGATCGGACCCGGGAACTGATGCTGGAAGCCAAGGAACTCCTCAAACGTGTTTCTGGCGACCGCATCCGACATGAACTGGACCGCATCCAGGAGGAAGAGCTGGCAGCCTCGATGATGGACCGCCTGGCAGAATTGACCATTCTAAAATCGATCCATCCTGACCTGATCTGGAATGAGTACCTCAGTGATCTGATTAAAACCCTGCAATCTAAAAAACCCCCTGGGGAATGGCTGGTGGAAGGGGAAGTCAAGGATCTGCCCTTGAAGAAATCCCTGTTTTACATTCTCTGGTTGACCCACTGTCCGGAAAACAGCCAGGCAGTAACCCGTCTGCGGTTGGTCAGCTCCCTGGCTGAAGTGATCCAACAGGCTGCCCGCCTGCGCCGGGGTTTGGCTGATCTTGAAAACTTGAAGCCCAGCGAGGTTACAGCCATTTTGGATAAGGTGCCAAATTTGGCCATCTATGCTGTGTATCTGGATTCTAGGAAAGCTGCCCTCAAGGGGATCCTTTCCCGGTATTTATCGTCCTGGCAGCACATGAAAACCTCCATTACAGGCAGAGATCTGCAAAAAGCCGGCCTGGTTCCGGGTCCACGCTACACGGAAATCCTTTCTCGCTTGCGGAATGCCTGGCTGGATGGGGAGGTTTCATCTGCTGAGGGAGAACGGGCCTTGCTGAATGAACTGCTTAAGGAAGCAGAGGGGGCAGTTAATCTCAGGGTTTCTCAGGGGGAATGATTAGACAAGCTGGATAGGATGCCTTGTCAGCAGAATTTAAACATGATAAAATGTTTCTCCAGAGGGGGGAAGCAATATCGGCGGCAACGGAAAGTGGGAC
Source organism: Chloroflexota bacterium (assembly GCA_011039385.1). Lineage (GTDB taxonomy): Bacteria > Chloroflexota > Anaerolineae > Anaerolineales > UBA11858 > B10-G9. The sequence continues at coordinate 1,716 of DRBO01000118.1, read as the reverse complement.
ATCCCCACTTTTTTTATTGCCTTTTCAGCCTGAGCCCACCCTCCTGACCAATGTAGTTGGAGATATTGAAATGAAAACAGAATTCGCACTGGCTTTTAAACAGGTCATCAACGAAAAAAACCTCCCAGAGGAAATCATCGTCGAGGCGTTGCAGGACGCTATGGTGTCGGCTTACCGCCGAGCGGTTAACGCGTCCAGCGCTCAGAAAGTGGAGGCGGAAATCGATCTTGAATCTGGCGAAGTCACAGTATTCGTGGAGAAAGAAGTCGTGGAGGATATCCAGGATGACCGCACGGAAGTCCTTATTGAGGAAGCTCGTAAGGTCAATCCCGATACAGAACTGGGAGACCTGGAGATGGTAGAAAGCACGCCAGAGGACTTTGGGCGTGTTGCGGCCCAGACAGCCCGGCAGGTTATTCAGCAGCGCATTCGCCAAGCTGAACGGGCAGCCCAATATGAATATTACAGCAACAAGGTTGGAGAGATCGTTACCGGTGTCATTCAAGCGGTACACCGCCATGAACTCACGATTGGGTTGAACATCAACGCCGAGGGCAAGATGCCCCGCAATCAGCAGATTGGCAAGGAATATTACCGTGTGCATGACCGCATCCGTGCTCTGCTGCTGGATGTTGAGGAAACAACCCGCGAGCCGCGCATCATCCTGTCCCGGGCTCACAGGGATTTTCTGCGCCGGTTGTTGGAAAATGAAGTCCCAGAAATTTACCAGGGATTGGTCGAGATTCGCTCCATTGCCCGCGAAGCTGGATATCGGTCCAAGGTGGCTGTTTCCGCACTCAAGCCTGGTGTGGATCCTGTAGGGGCCTGTGTGGGCATCCGTGGGGTCCGTATTCAGGCTATTGTCAGAGAGCTGAGTGATGAAAAGATTGATGTCATCGAGTGGAATCCCAACACGGAAGAATTTATCGCCAAAGCCTTGAGTCCTGCTCGGGTGTTGAGCGTTTTCCTGAACAAGGAAGCGGATGGCATGCCTACCGCGACAGTGGTAGTGCCCGAAGATCAGCTTAGCCTGGCCATTGGCCGCAATGGGCAAAATGCCCGGCTGGCTGCTAAGCTCTCTGGTTGGCGGATTGATATCAAAGGCTTATTCGAAGCGGTATCAGACACACTTTTCAAGATCCAGGACGATCCCCGCTATGCCCAGTTTCAGGAGCTGGAAGCTGGCTCCATTCCCAGAATTGAATCGATTCTGGGAAAGAAAGCCGAAGGCCGGCCGATCTCACCGGAAGAGTATCGTGAACTGCATCACTTCAACAGCCGTGTGGAATCCGGGCTTATCGAGGAACGGCGGGAAATCACTAAACAGCAGCAAGCCCGCATTCAGGCTGCCAGGGCAGCTGTCCCAGATGACGCCTATGATCTGCCGATCATGACCCTGGGTTTGTCCACCCGGGTAGAGAACCTGCTTGATGCGGCCGGACTGACCAATGTGGGTGAATTGGCTTACCGTTTACTGCTGGTTCCCTCATCTATCAGTGCGATTGATGGTATTGGTGAATCCTATGTCGAACAAATAAAAGAAGCTCTGGAAGTTATGATTGGATACGAACCCCTTTCGGAGGAATTTGCTGTGGACGAGGATCTGATCCTCCCCGGGACATCAGCCTCTAAGGGGCAAGCTTCAGGAGAAGAGGAAGCTCCCGAAACTGATGAAGAGGAAGCTCCCGAAACCGATGAAGAGGAAGCTCCCGAAAC
>DRBO01000119.1 GCA_011039385.1 Chloroflexota bacterium | reverse complement strand
TCGCTTTTCAGCTGAAAATGACTCAATCCTTGCGAGGGCGCCAAGCGCAGAAGCTGCCCGGAGCGAAGCGAGGGATGGCAATCTCGTCTCTCAATCGTGGATGCGTTTGCCAATTCGTTAAACATCCTCAGAAACTCAGTGAGATTGCCGCGCTCCCTCTTGGTTGAATATGACCTGATCAAGCTGCGGCCAGGAATGAAGTGCTCAGAGTCCGCTGGAAATGACATCGTGGTGGGGAATGTGTCCCCCAGTCCCCTCGTCTCCCAGTCCCAATCTCAGCGCGGCGCGCCAAAATCCGCCGTGTAATAGGCGTCATATCCTCCATTATTGGCGAACCGGAATCCCACCCCAATGTGCACAGCATTGGAGCTGAGAATGTTGGCCCTGTGCCCGGAGCTGTTCATCCACATGGACACCACAGACGATGCTGAAAAATATTGACTGGAGCTGGTGGCGATGTTCTCCGCTGCCCAGGAATAGCTGTATCCAGCATCAAGCATCCGGGAAAAGGGGGAAGACCCATCAGACCCTGTATGGCTCCAGGTATCAGTACAGGCCATGTCCAGGCTGTGCCGCCGGGCAGCCAGGGTCAAGCTGGCATTTTGAACCAGGGCGGATAAGCCGCGATCGGTTCGTTCCTGATTAATTAAATCGATCACCTCGTTCTCATAGGCAGCGTTCCCTGAGGAAACACATTCACCAGGGGGAGATGTCGCCGTGGGTGGTTGAGGAGTGTTCGTATCAGCTGGCGGCAGAGGGGTATTTGTGTCAGCCGGCGGATTGGCAGGTTCCGAAGCAGCAGGGGGCTTGGTTGGGACCGTTGTGGCAGGGGGCTTGGTAGGGGCTGTGGTGGCTGGTGGTTTGGTTGGCTTTACGGTGGCGGTGGGCGCGGGCGGGTTCAAGGTAGCTGATACTTTGGGCAGGTTTTCCTCAGGGGTTGGTGTAGAGGACGGCGTTGAAGTTTCCCCCTCTGTGCTCGCCGCCTGGCTGGTTTCTTCCGCCGGGGCCGGTTCGACATTCGCGGTAGGGGAAGGATTGTAGATTCCCTCGCCCCCGGCCTTTTCCAGCGGGGGACTGGTACTCGTATAGGTGGCTTTAAGGAGAAAGGGAGTCAGTGTCGCCGTCCCAGAATCATTTCTGCTATCCATCTTAAGCCGGGCGTTGCAGGCCGAAGCCAACCCTGTGAGAAGAATGAGAATGGAGATTGTCAGGACAAAGCGTTTTCGCATAACTGGGTGCTCTTCACAAAAGATCACTATCCATCGGCATGGACACTGAAGGCTCGCTGGACAGATACCAGAGAGCGGAAGGATCCTCCCCGGGGCTTCTTTCCCCAGGAGGTGGGTAGATTTTCATTATAGCCTGTAATAATTGGGTTCCCTGGCAGCTAATAAATCTGTAAATGTGCCTTTGGTCCAGGACCTCGCATCAAGATGGTCAGAAAGCCCCCTGCCCACCTGCAAAATTCTACGCTTATTGCCTGACAATCACCGTGGAATCTTGTTATAATCGGAATCAGCCCAACATAAATATCCATTATGCCTACTCCCTGCTTATTGGAATCGATCCTTTAGAAAGACAAGATTGTGATCACGCTATCCACTAAAGACCAGGAGGGATCCATGTCGAAATCAAAACTCATTTTTGCCATTCTGCTAATCGTTCTTCTCTCAGCACTCTTATCAGGATGCGATTTATTCGGTGTAGATCCAACGGAATTTTGCTGCTTTTCGGGATTGCTCCCTTTGCCGCTGGCGGTAGTCTGCATTAAGTTATTTATGTGAAAACCGGACTGGTACTTCCTGTCCCGGCTGATCGCCACCAGGAAATAATCCGGGGACCATTCCTGACTGTTTCTGATTCTCAACTGGGAGGAAACCTGCCCGGGAGAGATATTCACCCTCAAAACAAGAACAAGCCCATCACTTGGTGGACTTAAAGGGGCTGCCTGTCAGAACTGCCTCGTTCTTTTCTACTTCGAACCGCACAGGCCGGGCTCATTACCCTTAGGTTTAAAGCCGTAATAGGAGCGGCAGGTGCTGTCAAAGGAAAACACCCGCTTGATGGGATAGTATGGGCTGCCCGGATAAGGGCTCCCCGCGCTTTCTATTGAAAAGTGGTCGTGGTAATCCCACAGGTCCAGGGCCTGGTAGCTGTCATCCGACCAGGCGCTCCACATGTAACCAGTATCCCCAACCAGTTCCGTTTTGAAGGCGATCTGCAGGCTGTTGAGTTCATCCGGGTTGCGGCGGACCCAGGCCAGATCCGGATCTGCCCCTTCCCCGCTGTCAAATACCAGGGTCTCATAACCATTCAAGGTCTCATCAGGCGGGTCATTCCTCATCGGGCTCTTCCCACCCACATCCTCATCTTTATCCTCATAGACCTGGACGTTATCCACATTCCATTCCAGGCTGGTGGGCAAACTGGCCTGGATCAGGTAATCTCCCCGGCCATTTTCATCCAGGTCCAGCTCCAGGCCATATTTCATCGTGCCAGTGGTAGGCAGGTTATCTGCCAGGTAAATGATGGCATAGGTCCAGGTAGGTCCGACCTTCAGGTTAACCCTGATGATGTCAAGGCCTCCCTGGTACACCATCACTTCAGATGTGAAGGGGCGCTCCAAGACGTTGTTGCGGTAATCATCACCATAGGTGATCCCGTCCGCTGCGTATTCGCTTGAATCACGATCCTTAACATAGGTATCCACTTTTTCCTTGATCCCGCCTGGAAATTGAACATGGGCCACCGCTGGCTTCAGCGTCGGCGTGAGGCTGGGCTGTACGGTAGGTCGCAGTGTCGGAGTAGCCGTCGTCAGAGGGGCTTCCTCTTCTTGCTGTCCGGACCCCGGGGAGACACCATCAGCGGCAATCGCTGTCATCCGCGCTTCCTCTACACCAGTCAGCCAGGCCTCCTTGGTTAAGGTCGCCTGCACACCAGCCTGGACCGCTTCTTCCAGAGATAAAGGCCCATCTTCCCCGCCAAAATTGCAACCGGCCAGTCCGAGAAGGAATACCAGCACCACCGCCATCCAAATATCTGCTGTCCTGCGCATGCAAACTCCTACAATATAGCTGAGAATCCCAACTGTCTTTTATAAAACGAGTGATCGGCTAGGCCTATTATACTAAACTTACCTGTTAACAGAGGCCAGTTTAAACGCAATCAGGGCCCATACAGCGTTGCATGGGCCCTGTTTTGTGTTCGAGGATCATTCAGGCAGGGTACAGGGGCGGCAGGAATAACCAGAGGGAAGCTCGGGGGGGCATTCCGGCGCGCAGACATCACTGCAAGCTGTTATGGTTGTTGAACCTATATTGTACGTGAGGCAAAGCCTGTACCCTTCCCCCGGGTCATAGATCTGGCAGATCCCGATTTCATCGCCTGCAGGTTCGTAGCCGTACCAGGAGCGGCAGGTTGTGTCCAGCAGGTAGATCTCCTGGATGGGGTGGTATCGATGTTCGGGATAGGGGCTGCCGGCCTCCATAAAATTGAACCTATCATTATAATCCGCCAGGGATGGGTCGCGGAGGCCTTCGTCAGCCCAAATAACCCACAAATATCCCGTTCCCCCGGTCAATTCAGCCTTAAATGCGATCTCCAGGCTGTTGGGCTCCTCTGGATTCAGCCGGACCCAGGCCAGGTCCGGGTCTTCTCCCCGGCCTGACCGAAACACAACCCGGTCGTAGCCATCCCCGGCAAAATCCTCAGGCAGCTCCTCGGTTAGAAGCGGCGACTCGCCGCCTACATCCTCATTGGAGTCTTCCAGGACCCTGACGCCCTCCACGGTCCACTCTTCTCCGGTCGGCTGAGGCACCAGGATAAGGTAGTCCCCCCTGCCGTCGATATCCAGGTCCAGCTCTACCGCGTACTGGGCAGAGCTGCTGTCAGGGAGGGGTTCTGCCAGGAAAACCTGCACGTAGAACCAGGGGGGGTTGAACTTCAAATTGGCCCGGATGATATCCAGATAACCGCGGTACTCTTCCATTTCCCGTGTCCAGGGCCGCTCATAGCGGTTGATGAAGAATTGATCGCCGTAGGTGTAACCTTCCTCGGCATGATCAATGGAATTAAAATCCGTTACCCAGGAGTTGTTCTTTTCCGCAGGCGTGTCGGGCATCGCAACGTGGATAATTGCCGGTTCTGGAGTGTCCGTGGGTTCCTGGGTATCCTCTGGTTCTGGTTCATCTTCCGGTTCTTCAGATTCTTGGAGGGTGTTTGCCTTCGCTTCAGCGGTTTGCTGGACAGATTCAACCTCTTCCTCCCAGGCCTGTTTCGTCTGGGTTTCCGCTACCCGCAGGGCAACTTCATCCTCAATCTCATCGGCTCCACCACAAGCTGATAGAAATATCACAAGAAGTACAAGGATAAGAATTGGGGACCATTTTTTCATCATATTCTCCTCCCTCATGGGGATGTAGGAATTTGGTCAAATTTCCAGGACTCGAGCAGAACCTCCTGCCTGCATCCAATCCAAATTGCTGCGCACTGCGCAGGTAGCATTTCGCTATTTCCACTTACCGCGATTTTCCTCCCTGTTCCTGTCCAGCAGGGATTTCATATGTATTCAGCAACAGATAGCCCGTCCAATGGTACCCGTGGGCACTCAAATGGGCAGGATGTTTCACGGATTTGAAAAGCATCCAGGTCAGAAGATTCAACCGTTAAGATATTAGCCCGGTCAGGAAGTTCATTCCTGAGTTTATACGAAGATGACAATCCTGTCACCAAGTGTACCATCTCCGGCTGGAAATGGTACACTTGGTGATTGTGATCATACAAAAAACCAAAGCTAAAATCCAGCGCCAGCTCCCAGGTTGGTACAGGGAGAACGCCCGGGAGCTGCCCTGGCGGAATACCCGCGACCCCTATGCGATCTGGGTATCCGAGGTCATGCTCCAGCAGACCCGGGTAGGGACGGTCATCCCCTACTACCAGCGCTGGTTGGCTGAATTCCCTACTATTCAATCCCTGGCTGAAGCGGAGGAAGACCAGGTGCTGAAAGCCTGGGAAGGCCTGGGGTATTACAGCCGGGCTCGCAACCTGCAGGCGGCTGCCCGGATCGTGGTGGAACGGCACCAGGGATCCCTTCCAGCCAACCTGCAGGCGCTCCAGGAACTGCCGGGGATCGGGCGCTACACCGCCGGTGTGATCCGCTCCATCGCTTTCAACCAGCCTGCTCCGATCCTGGATGGAAACCTGAGGAGGGTGTTCACCCGGGTTTTTAACATCAGCACACCCATCCAGGCATCCAGAACCGAAAAGGTGCTCTGGGAGATTGCGGAGGACCTGCTTCCCAAATCGGATCCGGGGGATTTCAATCAGGCCTTGATGGAATTGGGAGCGCTGGTCTGCCTACCCAAAAAACCTCTTTGCGACCGCTGCCCCCTGGCCGGGGACTGCCAGGCCCATCACCTTGAACTGCAGGAAAGCCTGCCCCGGCGGAAAGAGAAAGCTCCCCTCCCGCACCTGCAGGTCGCTGCCGCAGTGATCCTCAAGGGGGGTCAGGTGCTGCTCGCAAAAAGGCCCCCAGAAGGGCTGCTGGGGGGGCTGTGGGAATTTCCAGGTGGGAAACAGGAAGAGAATGAAACCCTCCAGGAAACCCTCACTCGGGAGATCAGGGAGGAGTTGAACCTGAAAGTCGAGATCGGTGCTTTCCTGGGCAAATACCAGCATGCCTATACGCATTACAAGATCACCCTGCACGCGTTTTACTGCCGGCAGGTCAGCGAATCTCTCCAGCTGAACTATCACACGGAATCCTCCTGGGTCCCTCTTGAGGAGCTTGAAAATTATCCCCTGGGAAAGATTGACCGTCTGATCGCGAGGCAACTGCTCTCGGAATGATTTCCATCAGCCTTCTCTAAAGCGGAAAATCCACCTTGAACTTGACTGGAAAGCTTCCCTGCAGGATAATCCTGGTAAGCAAACTTCACATCAAGGCCCAACCCATGAGGCATTTCACATTCCGCATCTCCCTGATCCTTGGCCTGGCAGTCCTGCTTTCCTCCTGTCTGCCTCCATCAGCTGATGTGGAAACACCAGGAGCGAATCAGATACCCCGCCTTCCCAGCCCAACCCCAGAAGAGACCAGCCAGCCGGCGCTCCCCGGTAAAATGGTCCAGGAACCCAATCCCCTTCCCCCAGACCCCCTGGAGGTAGTTTTCTTCAGCGAGGACGGGGCTGAACTGCAGGGCATGTTTTTCCCGGCAGCGACTCTCGATCAACCCGTTGTGGTATTTATGCACTGGTACCAGGGGGACCAAGGAGAGTGGGAGGAAATCGCCTATTGGCTTCAAAACCGGGGAAGCAGTGGAACTCAACGTGGAGTTCCCTGGCTTGACCCGAGCTGGTTTCCAGCCCTTCCCTCCGGCACCAGCTATAACATCCTGACCTTTACATTCCGGGAGTGTGAGGGAGGATGCCGCCAGCTGGCTCCAGAAGAGTGGCTGGGGGATGCTCGCGCCAGCCTGGAAGCAGCCCGCTCGCTGCAAGGAGTAAATCCTGACCTGGTGATCGCCATCGGCGCCAGTATCGGCGGAGACGCCGCGGTAAGCAGCTGTGCGGCTGCTCTGGAAACAGATCCCGACGCCTGCCTGGGAGCGCTTTCCCTGTCACCGGGAAGCTATCTGGGCCAAACCTATTCTGACCAGGTGGCGAAGCTGGAGAATGCCACACCCCCCCGTCCAGCCTGGTGTTTTTACGACCAATCCGACCCCGATGCTGTGGCCTGTGAAGAGGCCGGGGGATCCCTTTATCACCAGGAAGCCTGGAGTGACGGCAATCTGCATGGCATGCACCTGATCACCTCCACCCTCGATCCCCTTCCGCTGTCGAGACTCCTGGAATTCCTGGATTTGGTCACCGGAAACTAACCCTTTACGGTGCAGGGGAATATTAACCAATTACCTGCCTGGCACCCCGGGCGTCCCTGCCCAGACCAAGGAGATATCACCGGCCGGGCTTGCTGCCTCAGGCAAACAAGAAGCCCAGCTGCCCGGTTTGCCCTGCAGCAGCTGGATATTTTTCAATTTAGGAATGAACTCCTTTATCCAGTAAATAAGTATTCCGGGAAAGAAATCCCCAAATGCAGCAAAGTAGGGACTCTTTACGTCTTGACACTCCAAAGTGGATATGTGATAATCGCATTACTCCTTGGCCTGCCCCCCTCAGGTCAAGGGGTATTTTTATTCCTGTTTTCAGCTACAATGGGAGAGGGATTCAGGCAAGTACAAGGAGGAAATCATGTGCGGCAGATTCACCTTAACCGTTTCGCCTGAGGAACTGCAGGCTGCTTTTCCAAATTTTTCCATCCCTGGCGACATCCCACCCAGTTATAATATCGCCCCCAACCAGCCGATTCCGGTCATACCCAATGACGGGAAAAAAACACTGGATTTTTACCTGTGGGGATTGATCCCTTCCTGGACAAAACCGGATCAGATTGGAAAATACAACCTGATCAACGCCCGGTCGGAAACTGCTGCGGAAAAAGCATCCTTCAAAAATAGTGTCCGGCGAAGGCGCTGCTTAATCCTTGCGGACGGTTTTTTTGAGTGGAGCAAATCCACTCCCGGGGGAAGCAAAACGCCCTATTATTTCACCCGCAAAGACCACCGCCCCTTTGCTTTTGCGGGCTTGTGGGAAGACTGGATTTCCCCGGAAGGGGATTCGCTTAAATCCGCCTGTATTCTGACAACCTCTCCCAATCAAACAGTAAAAGCTATCCACAATAGAATGCCCGTCATCCTGAACCCAGCTGACTATCACACCTGGCTGGATCCCCGGGAAGGGAAACCAGAAGAATTTCTACATCTCTTAGTCCCTTATCCTGACGAACTCCTGGAGGCTCGTCCCGTATCAACGTACGTGAATTCGCCCAAGAACAATTCGCCGCTCTGCATCCAGGCCGGCACGCTCTTATGAAGATCCCCCCTAATTCCCTGCTTACCAGATCTCTCAGGGACACACCCGCTGGCGAAAAAGCAGCCAGGATCCTGGCTGCTGCCCTGGCCGCGGTCGATCCTTCCAGGGTGATCCAGGAGGTTCTGGTAAGAGAAGGTAATCGATTAATTCTCCAGGGTGAAGTGCTCAACCTGGAGAATTATCAAAGAATATACCTTGTGGGGATCGGTAAAGCCGCCCTATCCATGTCAGTCAGCGTTGGTGACCTGGTAAGCGACCGGTTAACCAGCGGGTATATTCTTACCAAGGGGAGCAAGCAGCAGCTGCCTGAAAGATTCCAGAAGCGGATGGTACTTTTCGCCGGGAGACATCCCATTCCGGACGAAGGCGGACGGCGCGCCACTGCGGTAATCCTGTCCCAGCTCTCTTCCCTGAATGATGATGATCTGGTGATCGTGTTGATCTCGGGCGGCAGCTCAGCCCTCTTCACCTGTCCCTCAGAAGGGATTTCGCTATCTGACCTGCAAAAGACCAACCAGATCCTGCTCGCCTGTGGCGCGGATGTCCGTGAAACCAACATCATCAGAAAACATCTTTCCCAGGTCAAGGGCGGGCAGCTGGCAAAATTCCTCCAACCCGCACATACCCTCACGCTGATCCTGTCGGATGTGATTGGCAATCCCATCGATATGATCGGCTCCGGTCCCACCGCTCCTAATCCTTCAGCCTACGCTGACGCCCTGACTGTGATCGACAAGTATCGCCTGGGAGAAAAAATCCCGGAAGCAGTCATCCGCCGGCTGAACTCAGGTCTCCGCGGGGGTCTTCCAGAAACACCCAAAGCAGGTGACCCTTGTTTTAAGAATGTATCCTGTCGGATCCTGGCCAGCAACCGCAATGCCCTCCAGGCAGCCTCGGAACAGGCAGCAGCGGAAGGTTTTAACACAGATTCCCTCCCCTTACCCCTGACAGGTGAAGCCAGCACTGTTGGCAGGGACCTGGCCCAACGGCTGGCAAAGATGGCCCGGTGTGGTGAGCCGTTAAACAGACCTGCCTGTCTGCTCGCCGGGGGTGAAACCATCGTGACCCTGCCCCCTTCAAGTGAACCCGGCCTGGGAGGAAGAAACCTGGAAATTGCTCTCAGCTCCCTGCCCCTTCTGGATGGCCTGGAAAATAGCGCTTTGATCACCCTGGCTACGGATGGAGAAGATGGCGTAACCGACGCAGCAGGCGCTGTGGCGACAGGAGAGAGCTACCGCCGCTGCCAACAGCTGGGTCTGGACCCGGAGGACTATCTCGCCCGGCACGACTCCTACAGGCTGTTTCAAGCCCTGGACGATCTTTTGCTAACCGGATCCACCGGCACTAATGTGAATGATTTATGTTTTCTGTTTACCTTTTAAATTAGGAGGAACATGGGAGAAAAAGCTGTGGTTTTAATGACCCATGAACTGCCGGAGGAATGGCAGGGAGATACCCTTAACGAATATCAGGTGGTCCTGGCAGAGGGGGGCCAGAAGGGAATCACCGCCAGACTCCGCGATCGCCTGGCTGACGCTTCTGGTATATTCTGCCTGCTGGATGATCCCATACCAGCGGAAATCCTCCACAACGCCCCCAAGCTAAAGGTCGTCAGCAATCTGGCCGCAGGCGTTGATAATATAGACCTGGATGCCTGCACCGAACTGGGCATACCCGTTGGCCATACACCAAGGGTTCTCACGGATGGGACTGCTGATCTAACGCTTGCCCTGCTGCTGAGCGTTGCCCGGCAGCTACCAAAAGCCGCTGAAGATGCTCGCCGGGGAAGATGGACAAGCTGGAATCCCACTGGCTGGCTGGGCGCAGATCTTAAAGACTCCACTGCAGGCATCATCGGCCTGGGAAAAATCGGTTATGCTGTCGCTCAAAGATTGTCTGGATTTGGCCCTCGTCTAATTTTTACCAGCAAACATCCCAAACCTGAACAAGCCCGGATCTTGAATGCTCAGCAAGTCAGCCTGGATGAGCTGCTTCGCACCAGCGATTTTATCTGTTTGCACACGGCATTAACTGCTGAAACGAGAGGAATGATCGATAAATCGGCATTCCAGATCATGAAAAATTCCTCCATCCTGATCAACGCGGCGCGGGGGCCTGTGGTCAATACTGACGATCTGGTCAAGGCCTTGGAAACCGGCCAGATTCGGGCAGCAGGTCTTGATGTGACCGATCCTGAGCCCTTGCCCCCTGACCACCCCCTTTTCAGACTGGAAAATTGCTTGATCACACCTCATATCGGATCCGCGACCCACCAAACCCGAAGATCAATGGCTGAGATTGCTCTCCGGAATCTTGTGGCCGGTCTTACGGGATCCCCACTACCTCACTGTGCCAATCCCGAGGTTTATCAATCAACCTGAAAAAATATCCTGCTTGACAGCATCCTTTTCAAGCCAACGTTAGCCCTGGGAATCAGGTCTGAATCTTGATGATTTTTTGGTACCCTTGATAACCAGCCTTTCTGGTGGTAAAAAAGAACCCCGAAAGACATTTTCGTTTTTTACTGCTTCGCTAAACCCAGGTCCGGAAAACAAGGAGCCATTTTGGAAGATATCGCCGGCGGTCGTGTTCATATCAGTGTTCATATCGAAGGAACGACCAATACTTCGTTTCTCGCAGAACTTGGTAACATCTATGGCGCGGAGCATGTGTTGGTCTACCAACTGGCCCAAAAAAGATTCCTGCGGTTAAGTGATTTACCTTATAACCCCGCTGCATCCCTGATCAAGATCGGAAAGGATCTGCTGGAAAACGCCCCGCTCATCAGCCAGATCATTCCTGATAACGGTAATCCAGCGCCAAGCCCCGCAGGCGGTTATTCCCGTAAAGAACTGCCCCCGGATACAGCCGTTGTCTACGGTCACTTCACACCCAACCTGTTCAGAGGCATATTTGATAATCCCTTCATCAGCATAATCCTCAAAGATCCCCTAGAAAGGATGATCACAAGCTATAAAGAATGGAAAGGAAAGCAGGGAATTGTGGATTGGCGGGCAACGATTCCCTATAAAAAGAACATCACTTTCAGGGATTTTGCGCTGCGAGAAGAATTCATCAATTTTCAATCCAAATCCCTGGGAAGCAAGCGCCTGGGAGATTACGACCTGGTTGGCGTCACAGAATGCCAGGCCAGTTTCATCGCCCAGTTGAGAAACAAAGACTGGACCGGTTATGTCGAGCCTCTCCCCAAGGGATACCCGCTTGAAAAATCCCGCTATAAGAACCTGGGAATCACTCAGGAATTTTTAGAAGAATTCCAATCTGCCAACCAGCTGGATTACTCCATTTACCAGCAAGCCAAGGAATTCATGGGCTATTGTTGATGGCCACCTACCCCTTAAAGACAAAACCGCTGAAAATCAGCGGTTTTTCTTTTTATGGTCGGGGCGGTCGGATTCGAACCGACGGCCTTTGCAACCCCATTGCAACGCGCTAGCCGGACTGCGCCACGCCCCGGACGAAAAGCATTATAAAACTATCTGGGTGATCTGGCAAGATATCTCCCTTGGAGAGGTCCGCTGGCATCAAATTGGATAGTGGTAGACCTGCCAGCGTTTATAAATTTCCGCACCCATTTTCTCGGCAGTGAGAACCGATGTGGGGTTATCAGCGCTGGTAATCGACATATCGATCCAACGAAATCCCCTTTCCCTGGCCCGGGAAGCCAATTCATCCATCAGCAGGACAATCACGCCCGTATTCCAATACTCCGGCAGGACCAGAACGCTCTTGGCTGACAGGCAGGCGGGTTTCCGGAATTTCATCAACCAGAGAAGCTGGAGATAATTCCAGGGAAAACGCAGTCCATTGACATCAATGAAAATCTCGTTCAAATTTTGAATTCCTGGCAGAAAGCCCACAGTTCGCCCTTCCACTTCAGCGAACAGGATCAAAGCTGGGTCGGCTATGGATTTAAATGGCGCCAGCATCGCTTCAAGCGCTTCCCGGTGCCAGCCGATGGAATCGCTAAGGTGCGCCAGGGCTTTCCCCAGCAGCATGTGAACTGCATCCACTTCTTCACTCCAGCGCTCAAAACATGCTTCCCTGACGAGGACTTTTCCCTGGGATCTCACTCGATCAGCCAGGCGAGAAAGCCTCCTGATCTGGGGGGTTTCTTCCAGACTGATGCGCAGGGCTACGTTCTGGGCCCTGGCCGGGTAAAATCCGTAGCGATCCATAAATTCGCTGTAATATGCCGGTGAATGGCCGCACATCAAAACCGGCGGGGCATCACGGCCTTCCACTAAAACGCCATAGCTGTCCTCATAATCCAGATTCCAGGGGCCATATAATTGATCCAATCCCCGGTTTCTACCCCACTCCCGGGCCGTTTCTATCAAAGCCTGAAAAACATCAAAATCCTCGAAGTATTCCAAAAATCCGAAAACGCATTCCCTTGTGCCGCGATTCTGGTTGGTGGGTGGATCTTCTGCGGCGCAGATGGTCCCAACCAACTGATCGTTTTTATAGGCCAGGAAAAATTCCGCTTCGCCGCGCTGGAGAAAAACGCCTTTGTGTGGATTCAGCATATCCAATCGTCCCGGCAGAAGTGGAGGGACCCAGAGGGGATCATCCCTATATATCTTCCAGGGGAAAGTGAGGAACTTGCGTTTTTCTCGTTGGGTTTGAACCTTCTTGATCCAAATATCTCCCATGACAGGACCTCCCCGCAAAACCTTGATTAACCGATTGCCCGGCGCTTCTTGAGATCAGCAACCAGGGAAGTAAATTGATCTCGATCCAATGGATATTTATAAGCGATAAAGATACCCAGACACAGCAGCAGGGCAGGAATAGGACCGATCACCAACTTGATACCCCGGACGGCTCCAGCACTCTGCTGGGTAAGGTTGGGCTGGTAACCGGTGATCTCCAGGATTGGCCCGATAAATGTGACCGAAACCGCTGAGGTTACTTTTCTTGCCAGGGTGGTTACGCTGTAAAACATGCCTTCATGCCTTTCGCCAGTCTGGTATTCATACCATTCGATAGCGTCTGGCAGAATTGCCCAGGGCAGCACATGGGCTGCCGCTACACCCACTCCGGCCATCGCACAAAGGACCAGGATCAAACTCAGCGGAGTGGAGGGATTCATCGTGATCAAGACCATCTGAACCACAGCCCAGAAGGCAATTCCGATCATGTAGGCATACCGTTTGCTCCAGCGCTTTGAAACCCAGTTCCAGATCGGCAGCGCAAACATGGCGATGACGAAGATTGTCGCCATAATGAGATCGTTCTGCGGTTCCCTCTGGACAACGAATTTCACATAAAACAGCAAGCTGGATTGGAGAATATCCACAGATATCCAGGTGGCCAAAAATATCCCCAGTCCATATCTAAAGGGGATATTTTTCCAAACGGATCGAATTGACTCCCACAGGGACGGCTTGTCAAGTTCGACCAGGTCTTCCCGTTCTTTTGTGCCAAAGAATGTCAGGAACATGGGCAGGGCTGACATCAAGCCAAAGATCCCTCCCATCAGCATCACCTTGGGAGCGTTCTCTGGAGTGAAAGAACCCACGATGATCAGCGGAAGCGTAAATGCCAGCAAACTGCCCAGAATGGAGAAAAACATCCTGTAGCTGGTCAGGGAGGTGCGTTCATCATAGTCAGACGTGAGTTCAGGAGTCAGCGCAAAATAGGGCATGTAAAGCATTGTGGCTGAAGCCTCAAAAATAATATAGGCCAGGGAATAATAAGCCACCAGGGCCGTTGTGCTCTCAAAATCAGGCCTGTACCACAGCATGGTGAAGGTCAATGCCAGCGGTAAGGCGCCAAACAGCAGATAGGGACGCCGCCTACCCCAGCGTGTTCGGGTCCGGTCCGAGATGTAGCCAAAAATCGGATCGTTGATAAAATCCCAAACCTTGCCCACGCCAATCGGGATTGCCGCAACCGCAGG
>DRBO01000144.1 GCA_011039385.1 Chloroflexota bacterium | reverse complement strand
GATATCCAGGTGCTTGACCATCTGATTATCGGCCAGGGAAGGTTCATCTCCCTGAACAGGCGCGGATTGGGGTTTCCTGCTTCTTAGAGTGTGGGGCGGACGAAGAAAGAGTCAAATTCACCGCTGGCAGGCTGCAATCTGGTTTTTACCTCCCTGACAGCAGAGGATCGGGAACCGCGCTCGAGTGCCCTCACCAGGCTTTTAATGTGATCCAGATCCCCCTCAGCCAGAACTTCCACAGAGCCATCCCTGCGGTTTCTCACCCAGCCCGTTAAACCCAACTCCACCGCCGCGTTCATGACATAATAGCGGAAGCCAACGCCCTGCACTCTTCCTTTGACCTTGGCGTGCAAACGCCCCTCAGTGATAGAGTTCATTTTGGCCCCATTCATCTCCGTCAGGATCCTTTCTAACTTTCAGGAAAATAAAAGTGCCCAGGCTTAGTATCAGGACTAGCAGGACTGCAGAGAGGACATTGATCAATACCTGGAATCTTCCCCGGTTGAAGCGCTCTAGCGTCCAATCCTTTTCAAGTTCCTGAAGGGTGATTCCCAGGGCCATCTCAACACCCTGCTCACAGCTAACTCCCTGATCATAAGCGTATATCAGCGCCTGCAACCCCGGGAGCCCAAATTGGTTCTGGATATATTCAACCAGGGAATCTGACTGAGCATAAGCCAGGAATGCCAGATCCCCATCTGGCGGAAAAGCCTCACAGAGATGGACCGTCGGGATCAAATCCCTTCCCTCATAAGCCCGGTCAAGGACAAGGTCATATTCAGGCAGGGTGTAGATCTCCATCTGGGAGGCAATCCCTTCATTGAGCCAGGCAGGCAGGTATTCAAATTCAGCGCCCATATAACGGTACAGCAGGATATGCGCGACTTCATGGGGAACCATGCGCTGGATCTCCAGGGGCTGGTCCACTGCGCTCGGCAAGGCCACAACAATAGCTCCTCTGGCGGGATCCGCATAGCCGCTGACCCAACTCTGACCAATAAATGCCAGGGTCGATTGCAGATCCTCTTCTGAGGAGTAAATAAAAATCACGATGGGCTGCAAATCCGGGGGCTGCTGCAGCAGCTCAAGGGTTTTCGCCCGCCCTGCCAGAGCGGCATCAAGCACGTCCTGAGCAAGGGTGATCTCCCCTTGGTACCAGTAGATCCGAAATGGCTCACCGATCAGCTCCTGCCAGTTGAAGCGGTTATCCAGGTAGGTAAAGTGATATGTTGGCGAGGAAACCAACTCCCCGTTCGCGAGTGTGAACTGAAAAGCATAGCTAATACTGGAAAATGCTGGCAGGGGCCGATCCGATGCCATATAAACAAATGAACCCTCCCCCTCTGGCATGATCGATACTGCCCCGACAAATGACGGTAAACCTGGTGCCTGAATGATCAGGATAATGCTATCCACAGAGATTTCACTCTCATAGGAAAGCCGGAACGTAATCTGATCCCCGAAGCTGTATGCCACTTCCTGATCAAGGACAGTGACTGTTTCCTGAGCAGAAACAGGCGACTTGACAAGCACCACTACACCCAATACCAGCAGCAGGAAGATAATCTTGTTCAAGATCCGCAAGGCGGCTTTGCTCTCAGTTGCAGAATGCATAAGTGTTTTCTTTTTCATTCCATCCAGAGATCATCATCCAGATCAAAATCATCCAAGCCAATATCATCTCTGTTAAATTCATCATCATACTCATCCTGCTGATAATCATAATCATCCAGGATGTACTCATCGTCATCAATCTGAAGGTTGAAAATGGTCAGGTCAATCCCGTCTTCAAGGAAATCCAGCCGCTCCAGCGCACGCTGGATGAGTTCCTCTTCCTCCGGAGTGATCTCATCATCAAGCAGCTCATGGATAGCTGGTCCTGCCTCTTCCCCGCCAATTTGGGACAGGGTCCAAATGGCAGCCCACCTGATGTCCGGAAGGTCGTTCAGCAGATCAAGGATGATCGGTACTGCGTCCTCAATAGCCAGCTCACCGCAAGCCCGGACGGCTTCGAGGCGGATCTTCGGGGAGGTATGCTGCAGTTTGTCAACCACCATGTCGCAGTAATCATGGTCATAAGAGCGGCCCATGGCAAATAACGCGCTGGCAACCCATTCTTCTTCATCGCGCTGGTAGGCTTTCAGGATCTGGTCCCGAATTTCGCTCCGGGACGAAAAACTGATCGCTTCCAAGGCTCTGCGCTGCACTTCCTGGGGCTCATCGGTTTCCAACACCGCCAACAAATGATCTTCGATTTCAATTTGCTGGTCTTTTTCAATCTTATCCAGTTCTCCCCGGTAGATATATTTGCCGAGGACCGAAGCAGTCACCGCCCGCAGGTCCACGGAAGTTTCATTTGTCAGGACTGACAGGAAAAAGGGAATCAAATCATCGGTGTCAAAGATTTCAATGGCACGAATGGCAAAAAAGCGCACCTGTTCATCTTCATCTTTCAGCGCCAACCGGAAGATGGATTCAAAGGACAGCAGATTATTGGCATCTGTCAGCTGTTCCAGATCTTCAACCAACCCCCTGCGGCGTTCCACGTGGATATCTCCCCAGATCTCACGCACGACAGCCAGGTCATCCTGGCTGATATCCGACAGACGGTAAAGGCAAAGAGGATCCAATACCTGCTCCCTGTCCAGCAGGGCGCTGACTACCTCATCAAAAGGCATGTCCTCAGGGGGTGGGAATAACGGTTCTTCCATTAGGGCAGTTGCACTGGAGAGGTAAAGTCCAGGATATTAAAATAGATTAATAACAATATAACACTAATGAACCCGACCGCGTTCACCACATTTTGAACTTGCTGGGACACCCGGCGGCCGATTATCAGTTCCGGCAAAACAAATAGGATCCTGCCGCCATCTAGGGCGGGGATAGGGAGCAGATTTAACACTCCGAGCGATACAGTGATCGAGACCAGGAATAGCAGCACGTTGATTTCCGCCGACGTGCCGGGAAGCAGCTGTCCTTCTTTGGCACCGGCATAGATATCATACATGCCCTTATATCCCACCGGACGACCGGCTGAATCGGCTGAGCCGCGAATCAACTGTCCGGGAAGTTTCATCACAGCCACGCTGTGCTGACCGGTGGCACTAACTGCCAGGGGAAGGGCTTGGAACCAGTTCAACTCCTGAATCGGGCTGGTCATTAAGATACCAATAGCGCCTTCATTTTCGGGTGGATTTTCCCGGGGAACCAGGGAAACCTGGCCGAGTTCTCCGTCTCGCTGGTAGGTAATTGTGATTTCTTCTCCCAGGTGGGCATAGATCTCACCCCGCAGGTTTTCATAACTATTGGCTTCCAGGTCGTTGATCGACACTACGGTATCTCCTGCCTGCAGGCCTGCCTGGGCAGCCGGTGAATCCTGCACAACTTCCTGGATCTGGATCACTGTCGTATCCGGCACACCCAGCCGGCTGAAGATCACCGCGTAGAGGACAATCGCCGCCAGTAAATTCATCAACGGACCGGCGATGTAAACACCAATGCGCACCAGCGGTTTGGAAGCTGCCAATCCACCTTCAACTTCAGGCTGGGCCTCTCCCAGCGGGCGTACAAACCCGCCCAGGGGTATCCAGTTAAGCGTATAATCCGTTCCCCGCAGGGTGAACATCCGTGTGATGCGGGGTGGGAATCCAATTCCAAATTCTTCCACAGGAACGCCAAACAGCCGGCAGGCAATAAAATGGCCCAGCTCGTGGAGGATGATCATGGAAGCTAACACACCGATAAATTGTAGAATATTAACAAGCATATCTAGATCCGATCCCTAAATCCTGCAAGGGGTTAATTGTTTGAACTTCAGATTATACCCCAGAGATTTCTGGTTCGAGAAGCCAGGCAGGACCTCCCGGGGTGCATTTTAATATTGATTTTATATTTGCAAGGCTGGTCAGCCTGCGTTTGACCGCCTCCGCGTCGGATCCCGGGCAGAGCACATGCACGTTGGGGCCAGCGTCGATCGTAAAACAAACCTGAAGGCCATGTTCCCGCCACTCCCGAACAGCATTGATGATCTCCATGGTACCCGGCTCCCAGTAGTATAGGGGGGGCCGGGAGGTCATCATCACACTATGCATCAGGTTGGAATCCTGCTCCACAATTTCGGCCAAGACCGGGAAATCTCTCTCCAGGAGGGCTTTCCGGCAAAGTTCCAGCCGGCGGTCAGCATCCGCCACCCGGGCTGCCTGCAGCGGACTGGTGCCTGCAAGCTGATGGCCCTGGGTGGAGCCTACAACCTTATGCTGGCCACTGACCAGGACAATATAATCCACCAGGTCCCAATGCTCAGGGCCGGCGATCGAGGTGGCGAAGGAGGATTCATGGTCGGTGCCAGCCTGCCATTCGACAAAACCACCCGGGATGGAACGGCTGGCGGAACCCGATCCTGTTCTCGCTAACTGGGAAAGTTCCCGCTCAGAGAGGCACAGGTCCAGGGCAGTCGCCCCCGCCAGGGTCAGAGCCGCAAAAGCGGAAGCTGATGAGGCGATCCCGGTCCCCGTGGGGAAGGAGTTTTCGCTCCTGACCAGGGCTGACGTCTGCAAATCTGCCAGCTGGCGGATCCGGTCAAGGGTAGCGCTCACCCGGGCCAGGGCATCTCCTTGGACAGGTTCACCATTGAGGATCAATCGATCCCCTTCCAGGCTGGTGTCAAACTGCACGGTTGTCCGGGTTTCCAACCCATCCAGGTTCATGGATATGGAGCCGTTGGCGGGGATCCGCAGGGCATCATCCTGGTTTCCCCAGTATTTGATGAAAGCGATATTCGGGTGGGCAGCAGCTGCGGCAGTTGAGATCATGGTTTTACTGGGTGGGTAATGTCATGGTTGGGAAAAGGCAGTAGTTAATGCCACTCCAGGAATCCAAAAAACGCAGGGGAGTGGTACCGCTGAACAGCAGGTGTCCAGCAAACCCCTCCAAAGCGCGCTGTGACAAGTCATTATGTGCAGGCAGGGGAAGCTGTTTACAGAGGTCATGAATGAACAAAGCTTGATTGCTCTGCGCCAGGAGCCGGTTTTCAACACTATACGACAAGCCGGACAGCCCAACGGAATTGAGGGGCAGGTATTCCGGGTTGAGCTCGGCCAGGATAAGGTTAATCTCCGAGAGGGCGGTTTGGTCCAGGAGCAGGACCTGGTGCCAGGATAGATTTCTGTCCCGCAGGATAGTCTGGAATTCCCCGGAAAGGGCCTGGGATTCCTCCAACCAGAAAGCCCCCCGCAGGTTCAGGTCTCGCTGGTCCCCGTCCTCGGCCTGGGAGGGGAAAATCGGGAAAAACAAGCTCCCCGCTCCTCCGTCTGTCGACCGGCTGAGCCAGACACCTTCCAGGCTGGGGTTGAGCGCCATGAGGTCATCCACCAGGATGACCAGGGTGAAAGGATCCGGTAAGGCAGCTTCGGCAGGCTGCTCTTCCAGCAACACCGGCCCGGAAGTGGCACTCAGCTCCTGCCAGGACGGGGTATCCTGGGAGAAGACAACCTGGCTGGCCCTATATCCCAGAAAGAGAAACAGGCAAAAACAGATCAAGAACAGGACCAGCAGTGGTTTTGATTTCATAAAAGGCATTTTTCAAGCAAAAATACCGGCTGAAAGATCTTTTTTCGCCAGTTTGATGGTTTTTCGCTCTCTTATTTGAATCATACCACCAGATGGGAAGGATTCCCCGCCAGACAGTGATTACAAAATGGAAAACTACCAGGGAAGTGCCCCCGCCCAGGAATTTCTCTCTAGACAGACCCATCCGGACAGTTTATGATGTTATCATGTTTATATTATAAACATGTCTAAATTCATGCAATCCGGAAATACATATGGAGCTAAATATGAACGATCAATTATCCGAACAAACCAAAAAACTAAAGAAGCGGTATGCCCGCACATTCCACAATGACGGCCTGCTGGATTTTTTCATCGGCTGGGCCCTTGTTTCAGCTGGGATCTATTTACTGACCAGTTCGATAGTGTTTTCCTTCGCAGGCTGGATGCCAATATTGCTGATTGCGCCCTTGAAACAGCATTTTGTGATCCCTCGCTTCGGGTACGCCAAATTCTTAAAACCAGCTTCCATACCCCGCCCTATCCTGATCGGTGCCGGCATAATAGTTAGTATCGGCGCTCTATTGATCACTTTTCTGGGTGAGAACCAGGGATCTCGAGCACCTCTCATCGTTGGCCTGTTAGGTCTGGCCCTGCTCTTTGCGCTTGACCAAGGATGGAACAGAACAACTGTTTACGCCATCTTTATTCCGATATTCTTCATTGTCGGGTTGGGCTTTAGAGTACTTACGCCTACAATCATTATCCTGGTCGGAGCGGTGCTGATGGGCCTGGGTGTCTATCTTTTTGTCAGGTTTCTCAAGAAATATCCCGCCGAACGTGGAGAGGGGGAAGGCAGCTCATGAAAGACAGCCGCTCCCTTGATCCCCGTGAAATTTCAGCGCTGGACCGGATAGTTCATTCCCCCACCCGCCTTAAGATCCTGCTGGTGCTGATGAGTGTGGAGGAAGCTGATTTCACCTTCATCAGCAACGCCGCTGAGCTGACCCGGGGAAATCTCTCCGTCAATTTAAGCAAATTGGAGCAAGCGGGATACGTAAAGATTGAGAAGAAATTCATAGAGCGGGTGCCCAAAACGATTGTCAGCATCACCCAGGCCGGGGAGAAAGCCCTCGAAACCTACAGTAGTCTATTGGGACCGATCCTGGATGCGCTGCGAAAGTAGGGTTTAAAATGAACCGGGCTGAGTTATGACCTCAGCCCGAGTTTTTTTATACCACAAAGTATAGGTTACCTGAAATATACCGTTAGCATTCCCACCAACACACCAATTGGAAAGCCCAGAACAGATAGCACCAGGTAGGGCGCGGCTTCCTCGCGCCGATCCCAGGCCTCCTTGATCTTCGGCAGGGTCACCCGGATCCAGTCCGATTCATCCAGCACCCGGATGTGGAAATTCCACCAGTTATATTCTATTCTTTCCAGAACCGCTCTCATGTCTAACTCCCATTTTACTTTGAAGTGGAGATCTTCTTGATCTTCCCGTCTTGATCGGCGACAGCCCGCACGACACGGTTGATGCTTTTCCCACCCGGTCCGGTGACTTTTTTCGTGTACACCAGCAGCGTATCACCGGACCTGTCCCCTTCCCTGGAGGTGAGTTTGGGTTTTACACCCTTAAGGTCAGGGTGTTTTCGGTAGACCTCTTCTGATATTCTGTCAATCAGTTTGGCTTTCAAGGCATTTACTCCTTTCCTGCTCAACTGCCAAATTGAGTGTTCGCATAAGCCCGGCGGCGCATAAATGCCGGCACATCCAGAGGATCACGGCCCATCTCAAAGCGCTGGGCGTCTTCCTCGTCTCCATTTTGGCTCTCTTTGACAGTCTTGCGCTGGATGGGAACCGGCCTTTCCCGGTCTTCCTTGGTAAAAGAGGTGAAGACATCCTCAAAGGTGGTCGCGCCCAGACCTGTGATGATCAAATTCACCTGCACCCGGCCCTGGAAATGGTCGTTTTGTGTGGTCCCGAAGATCAACTCCGCATCGGGAGGGATTTGCCCCTGGAGATAGTTCAAGGCCATGCCGATATCCATCAGGGTCAGGTCCTGTCCAGAGGTGAAATTGACAATTAATCCCGAAGCGTTGACCAGGGAGATATCTTCCAGCAGGGGATGATAAAGGGCCTGTTTGATGGCTTTGAGAGCTTTTTCCTCCCCGGAACCCTGACCGATGCTCATCAGCGCGCCCCCACCCAACTTCATAACCCGTTCAATATGGGCAAAGTCAACATTGATCATGCCCGGCTGGGTGATGAGCTCGGTGATGCTCTGCACAGCCTGGCGCAGGACATCATCCGCCAAATGAAAAGCTTCCGAGAGGGTGGCTTTCTCAGAGACAGTTTGCAGCAGGCGCTCGTTAGGGATGGTGATCAAGGTATTGACATGGGGCTGAAGCTTCATCAAGCCCTCAGCAGCATTTTTCTGCCGCCCTCCTACCTCGAATCCGAATGGTTTGGTGACCACAGCCACCGTGATGACGCCCATTTCCTTGGCAACCTGAGCTGCCACCGGGATAGACCCAGTGCCAGTCCCTCCGCCCATCCCGGCGGTGAGGAAGACCATATCCGCGCCTTCCAGGGCCATGGCAATATCGCCCTTGCTTTCCAGGGCAGCGGCCTCTCCCACGCTGGGATCCCCACCAGCCCCCAATCCTCGGGTCAGCTGCGGGCCGAGCTGGAGTTTGACCGGCGCCTGGCTGAAGGCCATGGCCTGGCGATCTGTATTGGCAATGATGAATTCGACCCCATAGAGCCCAAAATCAATCATGCGGTCCACAGCATTGCTGCCCCCTCCTCCCAAACCCATCACCTTGATGACCGGCATATAAGGGGGTTCCTCCCCCCAGTCTCTCAGTCTCTGATCTAAAAGGCCATCGTTAAACATAAGCTTTTCTCCTTGCATTCACACCCGATAACACCAGGCAAGTAATAAAAAGAACTTAGATTGCAGCTAATTGGGATGCAATTTTTGTACCATCTCCTTCTATCCGCCGGACCAGGCATCCCTGGTTGCGCAGGTGGGTAAGCTGTTTTTCTGAAAAGTGCTCCTCTCCACCCACAACAGTCACCTGCTCTGCCTGGAGGGCTTCCTCCAGCGAAAAACCCACTGTGGGACGATGGCGCTTGATAAAAGAGCGAGTGATGTTCAAATGCCAGTCTGCCACACCCCACTCAAAGCTGGGCAGAAGTAAATAATGGGAAAAGCGGAACTCTCCCGGCCCTTTGGGGGTCGGCAAGGATTCCTCTTTGCGGATAAAGGTTTCCACAACTGGTTTGGGTGAACCTTCAGGTGTATACCAGCTGAATTCCGCTTCAGGAGTGTTGCTATCCCCACACAGCAGCCAGAAAGCCCCCCCGATGACCTCTTCTGGCAGTGGGGCATGTCCATCCACTGTCTGGCGAGCAACCAGCCGGGCACCGTTCACCAGCGTTACAGGCAAATCGCTTCCCGCCGGAGCGGGTCCCCGGATTCCCAGCATCAACAGCGGCAGCTTTCTTTCCAGGACTGTTTCCGAGATAGTGCTGTACCACTCAGCGATCCGAAAACCCTGTTGATCCTGGGAGGTTTCCGGGGTGTGATAGGGTTGGGTTTCCGGCCAGCTTTGCGGTCCTCCTCTGCCCCAGGAGAGCGGCCGGCCGTTCAATCTGGCATACGCGCTGAGGATCAAGCGATTCTGCAGCGGCTGCGAGGCCCTGCGCTTGATCCCGTCCAGGGCACTGCGCAGGAAGGTGGTATCCCAATAATCGCCCCCCGGTTCCAGGGGTGGAAAGACAGGCATCAGGCCAACAGCCACAGCGGCTTCCGCCAGGGCCAGGAACCCGTCCAGGAACCTTTCCGGAAGATCGGACTGGGCCCAGGCTTCAGCACTCCAGCCCTCTTGCTGATTGGGACGGTCGTAAAGGATAATATATTTAACTCCCCAACGCTGGTAATTCTCAAAGAACAGGATCATTTCCTCGACCCCGGGATTCTGGCTGGGGCTGATCTGGAAATGCAGAACCGGCTCGATCCCTTCCATTTTCAAAGTGGCAATAAACCCCTCGGGAATAGCCCGGTTGATTGGCGCATTTAGAACTACCCAGGAGGCATCCAGTTCTTTCAGCCGCGGCAACCATAAGCCGAGGTCCTTATCAGAATAGTGGTTTGTATCGACCCGGTAGTGAAAACCAACTTTGTCCATAAAGTACTTCTCTTTCTGATCCTTGAATGAGTACTTCCCAAGATGCAAGGTTTATGCCAGTAAAGGACTATTCCGGGTAAACTTCCCCCCTTTTGCGGCGAAGGGGCTTCCAGTGCTATAATGCGGAGAATGAAGAAGATCCTCCTTACCGGGGCAACTGGCTTTATCGGTAAAGCGCTTACCCGCCATCTCTCTGAAACTGACTACGAGGTCAGGGCTCTGATCCATCCTTCCAGCAAATCCCCTGACCTGCCCAAAGGCATTCCTGTCGAAGCCACTGTTTCGGGGTTAAATGACATCCGGGGGCTGCAAGCCGCCCTGGTTGGAGTGGATTTCGTATACCATCTAGCCAGCCAGGAAGCCCTGGGTGCCAGGGGGGACCTGTTAGAAACGGATATCAAAGGCACCCGCAACCTGGTCCAGGCAGCCCAGGAATCAGGCGTGGAGCGTTTCATATACCTCAGCCATCTGGGGGCAGACCGGGCTTCTGCTTACCCGGTGATGACTGCCAAAGCCATCGCCGAGGAATACATCCGTAATAGCAGCCTGGACTATACCATCCTGCGAGCCGGGATCGTGTACGGCCCCCAGGATCGCTTTACGACAGCCCTGGCAAAGATGATCCAGGCCATCCCGCTGGTTTTTCCCATTCCTGACCAGGGAGATACCCTGCTGCAGCCGCTGTGGATTGAGGACCTGGCCAATATTCTGCTCTGGATCCTGGATAACCCCAAAACCAAGCGGGAACTATTTGAAATTGGCGGGCCGGAACAGCTCAGTTTCCGAGATATCGTGCTGACACTGCTGGATGTGATGGACATTAACCGCAAGCTGGTCCCGGTCAGCACACCGCTGATCCGTTTTGCTACCATGCTGGCTGATTACCTATCATTGAAGATCCCCTCAACAATTTTCTGGCTGGACTATCTGGCCACCAACCGGACCTGCTCCCTGAACGCCATTCCCCATATTTTCAACCTGCTGCCGAGTCATTTCGCAAAACGTATTGAGTATCTCAGACCAATCGCTGAAGGAAAATCAAGCTCATGAACCTTTTTGATATCTCTTTGACCATCACCGAAGACCTGCCTACCTGGCCAGGAGATCCCGGGATCAAACTGGAAAAGACCAGCCAGATCAAAGAGGGCGAGATGGCCAACCTGACCCATATCTCCACCTCAGTGCACGTTGGCACTCACGTGGATGCTCCGGATCATTTTCTGGGCAACGGGGAAACGGTGGAAAAAATTCCTCTCGATCTGCTGGTGGGGCCGGCTCTGGTGGTTGAACTTTCCAGCAATCAAACCATCTCAGCGGATGACCTGCGGTCAGCGGGAATAACTGGAAAGGATCAGCGCCTGCTGCTCAAGACACGGAACTCCAGGATCTGGGCTGAGGGGCTGCGTGAATTCCAGGAAGATTTTATCGCTCTGGACGCCGGTGCCGCATCTTACCTGGTGGAGTGCGGCTTGAAAGTGGTCGGTGTTGATTATCTGTCCGTTGCCCCTTTTACGGATCCTGAACCCACCCACAGGATTCTCCTGGAAGCCGGGGTCTTGATCATCGAAGGGTTGGACCTGTCTGGGATCAAACCCGGCCCCTACCGGCTGCTGTGCCTGCCTTTGAAAATCGGCGGCTCGGATGGGGCGCCTGCCAGGGTCCTCTTGCAGGGAGATTAACTCCCCGGTAAGGAAGCTTTTCACCTATAATGGAGGTATCCAAGGAGATCCGGATGTCCAAGCTGATGACAACCCTGGTAGTGGTTGGCCTGCTGGCCTTCACTGCAGCCGGCTGTATGCCCAATCCTGAGCCGGCAGAAATGGCCGGACCCCTTCAGGAAGAAAAACCCACTGAAGAGGCTTCTCATAACGAGGGCGAAGAGAATGGAGAAGCCCCTCATACAGATGAAGAAGGAGATGGACCTATGACCATGGCCCTTACCTCCCCGGCATTTAATCATGAGGAAGCTATTCCTAAAAAATTCTCTTGCGATGGAGAGGATATTTCCCCGGAGCTGGACTGGTTTGGCACCCCGGAGGGGACGATCAGCCTGGCCCTGATCATGGATGACCCGGATGCCCCCGGGGGCATCTGGGTGCACTGGGTGCTTTATAATCTACCCATGGATCTTTCTGGACTGCGGGAAGGCATGACCGGAGTCGGCCTGGATGGGACCAACAGCTGGAACCGAACCGGCTACGGCGGTCCCTGCCCCCCTACTGGCACGCACCGCTATTTCTTTAAGTTATATGCCCTGGGCAAAAATCTGGATCTTGAATCCGGCGCGGACGCAGGGACCGTGCTGGAAGCTATGGAAGGCCACATTCTCGGTCAGGCCGAATTAATGGGAACCTATAGCCGATAATCATGAAATTGAGAGACGAAGTCTATTAAAAGACTTCGTCTCTCATATTCCTCATCAATTTCTACACTACAGCCCAATACCCTATTTTATCGCCAGGCTTCGCCCCTATCTGCTCAGCCACGCTGTTTAGACTCAACTACTTGAGGAGAAGATCATGAATAAAGGGGTGAAAGCCACCTTGATCATCTTGTTAATCCTGGTCCTGGTTATTTTCGCAGGGGTATCGATCATGACCCGTTCTTTGGCACTGGACATCATTCGGCATCCCCTCGAAGAACGTCCAAAAATGGAGCAGGATCCCGGGGATTACGGCCTGGAATTTAAGGGCGTCACCACCCAGACAGAGGACGGATTAACGCTGTACGGTTGGTACATCCCGGGTGAAAACGGGGCAGCGGTCATGATCCAGCACGGTTCACCCGGCGGGCGCCAGGATGGACTTAACGAAGCCGCCTTGCTCAACGAGGCTGGCTACAGCGTGCTGCTGGGCAGCTTCCGGGCCCATGATGAATGCGACGGGGAACTCATCAGTTTTGGTTATTACGAACAGGAAGATATCAAAGCCTGGCATCACTACCTGCTGGGCAGGGATGATGTGGATCCGGAACGGATCGGTCTGTTCGGGGAATCCATGGGCGGCGGCACTAGCATCATCTATGCCGCTGGTAACCCCGGGGTGGCTGCCGTGGCTACCGGGAGCGCCTTCGCACTCACCCAGGAAGTTGTAGAAAAATTCATCGAATACGAGACCGATCTACCACCAGCAGTAATCCCGGTGCTGGCCAAGTTCATCCTCTTCTGGGCTGAACAAGCAGCTGATTTTTCAAGCCAGGAGCTGGATACAGAATCCGTGATCGACCAGATCAGCCCCGTACCGGTGCTGATCATCCATGGAGGCAGCGACGACAAGATCGGCCCAGCAGTGGGCCGGCAGCTCTATGAGGCCGCCGCTGAGCCAAAAGAGCTGGTCTGGATCGAAGAGGCCGGACATGTCAACTTCGAGGAGTACCAGCCCGAGCTCTACCGGGATGCCCTGGTGGATTTTTTTAACGAGTATCTGCTCGGAAAATAGATCTCTTGAGGGGCTGTCCCACAAGCAATTGGCACAGCCCCTAATTTTTTAAAATAAATGGGGGGTATGAAAGAACAACAGTTCAAACCCTACATACCCAAACAAGCCATGCTTATGCCCGCCCATCTTATGCCCGCCCATCTGGATGAGATGATCCCGGAAGGACACCTGGCACGCGTGGCAGACGAAATGATAGATCGGCTAGATATCGCTCCCTTGAAGCGGTAATCCAAAGGGGGAGGAACCAGCGCCTATCACCCCCGGATGATGCTGAAAGTGCTGGTCTATGCCTGCACTCAGCAAAGCTTTTCATCCCGGAAAATCGCCAAGGCATTGAGAGATAACATCCACTATATGTGGCTGAGCGGGATGAGCCAGCCGGATCACAGGATAATCAACCGCTTTCGGGGGGTGGTGTTGAAAGAGGTGGTGGAGGAAGTGTTCTATGGGATTGTGGAACAGCTGTTTGAATTGGGATATGTTGATCTGGAGAAATACTTTGTGGATGGGACCAAGATCGAAGCCAATGCCAACCGCTGCAGCTTTGTATGGAAGAAAAGCAGGGATAAATACAAGGCCAACCCACAGGAGAGGGGCAGAAAGCTGCTGGATGACATTGAGGAAATTGAAGCGGAAGAGGAAGCCAGATACGGAGACAAAGATTACCCAGAGGTTGGGGAAGGCAAAACGATAGACAAAGAAGCCTTACAAAAGCGGCT
>DRBO01000034.1 GCA_011039385.1 Chloroflexota bacterium | reverse complement strand
TAATATCCAGCTGTCATCTACCAGCCAATCTGGATTCTGGTCGAGGGCATAGACGGTTTGCTCCCAGAGATCCTTGAACTGGGGCGGCGCGATATAGATAAAGTCAAAGCGCCTGTCAGCTGGCTCTTGCAGCAACCTGAAGACGTTTTTTTGCCAGACCTCTGCCTCTTCTGATAAGCCGGTATGTTCCAGGTTAGCCCGGATGATCTTCACTGCCGCGCTCTGATTTTCTACAAAACGCGCCAGGCTGGCGCCCCGGCTGAGGGCCTCAATGCCCACACTGCCGGTCCCAGCAAACAGATCCAGCCAGGTAGAGCCCAGAATATAGGGAGCGGTGATATTAAACACCGCAGCCTTGACCTTGGACATGATCGGCCGGGTCCCGCTTCCAGGAACAGACTGGAGGGTAAAACCTTTGGCTTTGCCCCCGAGCACTGACAGATTTCCCATCTCCTACACGTCCTCCTCTGGTTCATCCAGAGGGATCAACTCATTCACCGCGTCTTCAAGGGTCTCGGTCTCTGAGCTCTGGTCGGCAATATATTGATCAATATAAGTGGATCGGCGCAAGCGCAGGGCCATGGGAGCGACCACCCGGAGATCGTCGGCTGTCACCTGGTCCCGGGCATCCGCCGCCGCATGGGCCCGGGCGGCTTCGAAGAGCGTGATCTCCGCCCGCAGGGAATCCAGCTCCAGTTTTTGGATCAATTCCAACCCGGTTGCAGCGACCTCCTCCGGCAGCTTCACAGAAGGTAGTTTTTCCCGGCTGGCCTGGATCTCCTCCCTGAACAATCGGGTGGCTGGCGCATAGGCGGCGGAAAAAGCCCGGTTGTTCTCTTTATAGGACCGCGTCCGCCGGTAGGCTTCCATGCGGTCTTCTTTGTTTTCCAGACCCTTAACCACAACCCGCAGCCCAAAACGGTCCATGATCTGGGGGCGCAGATTCCCTTCCTCCGGGTTCATGGAGCCGATCAGGGTGAAATGGGAGCGATAGGTGGCAGACACCGCTCCCCTGCGCACGGTATATTGTCCTTGAGAGGCCGCGTCCAGGATGGCATCCACGATCTGGTCATTGAGCAGGTTGACCTCATCCACATACAGCAGGTTGCGGTCAGCCCGCGACAAGATTCCCCGCTTCAACCGCAGGCGGGCATGGCCCTGGGCACGGGGGTCCACCCCTCCCACCACATCTTCCAGGGTGGCATTCAGGGGCAGCTCCACCAGACGGACCTTCTCTAATTTGGAAAGAGGTTCGCCCTGACCATATTTTTTTGCGCAGTCCGGGCAAACCGCGTCGATCCCTCCCGATTCCACGTCTTCCTCCAGGCAGCCGTAATAGCACAGGCTGCGCCGGGATTCCGGCAGCAGATCCACCAGGCTGCGCACCGCGGTGCTCTTGCCTGTCCCGCGGGGGCCGATCAACAAAACACCGCCCAGGTTAGGATTGAGTAGGGAGAGCAGCAAGGCCAACTTCATCTGGTTCTGGCCCACCAGGGCCAGGAACGGGAAAGGGATGTTTTCCGCCAGGCCGGCATCTTCCATCCCCTGGTCCACCACTGCCCGCACGCCAGAGGCTTTTTCAAGCAGCTCCTGGAGGGAACCGACTTTGGTGATTAATTCTGGTTCGCCCTGAGGGGGTAGGGACGTCTCTTTTTCACCCATAGGATCCTCGCAGATATGCCTTAATTATACTCAATCCGAATTGATTTCCCTTGAATTCCTCCCCAGCCTGGCCCAGGATGCTCTGGAGGTAGACTGAATTGGATAATGAGGAAAAATCCCAGGATTGGCGCCATTGCAGGAGACATCATCGGTTCTATTTTCGAACACCACCCCCTAAAGACAGTGGGTTTCCCCCTCTTCTGCCCCGGCTCCAGGTTCACGGATGATACGGCACTGTCCCTGGCCGTCGCCCTGGCATTCCTGAACAGCTGGGACTATGGGCGGGAGCGAAAATACCTGGGCAGGATATGGAAGGTCCTTTTACCACTGGCTCTTTAAAGAGGAAATTAATCCCTATCAGAGTTGGGGCAATGGGGGCGCCATGTGGGTGAGCCCGATAGGTTTTGGATATGACACGGAGGTGGAGGTGCTCCGGGAAGCCAGAGCCACCGCAGTGGTCTCTGAATAGACCTCCGAGGTAACCCCAGGGTCAACCTCCGAGGTTGATCAGCCTTCCACCGAGTGAATCTCGGAGGTTATACTCATTTCAACCTCCGAGGTCTCCTTTACTCCACGTCATTATAGGTCCAGACCCGGTTGATGAAAAAATTCCAGAACATGACCACCACCACGGCCACACCCAGGGCGAAGGTGTAGCCCAACCTGTCAGCTGTCACCAGGCCAAGAGGAAGGAATTCAAACCTCTCGAACAATCGCCTGAAGGGCCCTTCCAATCCGGTAAAGATCGGGGTGCGGATGGCCAGGCCCACAATATTGACCAGGAAAAAGGTCACCAGTTGGTTGGAAATCGGTTTGGAGCGGGAATCCGGGTAGGTCCAGAAGCGGTTCCAGACAAAGTTGCTGATGATCGCCAGGGTGAAGGACCCTGCCTGGGCCCACTCCGCCGGCAGCCTGAAGATGCTCATCAGCAGGTGGAAAGAGCCAAAATCCACCAGGGCGCCAAAGGCGCCTACCAGCGCAAATTTTAGGAACCTTTCCCGCTCTTTGGGGACAGTGATGATTGAATTTAATTTCATGGAGGTTTAAAGATTTCCCTGGTAGTAGGGTAAGGTTCGCCTCAATCCTTCCTCTAACTGGATGGTTGGCTGCCAGCCCAGGATTTCCTGGGCCCGGCTGATATCCGGGCGTCGGCGCTGTGGGTCTCCTTCCCCCCGCTTCCCGGGAAGAAAGGTGATCTCTACCGGATTTTCAACCACTTTGTTTACCACCCTGGCCAGCTCCAGGATGGTCATTTCAGTGGGATTGCCAATATTGACCGGAAGGTGCTCGTCAGATAGCAGCAGCCGGTAAATGCCTTCAATCAGGTCGTCCACGTAACAGAAGCTCCGCGTTTGGGCGCCGTCCCCAAAAACGGTCAGGGGCTGGCCTGTCAGCGCCTGATGGATGAAATTGGGGATAGCCCGACCGTCATCCAGTCGCATGCGGGGCCCGTAAGTGTTGAAAATGCGCACGATCCGGGTATCGATCCCGTGATAACGGTGGTAGGCCAGGGTGAGCGCTTCCGCGAATCTCTTCGCCTCATCATAAACCGAGCGCTCTCCGATGGGGTTCACATGTCCCCAGTAGGATTCTGGTTGGGGGTGCACCTTGGGATCACCGTAGATCTCACTGGTAGAGGCCAACAAAAAGCGAGCCTGATAGGCCCGGGCCACGCCCAGCGAGTTATGCGTGCCCAGCGCTCCTGCCTTCATGGTCTGGATGGGCAGGTTGACATACCCATAAGGCGAATTGGGGTTGGGAGACGCCGGGGAGGCAAAATGCATCACCGCCCCCAGCTCATCTCCTGGCAGATCAATGAATTCCGATACATCGCCCTCAATAAAAGTAAACCGGGGTTCACCCCCCAGATGGTCCAGGTTTTCCGGCCGTCCGGTGACGAAATTATCCATTCCGATCACTTGATGGCCTTCGGCAATCAAGCGGTCACACAAGTGTGACCCCAAAAATCCAGCAGCCCCGGTTACTAAAACGCGCATTTATTCTCCTTATTTACCAATCAAGCCCCTGAACCCTGCCGTCACCCGTCACCTGCCAGGCAAAACCAGTTTCCAGTTCTAGGATCCAGATATTTCCTTCATAGATCACAGCCAGGGGGTAATACCCTTTTTCCGGGTTCGGATTTGGCGACCAGGCGCCCCACCTCCTTGAAGGCTGCAGGGCTGGTTGGTCTGGCGGGGGGAAAGCCGCTCCCTGGTTGGATCCATCCCGATCCATCACACTCACCCGGTAATTACTGGTTGCACTCTGCTCGGGAAAAACTGCCTGTAAATAAGCCACCTGGTAGGACGCCTCACCGCTGGGTTTGGCGGTCACTGGAGAGGCCAGGGGATAAGCGAACATGCCCACATCCTCCACCAGCGTCTGCGACCCCCCGCCAGTGAGCGGGATGGCCACCAGGTCAAATACGGGGGATTCTTCGGATACAGGGGACCCTTCTTGGGAAGAGTGATCGACAGTGAAGATCACATTGCCCAGCGGCCCAATGTTGATACCCGGCATCCAGGCCCAGTCACCCTGCGTTTTATAAGGAACCATCTCCAGGAAAGGCACCTTTTCAGCTTCTTCGTAGGGAATGATCCCCACCTGATCGGGACTGGCGTAGGCCACAAAATCACCCTCGGGAGAGAATTGGAAATCGGTCCCCCACCAGCCGTACACACCGCCGTAATTGGTCTCCTGCAGGAGATTGACCCGCGATGTCCAGCCGTTTTCGCTGAATACCTTCAGCTCCAGGTCATTGTTTGCTTGCCAGCCAGGCGCGGAGAGCCGGGGCTCCACAGAAGAAAACGCAAATCGGGGTTCAATTCCCGGCACCCAATCCGCATAATGAATGATATTGTAGGTATTCAATTCGATCAGGGAGTCCTCAGGAGACCCGATATTCACCGTCCAGAGAGAATTGATGAGATCCTCATCCTCTTCAGCCCGCGTGAACAGCAGCCAATCCCCATTCTCAGAGAGCGAGAATATCCTGCCATCCAGGTCCCCGGTAGAGACGATCAAGGAGCGGTTGGCCGTTGATTGTTCCATCAGCCAGGCGTTGCCATTGGATAAATAAACCAGGGGGCTGGGCAGTTCCACCGGGGCAATAGAAGACTGCATACCTACCAGGATGATCTCATTCAGCGGCTCTTCCAGATCAACGCTGCTGACCTCTGAGATGGAAATTTCCTCCCCGTTCTCAATAACCCGGACAGACACGATTTCCCGCAGGCCGTTCTTCCCTGCCTGGAGCAGCTTTTCCTGTCCGTAAGGCAGGTTTTCAGTTGGCTGCCGGACCACTTCAAAGGGGATCACCTGCTGTTCGGTTTCTATCCGTTCTTCCACCCGGAATACAAGCACCCGGATTTCTTCTGCGATGGTAACGCCGCTTGCAGGCTCGGAGCGGTCCTTTCCTTCCAAAGAAATGCCGGCCGCCTCCAGGGCATCCCCTACAGTGGCACCGGTGGGCACCTCAACTACCTCCAGGGTTCCATCAACATCAATTTCGACTCGAATCATGCCCTGATTTTGCGAGTCAGGGACAGGGCTGCAGCCGCTTCCAACCAGCACCAGGAAGCTTGCCAAGAGAAGGATTTTATTTAAATGGTATAATCTCATGACAGCATTTCAACACCCATTTCAATGATAAAAATATAGGGACTGCTCCCTACGGTTCTACCTCCAGATTATAGCATGACAGAAGATAAAAATCCCAGTTCGGAAATCAGGCAGGACCTTGAATTGAGCGCCCTCGTAGAGGCTATACTTTTCGTCTCCCCAGAACCCCTTTCCGCAGACCAGATCGCGAATTTACTGGAAACCACCCCCCGGCTGGTGAAAAAAGCTCTGGAAGACCTCGATGCTCTCTACCAGGGACGAGGAATCCGCCTCCAGTATCACAAAAGTAAAATCCAGATCACTTCCGCCCCCGAAGCTGCACCAATCCTGGAAAAGTTGTTAGAGCTGGAAACTACCAGCACACTCAGCCAGGCAGCGCTGGAAACCCTCTCGATCATCGCTTACCAACAGCCCATCACCCGACCGCAGATAGATGCCATTCGCGGCGTAAACAGCGACGGCGTGCTGAGAACTTTGCTCACCAAAGGATTGATTGATGATGTTGGCCGGGCAGATGGCCCGGGGCGCCCCATCCTTTACAGTACCACCCCGGATTTTCTGAAATACTTTGGGCTGTCATCGTACGACGAACTTCCACCCCTGGACTTTGAAGAACTCCAGGAGACCACAGATCCCAAAGTGCTGAAAGGGTAGCTGGTCAAGGCAGATTCCCCAGCGAACCCTCCAGTCTGCAATAACCCTATGGAAATTCGCCTCCAAAAAATACTCGCCCAGGCAGGTTACGGTTCTCGCAGGAAGTGCGAGGATCTCATTGCCCAGGAACGAGTCGCGATCAATGGAACAATTGCTACGCTGGGGATGAAAGCGGACCCTGAGCGCGATACGATCACTATCGATCAGATTCCCATCAACGAGCCAGAAACTAAACTTTATATCCTGCTGCATAAACCCAAGGGTGTCCTCTCTACTGTAAGCACCCCGGACCGCCGCCCTACCGTGCGCTCCCTGGTCGATCTGCCAGGGCGTTTTTACCCGGTTGGCCGGCTGGATCTGCACAGTGAGGGACTGATCTTACTGACCAACGATGGGGTACTGACCCATCAGCTCACTCATCCCAGTTTTGAGCATGAAAAGGAATACCGCGTGCAGGTAACCCCACCACCCCGGGAGAACCAACTCGCAGCCTGGCGGAAAGGGATGTTCCTGGAAAAGGGGGAGCTTACCAGGCCGGCAAAGGTATGGATAGAACACCAAGAACCGGAAAGTGCCTGGTTGGGGGTTATACTTAAAGAAGGTAAAAAACGCCAGATCCGCCGCATGGCTGAGAGCTCAGGCTTACACGTCCGGCGCTTGATCCGGATCCGAATGGCTAACCTGACGCTGGGAGATCTGCTCCCCGGGGAGTGGCGAAAATTACATCAAAACGAGATAATTGAACTGAAAAACCTATTATCAGACCGAGGATAATCATGAATATGGGCAGTGATCAACAGCAAGACTCCTGGCTGGATAAACCTCTATTTTCAAATTTGAACATCTCCTGGGAAACCATCCTGTTTGGGATCATATTGCTGCTGGCAGTGATCTCCAGGTTTTATGACCTGGGAGCAAGGGTGATCAGCCACGACGAAACCTCTCATGTCTACTATGCCTGGCGGCTGTTCCAGGGCATGGGCTATAGTCATGATCCCATCACGCATGGACCGTTCCAGTTTCATTTCCTGGCTTTGATCTATTTCCTGCTGGGCGATAGTGACTATACGGCCAGAGTGCCAGCCGCGATCACCAGCGTGGCAGCGATCATTTTTTTATGGAAGTACCGCCGCTATCTGGGCAGCTGGGGCACGCTGGGGGCGTCTGTGATGTTCCTGATCTCCCCATTTTTGCTTTATTACGGGCGCTACACCCGCAATGAAGCCTTTTCTGTCCTGTTTGGGGTGGTTGCGATCTGGGCTATCCTCCGCTACCTGGAAACCAGTACGCCTCGTTATCTGTATTGGCTGACAGCCGCAACAACCCTTCACTTTTCCGCCAAGGAAACCGCCTTCATCTATACTGCCCAGGCAATGATTTTCCTGGGCCTGGTGTTCATTGGAGACCTTTACAAACAAAAATGGGCTGATCCGCGTTACAAAAGGATCTTCCTGGCTGGCATTATCATCACCGGATTGCTCCTGGGCATTGGTATCCTTGCCAATTCCGCTGCACCTGAGTTCCCGGTGGCCGGGGAAGAGCCTGTCGGGCTGAACCCCATGAGCGCACTGCCCCTGGGGCTTGCAGGCATCTTCCTTGTGGGCTCGTTGATTGCAGCTATTGTCGGTTATAAATGGCGCAATTTGAAAACCATACCCTCTTTCAGCGCTTTATTGCTGCTGGGCACCCTGGTTTTACCCCAGCTGGCTCCCATCCCCAGCAATATGCTGGGATTGAATCCGCTTGATTACTCCTCGGCCGGGATGCTCAGCACCGGGATCATCATTGTCATCCTGACAGCAATCGCAGTTGGTCTGGGCCTGGCCTGGAACCGCAAGGAGTGGCTTATCAATGCCGCGATTTTTTATATCCCGTTCACAATCCTCTACACCACAGTATTTACCAACGGCACCGGCTTTTTTACCGGCCTGGTGGCATCCCTGGGCTACTGGCTTGCACAGCAAACCGTGGAACGCGGCAGCCAGCCCTGGTATTACTACTGGTTGATCCAGATTCCGATCTACGAATACCTGCCTGCCCTGGGAGGATTGGCTACGATGGCAGCAGTTGGGATTCGGCGCTTGCGGGGCAAGAAGCCCCTCCCGATCGAGAACGTCCCTGATGAACCCACTCACAGCCGGGCCCCTGTATTCGAACTGCTGGCCTTCTGGTCTCTTACAAGCCTGATCGCCTATCCAATCGCCGGCGAAAAGATGCCCTGGCTGACAGCCCACATTACCTTCCCCCTCATTCTGCTCTCTGCCTGGGGATTCCAGCAATTGATGTCCAGGTTTGACACGAAATCCTTCACCCACAAGCGGGGCTGGCTGGTGCTCACCCTCTGCCTGGTATTCCTGGCCGGAGCGTTCGGGACGGTGGGCTCCCTGCTGTCCTCCAACCCTCCTTTCCAGGGCCAGGAACTGCATATGCTCAAAGCCACTGGCAACTTCCTCTCAGCGCTGCTGATTGCCGGGGTCAGCGGCTATTTGCTCAAGGTGCTGGTTAAAGAGTGGCCGAAGGGACAATTCTGGATCACAGGAGCTCTTTCCGTGATCCTTATCTTAGTAGTTCTGACGACACATACAGCAGTACTGGCCACCTATATCAATTATGATGAACCCACTGAATACCTGGTGTACGCCCACGGCGGCAGGGGAATCAAGGACGCCCTGCAGCAGATCGAGGAACTCTCCTACAGGACCACAGACGGCTTGGGATTGGAGATCGCTTTTGACAATGAAAGCACCTATCCCTATTGGTGGTACCTGCGCTATTATGAAAACCAGCGTTATTATGGTGAAAATCCCACGCGAGACCTGAGAAATGTGCCGGCCATCCTGGTTGGCAACAACAACTATGCCAAACTCGAGCCGATTATCGGCAACGCATTTTATGAATTCAAATACAAGCGCATCGTCTGGCCCAACCAGGATTATTACAACCTGACCTGGGAAAGAATCGCCAACGTCCTCAAGACACCGGATCTCCGTGAAGGCATTTTCAAGATCTGGCTGCTCCGGGATTATTCCCAATATGCTCAGGCCACCAACAAGACCATCAATCTCTCCACCTGGAGCCCGGCGGACGACATGAAGCTTTATATCCGCAAGGATGTTGCCGCCAAGGTCTGGAACTATGGTTCTTTGGATCTGGCCTTTACGGAAATGGCAGATCCTTATGAAGGAAAGGAATTAACCCTGGAAGCCGAGCGCAGCTTGGATCTGCCGGGCTTGAATTCCCCCAGGAACCTGGAAATCGCGCCGGATGGATCTCTCTACCTGTTGGATACCGGAAACTACCGGGTTTTCCACCTCTCCCCGGAAGGGACTGTTCTGGAAACCTGGGGAGCCTATGGATCCCTGGAATCAGCGGGGGGTGCAGCCCCGGGGACGTTCAATGAGCCCTGGGGAATTGCAGTCAGTCCGGAGGGAGATGTATTTATAGCGGACACCTGGAACCACCGCATCCAGGTGTTCACCCCAGCAGGAGAATACATCACCAGCTGGGGTCATTTTGGCCAGCGGGAAACACCAGACGCCTTCTGGGGGCCCAGAGACGTCGCCGTGGACAAGAATGGCCATGTCTACGTGGCAGATACCGGCAATAAACGGATCGTAGTATTTGACACAGAAGGAGAATTTATCACGGAATTTGGTGAAGTTGGGTATGGGGACGGCCAGTTTGATGAACCATCCGGCTTGGCGCTGGATGGGGATGGGAATCTTTATGTGGCCGATACCTGGAATCAACGCATCCAGGTATTCTCACCGGATAGCAGCGGCCTGGCCCAGAACTTCCTGACCAAGTGGGACGTAGAAGGCTGGTATGGGCAGTCACTGGACAATAAACCTTATTTGACCATTGGCAGGGACGGGCTGGTGTATGCCAGCGATCCGGAGCTCTCCAGGATCATTGTCTTCACCTCAACAGGCGAAGTGGTCGCACTGTGGGGCATGGAAGGACAGGATCAGGCCAGCATGTTCTTCCCGACCGGGCTGGCAGCAGACCAGGAAGGCGGGATCTGGGTCAGTGATACCAAGAATGACAGGGTGCAGTACTTCCTCCCCTCAATTTCACTCCCAGAATAAACGCCAAAAGAGCGGTCAGCTTACCTCCTGGCTTTTAGCCAGGAGGTTCTATTATTAATGTAAGGTTTCCCGGTTTGAAATCATCTATGAATTAACGCGAAATTATCGAAACTGGCTGTCAAGGCAATGTTAATATGGCGAAATTAGATTACACTGAAATCACTCCTAAGGACAAGTACCTCAACCGCAAAGAATTCCTGAAAGCCCTGGGGATTGCCGGTGCCAGCGTTGCTGTGCTGGCTGCCTGTCAGGATAAGCCTTTCATCGCGGGAGATGATCTCCCCAGACAGGGTGTGATACCTGCTGCACCAAATTCTGGAGGCAGCACAGAGGAATTTGGAAACATCCTCACTGCCTACGAAGATGTGATCAGCTACAACAACTTCTATGAGTTCACCACCGACAAAGAAGGTGTTGCCAGGCTGGCGAAGGATTTCCAGACCTCTCCCTGGGAGATCCAGATCGGGGGTCTTGTTGAGAATCCGGGACCAATCTCCATGAAAGAGATCCGCAATCGTTACCCCACAGAAGAACGGGTCTATCGAATGCGCTGCGTCGAGGGCTGGACAATGGCCATCCCCTGGCAGGGATTCCCGTTGTCCGCCCTGCTGGAAGACATTCAACCCCAATCTTCCGCGAAATACATCCGTTTTGAATCCATCTACGATCCGAAAACCATGCCCGGGCAGAGCAACCGTTACTTTCCCTGGCCCTATGTAGAAGGGCTGCGCCTGGATGAGGCCTATCATAATTTGACCCTGCTGGCTACCGGGATCTACGGGGAAGATTTGCTTCCCCAGAACGGGGCGCCCATCCGGCTGGTTGTGCCCTGGAAATATGGGTTCAAGAGCATCAAGTCGATTGTAAAAATTGACCTGGTTGAGGAAATGCCGGTTTCTTTATGGATGGAATCCGCCCCCAAGGAATATGGATTCTACGCCAACGTCAATCCCACTGTGGACCACCCCCGCTGGTCCCAGGCCACGGAACGGCGGATCGGGGAATATTCCCGACAGCCCACAATAATGTTTAACGGCTATAAAGAAGAAGTAGGTTCGCTTTATGAAGGTATGGATCTCAGAGAAAATTTCTAAACCCTGGCGAGAGAACAGGAAAATCCTGGCATCCATCCTTCACCTCCTGATCCATGTTGGGTCTCTCCTGCCCCTGCTGGTCGGCTTATGGGATTTCTGGCAGGGCAATCTGGGAGCCAATCCCATCCTGGAAGTCACCCACCGGAGTGGAAAGACCGCCCTGACCACCCTGATCCTTTCCCTCTCCATAACCCCCCTCCGCCAGCTTCTGAAATGGAATCAAATCAATAAGCTCCGCCGCCCCCTCGGCCTCTATGCGGCATTCTATGCAGGTGTCCACCTGTCAATTTATGTAATCCTGGATTATGGCTTTCTATGGGGTGCGCTCTTGGCTAACAGCCTGACCAATAAATTCATATTGGTGGGATCTGCGGCAGGTACCATCTTGCTGGTGCTGGCAATCACCTCTCTGAACTTATTCCGCAGGAAGATGGGGGCCTCCTGGAAACAACTCCACCGCTTTGTTTATGGGGCCGGGGTCCTGGCTGGGCTGCATTTTATCCTGGCCGTAAAACCCGGTGTGCTCCGCCCCTGGCCCTATGCAGCCATCCTGCTCCTGCTGCTTTCCTATCGCCTGCCGCCCGTGCAAACCTGGGTTAAGAAAACCCGTTAACCAACTTTCTCCTTAGAAAAAAATACTTGTGCTTTTTTGTCATATTTTTGACAGGATGCACATCATATTTCCATTTCTGGCAGGGATGGGGGAGTTTGCCTGCATGGTATAATCACCGCGCATTTGTTGAACAACTAAAAATAATTCAACAAGGGGAGATTACCAGATATGAAACTTCATGAGGTCTACTCCAAAAGGATTTTCGGGGAGCACGGGATACCCATCCCTTCCGGTGACCTGGCTCGAACAGCCCCGGAGGCTGAAAAGATCGCCAAAAAGATCGGCTTTCCAGTCGTCATTAAATCTCAGGTGCTAGTGGGTGGGCGCGGAAAAGCCGGCGGCATCCGGGTCGCAAAAAACGCCGCTGAAGCCAAAC
The DNA here is from genome assembly GCA_011039385.1 of Chloroflexota bacterium. GTDB lineage: Bacteria > Chloroflexota > Anaerolineae > Anaerolineales > UBA11858 > B10-G9. The sequence goes on along the minus strand of DRBO01000034.1, from coordinate 1,990 downwards.
AACACGCCCAGGACATCCTGGACCTGACCATTAAGGGACTGCCTGTACGCATGGTCCTGGTTGACAAGGCCGCGGATATAAAAACCGAGATCTATTTGGGCATCACCAATGACCGCGCTGCCCGCAAACCAGTCATGATGGCCTCGGCAGCCGGGGGGGTGGACATTGAAGAAGTCGCCCGCAAAACCCCAGAGAAGATCATCAAATGCCATATTGACCCCTTGATGGGGCTGAAATCGTACCAATCCCGGGACCTGGCAGCCGGCATTGACCTGCCCCGGGAACACTGGGCGGCTTTCGGTAAAATTGCCTTTGGCCTGTGGGAAGCGTACCAGGACAGTGATGCCACCCTGGCAGAGATCAATCCCCTGGTGATCACTGGAGGGGGAGAGCTCCTGGCAGTGGACGGCAAGATGGTGCTGGATGACAACGCCCTCTTCCGCCACCTGGATTTGGAAGAGCTCCGCGATCTGGATGTCGACCAGGAAGCAGAAATCCGTGCCCGCGAAAATGGGCTCTCCTTCATCAAGCTGGGAGGTGACATCGGCTGTATGGTCAATGGCGCCGGGCTGGCCATGACCACCATGGATATCATCAAGCTCTTTGGGGGTGAACCAGCGAACTTCCTGGACATCGGCGGGGGAGCCAGCGCTGATAAGGTGGCTGCTGCCCTGGAAATTATCCTTTCCGATCCCAATGTCAAGGCCGTGCTCTTTAACATCTTTGGCGGAATTACCCGCTGCGACCTGGTAGCCCGGGGCATTCTCGATGCGCTGGAAGAAGTGAAAACCGATGTCCCCATGGTTGTCCGGCTGGTAGGGACCAACGCCAGTGAAGGTCAACAGCTACTTAAAGACGCGAACATGGAAACTGCAGACACCCTTGCCGAAGCAGCTCAGAAAGCTGTCGCGGCAGCCAAGGGCAACTAGAGGAAGACCTCACGGAGAAACAGATGAGCATTTTAGTCAACAAAAATACACGCTTGCTGGTTCAGGGAATTACCGGTCAGGAAGGAATATTCCACACGGAAAAGATGGTCGAGTACGGCACCCGGGTGGTTGCGGGAGTTACGCCTGGAAAAGGCGGTGAGTGGGTTCTCAACGGGAAAATCCCTGTTTTCGATTCCGTAAAGATCGCCAAAAACGCTACCGGGGCTAACACCTCAGTGATCTTTGTGCCAGCCAGATTTGCCGCGGATGCCATGTTTGAAGCCGCGGATGCGGGCATGGAATTGATCATCTGCATTACAGAAGGTGTGCCGGTTGCAGACATGATGAGGGTCAGGAATTTCCTGGATCAAAAAGGAGTCCGGCTGGTGGGTCCCAACTGCCCCGGCTTATTGACCCCTGGTGAAGCCAAAGCAGGCATTATCCCCGGCAACATCGCCATTCCCGGCAGCATCGGCGTGGTTTCCCGCTCAGGCACCCTGACTTATGAAGTCCTGTACGCCCTCAAGAACCTGGGCCTGGGTGTGTCCACCTGCGTGGGCATCGGTGGGGATCCCGTCAACGGAACGAATTTCATTGACACTCTGGAAATGTTCCAGGAGGATCCGGATACAGAAAAAATCGTCCTGATCGGAGAGATCGGGGGGACGGACGAGGAACAGGCTGCTGAATATATCTCTAAGTATGTGACCAAACCAGTAGCTTCTTTTATCGCCGGGCGGACAGCGCCTCCCGGAAAACGCATGGGCCATGCCGGGGCGATCGTCCAGGGAGGAACCGGCCTGGCTGAGGACAAGATCAGAGCCCTGGAAGACGCCGGGGTCAAGGTCGCAGATCACCCGGAACAAATCCCGGAACTGCTCTAAACCTGCCTGACAAATCTATAGGCTGCCAATTGGCAGCCTTTTTTATCTTCTCTGACCCTCTTGCAGCCTTTCTCCTTCCCTGGAGAGGGCAGCGTTGTTTCATTTGCCCGCCCGGCTGTCCCCAACCGAGGTTCCCGGGAATCAAAAGAAGTCCACCTGCTCAGGCAGACTTCTTTA
>DRBO01000147.1 GCA_011039385.1 Chloroflexota bacterium | reverse complement strand
TGCGGCTTTGGAGAAGGATTCCGCCGCTGGGAGATATCTTTTAGCCTGATAGAGAGACTTCCCCTCCTCAGCGAGAAAATCAGCCTGATCTTGTCCTTGTTTTTTCATGAGTTTGGTAGCTAGAGTGTAATATCCAGCAAGCGCTCAGCGACATCCCGCATCTGATCGACAGACATCTTGCTGAGCTTTATCGCGATCTCCAAATAAGGTCGATTGACTGGCTTTAGGATAAAATCCTGCAAGTCCACAGGAAGGTCCCCCAGGGCATTTTCAACTTGCTTGCTGCGTGTCCAATCCGCGATGGGTCCACTATCCACGACCAGGTCGCTGAGCTGATGATCATACAAGCGGGCCAAAGCATTCAGCTCAGCGACAGGCACCGGGAAGATCCCCTTTTCGTATGATTTCAAACGGTAAGTCGTGATCCCCAACTTATCGGCGACTTCTTTCATGCTCAGCTTGGCTTCTTGGCGAAATTTACGCAAAGTGGTACCGATTTTCAAATTGCGAAGTTCGAGCCTCTTCTCCAGGTTCGTCAAGACCTTCATCCTGTCCAGGTGATCTGGCGCGGTATCCTCCCAAAATTTTTCCAGCGGGATATCCAAGTAATAAGCCAGCACTTCAAGCTCAGGCAGTGAGGGAGATTTCTCCCCAGATTCAAATTTGGAAATCGTTCGAGAGCTGACGCCAAGAATATCCCCGCAGGATTTTTTAGATTCCCCTCTCCTGGTCCTGGCGACCTTCAGCAGCACCCCCATTTTTTTGGACAAGATACTGATCGCGAGTTTGTAATCCATAGGAAATTCCTCAGTTTATTCCGTCAAATTGGGCATGGTATAGCCCATGCCGGTCCTGGTGACAATATGTACCGGGCTGCTGGGATCCTCCTCGAGCTTGCTGCGCAACCTCGAGATCGTTACCCAGAGGATTTCCTTATCGTTTTTATATCCATCACCCCAGACAGAAGATAGCAGTTCTTCCGTGGTCAGGATTCTCCCTTTATTGTGCGAGAATTGCAGCAGGAGCCGATATTCGGTCGCAGAGAGGAGCACTTTTTCTTCCTTCTGGAAAACTTCAGCCCGGGCAAAATCGATTTTTAGATCCCCGTGGTGAAATATCACCGGCTGGGAGACATCGCGGGAGAACAGAGAACGGCGCAGGACAGCCCTGACTCTCGCCAGCAGTTCCGATGCCGAAAAGGGTTTGACAATATAATCATCCGCTCCAACATTCAAGCCCTGGACGCGATCGCTTTCATCTCCCTTGGCGGTCACCATAATAATCGGAACCTGGGAAAAACCACGAATCCGCCGACAGGTCTCAAACCCATCCAACTTGGGCATCATCACGTCTAAAAGCACAAGATCGATATCCTGTTCCGATACAATTTCAACTGCCTTCTCACCATCCAGGGCTTCGAGGACATCAAATCCATCCACAACTAGATTGGCAGCAATCAACTGAATGTACCGGGGTTCGTCATCGACTATTAAGATGGTTCCCTTATCCATAATATCCAGCTCCTCAATTAATCCGACCCTTCCCCTTCTGTAATAGGGAGTGTGATAATAAATGTGGTGCCTTTCCCAATATCAGATTGTGCCCGGATCTCCCCTGCATGGGCACTGATGATCTCACGGCAAATGTATAAACCCAATCCACTTCCGCGGACGGCCATACGAGTCTCCGGAACGCGGTAAAAGCGGTGGAAGATGCGCTCCAGGTGTTCGGGGTCCATCCCCGGTCCGTCATCAATAAACTTGATCAAAGCCTGATCCCCTTCTGCTTCGAGCCGAACGATCACCGTTGAGCCCGGTGCGTATTTTGAAGCGTTATTGATCAGGTTGTCAAAAACCTGTCCCAGGCGCATGGGATCAGCCTTGACAAGAATCCCGGGTTTTACGACTTCCAATTCGAGGTTCACATCTTTTTCGCGGAGCTCAAAGCGCTGGATCATATCCCTCAGCACCACATCGAGTCGCACGACTTGCAGATTCATCTGCAGCGTTCCCGATTGCAATCTCGAAGAATCCAGCAAATTGTCGATCAGCTCATGCAGGCGATCGGCTTCCTCATCGATAATCCCCAAAAACTCCCGGTAGGTTGGAACTTCCCAATTTGTATCTTCCCTCAGGAGCGTGGTTGTGTAACCCTTGATAAAACCCAGGGGAGTCCTGAGATCGTGGGAGACAGTGGCAACGAAATTTTCCTGCATCTCCCACATCCTCTGGCTGCCTTCTATCCGTTCTATGGTGTTGACCAGCACATCCCTTTCCATCATCCAGCTGATATGATCAGCAATGAACATGAAGGCCTTCTGATCCTGTTCATCAAATTCTGGCCCGCCAAAACGGATCATGACCAAAACACCCACTGTCTTGGTGCCATGTCTGAGAGGGGTCCCGATATAGTAAGGTACCTTTAAACGATCATCGTCCGGGCCTTCGATCACATCCTGATGAACGGATAAGCCATTTGCCCTGAAAACCATATCAATAAAGGAGCCACCCCAATCAATATCAGCTTCCCTTGAACGCCCCCGCCCTACTGATTTGGCGAAAGTTGGCCGTAAGTCATCGCCATCTTTGAGATAAATTACGATATTGTCAAAAACGAGAAGTTTCCTGGCCAGATCGACCAAAGATGCAAAGATGTCCGCCACACCATCGGCATTAGAAATTAACTGGCTAAACTCAAACAGAGTGTTGGCTAACTGTTTACCCGAAACTGTTCGATCTCCCATAATTTCCGGCGCCCGCTTACTTCAATGATGAGATATTCAGACCATGATCAATACATATCCAACTTAATATACTTCGTGTATTATAACGCTATTGAGGCCAAACCGAGCCCCAATTTCCATTTCCCAGCACTCTGTTTTCTTGACCACAACCGGTTTAGCGGCTGGGTCATTTTGTTAGTTGGCTGTAAAGTCCTTTCTGTTTACGAAACAAATAAATTATGTTCTAATAGAACCACTTATGAAAAGCACATACCAAAAAATAAACCCCACAATACTGGTGATTGATGATGACCCATCCACATCGGCAATATTCGAACGGCTCCTGGAATCCAATGATTACAATGTCTTGACTTCAAACTCAAGCAAGGAAAGTCTCGGGATCGTTAAGCGAGTGATGCTTGATTTAATCATACTCGATTTGTTGATGCCAGAAATGGACGGTTGGCAGATGTGCAAAAGCATTCGCGAGATGACTCGAACACCTATTTTAATTATATCAGCAATTGAATCTCCTGAAATCATCACCAAAACCCTTGATCTGGGAGCTGATGATTACCTGGTGAAACCAATTTCGTCCTATACGCTGCTCGCCCACGTTAACAACCTGGTTCGCAGGCATAAAACGGAAGAGCTTGCCCTCCCCCAGAACAAGTAGTGCCTCTACATCTAAGTGATTCAAAAAAAACCTGCCTGCACGGCAGGTTTTTTTACTCTCCTGCGCATATTAGGCGATGTTTTGGTATAATTGAGGCTAATAACAGAGAACAATTATGCAGGGGAGAGACCCTCACCAGGGCACCGAAGGGGCAAAGCTGCTGCTGACAAGGCATAGGCTGCAGATCAAACTCTCAGGTAAACGGACCTTGCACATTTAAACCTCTGGAGAGTCCACGGACACCGAAGGAGCTTAATCTCTCAGGTCCCCAGACAGAGGCACACGCCGATTACCTTAGCGTGTGCTTTTTTTATCGAGTTAGTGGATTTTTACCTAATAAGAGACAAGGAGAAAAAATGAAGACACCCGCCGATCTGAAGTACACAAAAAACGATGAATGGGTTCGCATCGAAGGCGATGAAGCTGTCATCGGTATTACGGATTATGCCCAGGACCAGCTTTCTGACATCGTGTTTGTAGAGATTGTTGCCTTTGAAGGTGATTCCCTCAATCAAGGGGAAACCTGCGCTGTCGTAGAATCTGTCAAAGCCGCTTCAGATATTTACATGCCCATCAGTGGAGAAATTACCGCGATCAATGAGGCCCTTGCGGATTCCCCTGAGCTCATCAACGAAGATCCTTTTGGTGACGCCTGGCTGCTCAGGATCAAAATGAGCAAATCCAGCGAACTGGAAGATCTGCTTGACGCAGAAGCTTATAAAAATCTGGAACGGGATCATTAATCCGGCAGCACCACCTACCCCGATGCTGTCCCGGCTTAATGATCCATAATGAGAATCCTACAAAGGACCTGCTATGTATACCTCCCACACGAAGGCTGACAAGGAGGAAATGCTTAAGGTTATCGGGCTGGAAAAAGTAGAAGATCTTTTCCAATGCTTGCCAGAGCAAGGGAAATTTCCCGCTCTGAATTTACCTGACGGCATTACTGAAATGGAAGCCCTTGATGAACTGCAATATATCTCATCCTTTAATGAAACAACACAGGAACTTGTCTCCTTTTTAGGAGCGGGTGCCTACAATCACTTTATTCCAGCCGCAGTGGACTCAATCCTGCGCCGCAGTGAATTTTATACTGCTTATACTCCCTACCAGCCGGAAATTTCCCAGGGAACCCTGCAGGCGATATTTGAATATCAAAGCTTGATAGCGGCTCTGACCGGAATGGATGTTGCCAATGCCTCTCATTACGATGGAGCAACCGCAGTAGCAGAGGCAGTGAACATGGCTTACCACAACTTCCGGGGACGGAAGAAAAAGATAGTCCTCTCCCCTGCCGTCAATCCCCAATACAGGGGAACCATCCATACCTATATGGACGGCATGAATTTGGAGATCGTGGGGGAAGACCTCGGTCCTGGCTCAAATCCTGATGACTTAATTGAGCTCATTGATGAAAATACCGCGCTTGTCCTGGTACAGTATCCTGATTTTCTGGGCAGGATCTTTGACCTCAGTGCACTGGCGGCAGCAGCCCATGAGCACAAAGCCCTCTTTTCAGTCCATATCAATCCCATATCGATGGGCTTGCTAAAACCGCCCAGCGCATATGGCGCCGATATTGTCACTGGCGAAGGCCAGCCCCTGGGAATCCCGCTGTCATTTGGCGGGCCCTACCTGGGGCTTTTTGCCACAAAAGACAAATACGTCCGGAAAATGGCCGGGCGTGTTGCTGGCGAGACGGTAGATACCCAGGGCCAGCGAGGATATGTGCTTACCTTAAGCACACGAGAACAGCACATCCGCCGGGAACAAGCGACGTCCAACATCTGCACCAACCAAGGTTTGATAGCCCTGGCTTCTACTGTATATCTCAGCCTGCTGGGGAAAAACGGCCTGCAGGAACTGGCCAAGCTTAATTATCACAAAGCTCACTACGCCGCAGAAAAAATCAGCACAGTTCCAGGTTTCGCTGTCAATCCTGTACAGCCTTTCTTCAACGAATTTGTGGTCCAGTGCCCGGTGCCTGCCGGAGAGGTGAACGAATATCTGCTTGAACATGAAATCCTGGGCGGCTATGACTTAAGTCAGATCTACCCTGGAATGACGCATGAACTGCTGGTAGCCGTGACAGAGATGAATCCACGCTCTGAAATTGATTACCTGGTAGCGGTCCTGGAGGAGGAATACCATGACTGAAAAGACGATCTTTGAACTATCCAGGCCTGGCAGAATAGGCATTCGCTACCCGGAACCTGATGTTCCTCTGGCGGATCTTCCAGAAAAATTTCTCAGGAAAGACCTTCCACTGGTCGAGATGTCAGAAAATGAAGTGGTGCGCCACTTTACAAAAATCTCCCAATTGAACCACGCGGTGGATACAGGGTTCTACCCCCTGGGGTCCTGCACCATGAAATACAACCCCAAGATCAACGAAGAGACAGCTCGCCTGCCAGGCTTCAGCCAGATCCACCCTCTTCAGCCTGTAGAAACCGTTCAGGGTGCGCTGGGGCTGATGTACGAAACCCAGCAGTGGCTGGCTGAGATCAGTGGTTTTGATGCAGTCACTCTCCAGCCTGCCGCGGGAGCCCAGGGTGAATTGACCGGCGTGTTCATTATTCGCGCCTACCACAATTCCCGGGGGGATTCCAAGCGGATCAAGATGCTGGTGCCAGACTCCGCCCATGGGACCAATCCGGCTTCCTCAGCGATGAGCGGCATGACCATAATCGAAATCCCCTCAGACAAGAATGGGAACATAGACACTGAACGCGTCAAAGCCGAATGCGATGATACCCTGGCCGGACTGATGATCACCAATCCCAACACCCTGGGCTTGTTTGACGAGAACATTGTTGAAGCCTGCCAACTCGTCCACAACAGCGGCGGACTGGTCTATGGGGACGGTGCCAATATGAACGCCCTGCTGGGAATCTACAGACCAGCTGAGGTCGGAATCGATGTGATGCATTTTAACCTGCATAAAACCTTCTCCACCCCCCACGGCGGCGGCGGACCGGGCTCTGGCCCGGTTGGCGTGACCAAGGAATTGGCCGAATTCCTGCCAGACCCAGTCGTTGCCATGATCTCAGAAGGTGATGAGGAAACCCCAGCATTTTATGACCTGGTAACGCCTGAAAAGACCATAGGGAGAGTCAAATCCTTCCACGGCCATTTTGGCGTGGTTGTGAAAGCTTTTACCTACCTGATCAGTCTCGGAAAGAACGGCTTGCTGGACGCCTCTACCTCCGCGGTGCTCAATGCAAATTACATCCAGGCCCTGATCAAGGATGTCTACCATATCCCATACGAACGCCTGTGCATGCATGAATTTGTCACTGAGGCCCAATGGGACGATGCGCCTGGAATCCGGGCATTGGATATTTCCAAACGCTTGATAGACTTTGGATTCCATCCCCCGACGAACTACTTCCCGCTAATCGTCCATGAAGCCTTGATGATCGAGCCAACTGAAACAGAAGCCAAGGAAACGCTGGATGCTTTCGCAGATGCCCTGCTGCAAATTGCAGATGAAGCGAAGAACGACCCTGAGATCCTGCACAATGCGCCCACGAATGCCCCCTTTGGTCGGCTGGATGAAGTCAAAGCAGCCAAGGAACTGATCCTTAAAACCCAGCTACCTGAGAACTACGGAAAGGAGCTCTCCTGATCGGACCCTTTCCAGGGCAGCAGTCCTTCCAAAACTAAAATAAACCGGGCCAGGCAGGCCCGGTTTATTTATCCCTGGGTAAGTAAAATGATAAAATAAGAGTATTCCGATCCCTAGCAAGCAGGAAATATATGAACCGCCGTGAAAATTATAAATTTGTAGAACCCAAGAAGGATGTTGAAATCCACCTTTCCAACGGGAAAGTGATCTCCGGTCCGAGGGGTAGCACACTGGAGGAGTTCCTGGGTCTGCTTGAAGAACGTGGGCTGCCTCCCATCGTGGGAGCTGTCGTAAATGGAAAACTGACAGAGCTTTCCTATTCCGTCGAGATGGATGTGGAAGTGCATCCAATCACAATGGAAAGCGCGGACGGCATGCGCTTTTACCGCAGGTCCTTAATCTTCTTGCTGGAAACTGCCTTCTCTGACTTATTTCCTGATGCGATTCTCACCGTGGATCATTCTGTCACCTCCGGAGGTTACTTCTGCCAGGTCTACCGGCGCTCTCCCCTAAGCGATGAAGAACTGGGGCAGCTGGAAGACCGAATGAGGGAGCTGGTGAGCGCAAACATCCCCTTCGAACGACTGCAAATATCCCTGGAAGAGGGCATAGAATACTTTCGGAAGTTAGGCTACAACGACAAGGTCCGCTTATTGGCTCACAGGAAAAAAGATTATCTGACGCTGTACAAGCTGGGCGAGAGGATGGACTACCATCACGGTTATATGGTCCCCTCAACTGGTTACCTGAAATGGTTTGACCTGGTCCCCATGGAAGATGGCTTTCTCATTCGCTATCCCAGAAGGAAAAATCCCACCATCCTCCAGCCTCTTTCAAAATATTCTTCCTTGCTGAATGTATTTAAACGCTATGGGGGCTGGTTGCATCGGCTGGGTATAGACAGTGTAGGCGCCCTGAACGATTCTATTGCCCAGGGTCACAGCCGCAAATTGATCCTCGTTTCTGAAGCGCTGCACGAGCAACGCATCACAGAAATTGCCGCTCAAATAGAAGAAAAATCCGCTGAAATCGACGTCATCCTGATCGCGGGACCTTCCTCTTCCGGGAAGACCACTTTTTCAAAAAGACTCACCATCCAGCTTCTTGCCCGGGGCATCAACCCTTTTCCTCTGGAGATGGACAAATATTTTGTTGACAGAGATAACACCCCCAAAGATGAGAATGGAGAATGGGACTTTGAAGCCCTGGAAGCCGTCAATCGCAAGAAATTATCCAGTGATCTTCTCAAGCTGATCAAGGGGGAAGAAGTACAGCTGCCGAAGTATGATTTCCAAACTGGGACCAGCGGCAAAGGAGAAATCGTTCACCTGCGACCAGGCCAGATCATCATCGTGGAAGGTATCCACGGGCTGAACCCTAATCTGCTGCCTGAATTCCCCCAATCAAGCACCTTCCGGATCTATGTTTCTGCGCTGACCCAATTGAACCTGGATCGCCATAACAGGGTATCCACAACCGACACGCGTTTGATCAGGCGCATTGTCCGGGATTCCTGGGAACGCGGATATTCAGCCATGGACACAATCAATCGTTGGGAATCGGTCCGCCGGGGTGAAAAAGAAAATATTTTTCCCTTCCAGGATTATGCCGATGTGATGTTCAACTCAGCACTTGTCTATGAATTGGCTGCCTTAAAACCTCTGGCCGAACCACTCCTGCGCCAGGTCCCACACAGCTCCCTGGCCCATATAGAAGCCAAACGGTTGCTGGCATTCCTGGAATGGTTCCTGCCTCTTGAGATCGAAATGATCCCGGATAATTCGATCTTGAGGGAATTTATTGGTAATTCAATCCTGAAGGATTTCAATCTTTGGGAGCAGTAGAATAAAATCTCTTCCTTCCCTAGAAAACTCAAAAAAATCGAGGCTGTCTGGAAAGACAGCCCCATTCCATACAGAATGAATTTGGGGGAAATACCATGTCTGATAACTTGGATAGAACAAAACCATATTCCCGAAAATCCCTTCTCCTGGTATTTCATCACAATTTGTACAAAGGAAATGAAGAAGTTATTTGGAAGAATTGTTAACGGTGATATGATTCTCAACCGATTTGGCACAGTAGCTCGTGGAGAATTGCTTGAATTACAGAGTACATCTCCTAACGTTGAGACATATGACGATGAGTTTGTCATCATGACCGATCATATCCATGCCATCCTTTGGATAACGGATGTAGGGGCGAGCCACCAGCTCGCCCGAAACACCACTTTCGGCCTATACTCAAATCATTGGGGGCGATCATAAGTCAGTATAAATCACGGGTTACGAAAGGAATCAACCTGCTGAGAAGAACGCCTGGAGAGCCGGTCTGGCAGAGGAATTACTACGACAGGATCATCCGGAACACCAGAGAGCTCCTGGCATCAAGAAATACATCACTGAGAATCCTCTTCAATGGGAGGAGGATCGTGAAGAAGGAACGCTCAGTTACATATGAGATTTCCGCAGTGCAGGGCGACCCGGCGGGTCGCCCCTACAGTTCAGATACGGAAGAGGTTATCCCTCGATTTGGAGGATAACCTCCTTTTTTTAGAAGCGGGGGAATCGACGCAATATCGTCGCCGTATCTGGCAGCGCTACACGCTCGCCGTAACTGAGATCGGTCAATTCCGTACCCTTCCGTTTTTCAACATCCTGATAAATATAGATCAAGGTGCCTTTCTTCGCATAGCGTTTATTGACATAGGCTTGGCCAAGGAAATAACCCTCGCTGTCCGTTGCACAGCTGGTCACTTTCCCAATCACCCGGCCCTGCTCATCCATGACCGGATCCCCGTAATGGGCTTTCCGAACACGCTTCTCGCTGAACCGGAAACGGGCGATCACGTTTTCACGGGATTGCTCCTGGGCCAGAAAGGCTTCTCGGCCTATGAACCAGGGCTTATTGACCTTCACATACGAGCCAAACCCCGCTCCGCCAACGTTGATATTCAGCTCTCCGGCAATTTCATGCCCATAGAGAGGAAGGCCAGCTTCAGTTCGCAGAGAATCCCTGGCACCCAGTCCACAGGGTTTAAGTCCATAGGATTTTCCCACTTCCAGCAATTTCTTGAAGAGGTCAACGACCTTGTCTGGGTGCACAAAAAGCTCATAGGCATAACGCTCGCCCGTATAGCCGGTCCTGGACACTACCAGACGAAAATCGTCGTTGTTGACCTCACAAAGCTCAGCCCACCGCAAGTGGTTGATTTTCCGTTCATCCTCCCTGCTGAAGCCCAATTCCAGGAGGATATCCCGTGATCGTGGACCCTGGAGCGCCAGATCAACTAGCTGATCGGCTCCTTCTAGCGGATTCTTGAGATTCCGGAGTATTGCCCGGATCCCGTAAGCCCTGGCCCAGGGACGCTGATTGTCTATCTTAACTTCTCCCGATTTGACCTCATTCAGCCATTTCCAGATCTTAGCCTCATTGGAAGCGTTGACGACAACCATATAGTCGAACTCATTCCGGCGGTAGATCAAGGTATCATCCAGCACCTGTCCATCCGGATCCAAAAAATGAGCATAGAGAGATTCGCCAGCATCGAGCGCTGAGACATCGTTTCCAACTACGCTGTCTAAATACGCCATCGCATCCGGTCCCTCAACCTGGAACACCCCCATATGGGTGACATCGAACAATCCAGCAGTCTCACGAACGGCATTGTGTTCTTCTTGGACAGATTTGTAGCGGACAGGCATCTCCCAGCCTGCAAACGGTACCATCCTGCCGCCCAGTTCGAGATGCAGATCATAGAGAGATGTGCGCCGTAAGGGGGTTTCAATTTCCTCCCATGTGAAATCAGGCAGGGTTTCTCCTTCTTCTTCCCGCATGCCCAGATAAAAGGGTTTGTACTTCCCATAAGGGTCCCCTTCAACCAGGGAAGCATATTCGCGGTCCGATTCTCGGACTATTACCGGCCCGGGGATCTTCCGCAGCACATCTTCATCGACCCTGACATACCCGTCTGACACTGCCCGCAGCCAGGTCAACACCAGGCCGGCTTTTTCAGCCAGGACTGTCAGATGGAAGCTCTGCAGGTCATCGCAAGTTACCAGCGCCGGGATCTGTTCCTCAGGCGTGTACAGCAAGGCGGGTTGATTGGTACCACATTCCATAGCCTCAATATCACTGCTGACAAGATAATTCAAAAACTCGCGGGACTTATCACCGCTGATGATATAAGAGGAGGTGGCTTGATGCTCATCGGCTTCATCATCCAGATAATAAAAATGGGGATATCCATGGGCCTGTGGCTTATAATCAATGCCTGATTTTTGGGCCAAATCGCGGACTTTTAATTTGGCCTCTTCCAGGATCTTAAAATCCACCTTGGCGCGCAGTCCCCTGCCCTGGTAATAGGGTTCACAGGAGAACAGCACATCCGCGATGATATCAGCCACCTGGCTGGTTTCATCCTCTTTGAATCCCCTCTGGCTGATCCAAGGGGTTCCCATCCTGACCCCGGAAGGATTCAAAGCTGATTTATCTCCTGGGATCGTGTTCCGGTTAGTCACAATGCCTGCCATATCCAGAATGCGGGCAGCCAGGTCGCCACTCAGCCAGGCGCCATCCTTGCCGGTGATCGATTTGGTATCAATATTAGTCAAATGGGTATTCGTGCCCCCGAATGGGATCCTGAAACCCCTTTCCTCCAGGCGATCGTTGAGCACCCGGCAATTTTTGACAATTTGCTTCATCAAAGCCGCAAAATGCTCCGTTTTAGCCAGTTTGAAGGCCAGAGCCATGGCTCCGAACACATTCACATGTGGGCCGCCCTGTTCACCAGGGAATACAGCCCGATCAATCTGCTGGATGATATCCAGATCTGTACTCATCAGGATCGCGCCCCGCGGGCCGAGAAGGGTTTTATGCGTCGTTGAAGATATGATGTGGGCCTGACCTATAGGAGAGGGATATTCTCCGGCAACGATCAATCCTGCCACATGGGAAATATCCGCCAGCAAATAAGCTCCTACCTCATCAGCAATCTCTCGGAATCTCTTCCAATCCAACTGCCAGGAATAAGACGATACCCCAGCAATGATCATTTTTGGACGATGCTGTTTGGCAAGTTTTTCTATTTCATCGTAATCAAGTTTTTCTGTTTCTGAATCAACAGAATAGGAAACAATATTATAAAACTCGCCAGAACGATTCACTCGAGATCCATGGGAGAGGTGTCCGCCATGCAGCAAATTCATGCCCATCACCGTATCGCCAATGTTCACAAGTCCGTGATAGACCGCGTTGTTGGCAGGACCTCCGGAAAGAGGCTGGACGTTCACATAAATATCCAGGGCTGTTTTCCCATTGCTGGCAAAGGCGATTGCCGCCCGCTGGCAGGCAACTCCCTCCAGGATATCGGCATATTCTACTCCCTTATAGTAACGATCATCTGAATATCGGCGGTACTCGGTTAATAATTTGTCATAATCAAAGAGTTCTTCTTCCGTTAACCCCCCGGTCAGATCGAAAGAGTAACCTTCAGCATAGATATTATGAAAACCCGAGCCCAAAGCCCGCCTGATCGCTTTGGGCGTCATGCTCTCACTGGGGATCAGGATCAACCTTCGGTACTGCCGCTCTTCTTCAATCTTAAGCAGCTCATAAAGCTTGGGGTCTAAATCCTTGAGTTTCCCTCTTACTAGATAATCATCCATAGTACACTCCCAATAAATATTTCCTCAGGTATCCTGCAATTGGAAACCGTTGACAATATGCGCTAACGACATATTATACAACAGACTGTTCAAACAATTCGTTCTCTTATAGCCGTCTGGGAACCCTCAGCAAGGTAGGAGTTTGTCGAAAACAAAATGTGGTTCCAGTTAATTATCACCGCTATCCAGCTGACCATTTTTGTTCCCTTTCCCGCGCATAAAAAGATACCCTATCACAGAAACAAGGATGGTCACTCCAGAAATTATCCAGGTCGAAGAAGGAACCCGAATCCAGGATTGAAGCCAGCGGGGAACCTGTAAGCGCCTCTTTAGAGCTGGAGATCCCTTCCTCGCTTCCGCGATGACACTCAGTAAATATTCCCTCACTTCCCCAAGCGTGAAGAAATTGACCAGGCTGTTCAACATGTCACTTTCTTCCTCGGACATGAACAGCTTGATGGTGAGGATTTCCCGGTAGGCGAGAATAGTCGACTGAACGATGTTGGACCAATCCAGATGCGCTACCCGGTCCCGGGCGTTTTGACACATTTCTCCATACTGGTCTTCAGGTAATGAGCAAACCCGTATGACCTGTTCAGCAAATTCAGATGGTTTCTGGTTTCTGGCCAGCCAGGCACCAACATCATCAGAAATCAATTCATCGATGGTTTCATTTGAGAGACCCACAACTGGCGTTCCGGATGCCAAGGCTTCAATCACCACCAAACTCTGCACCTCCATGGTTGAAGCTGAGGTAAACACATGGGCGGATTCGAGGAATTCTGAAATTTGATCATGTTCGATCTGTCCCATAAATTCCACGTTCGCTATCTCGTGTTTCTCGATATATTTATCCAGTTTCTGTTTATAGTCCGGATTCAGGGGTTTACCGATCAAGCGCAGGAAGTAGTTCTCTGGTAAATACTTCAATGCTTTCAGTAGGTAGTGCTGATTCTTCCGCTCGTTCAAATACCCAATAAATAGAAGGTTCTTTTGTTCAGAGTTTATATCCGCGATTTGCTTTGAGGTGTAATGAGAAAGCACCCTGCCGTTAGGTATTATAAAAACCGGACCGGTGTAGCCAAACTCACGGATGGAATCATAGGCTGATTGATTGAGAGCGATCAGCGCATCACAGTTGGTGAAGAAATTAGATAAGATACTATTGATGGCGAAGTCGCTGATTGGACTGTTGGCCAGAGGTGTGGGAAAATGTATCTTGTCTGCTGTGCCAAAATCAACTGCCTTGCTTGGCAGCACGTGAGATGTGTGTACAAAAGGAACTGAATTCATCCGGGCCCAAACCTGTCCGATTAAACCGATCAAAGCTGGTTCATGGGCATGGACAATATCAGGCTTAAAACCATCTAGAAAGTCAAACAGATCCCGGATCGTAGGAGCGGATAATTCAGGCATTTGAAATTCGGCATCACCGGCGCTTCGAATCCCATAAACAGCCAGCCCATTCTTGCCAGGGATATACCCTGTCCTGTCTGCCGGACAGATGATCGCGACCTCATGCTCACGGGCAAATTGCTGGGCCAGCTCATGGGC
>DRBO01000027.1 GCA_011039385.1 Chloroflexota bacterium | reverse complement strand
CGACTAGGATATTTGGCTTATTTTTTACCCTCAAAGTGGGGGAAAACACTAATATTTTACAAGAAATTCATCTCTAAATGGGGGGCTGATCGGAAAAGTTGGACTTTTCAGACAGCCCCTTTTTCTTTAAATAAAAAAACCGGAGCAATTCGTTATTGCTCCGGTTCAGCTAAGAGGATGTCGGAATTTTTCAGATCTGGCGCACATCAGACTGTGCGGTTGGAGCGGGTCATTGTCACTTCAGCGCAGCGGCACTGTAAATGGTTTCCCCATTTAACCAGCTTGCTGCCCAACAAATCTAAAATCCGAATGCTCATTCGAGTCAGCCTTGGTTCACAATCTTGTGATACTGACCGGATATAACTATCCTGCCTAGCGCGGGCGATTTGGTCCTCTCGCCGTAAAGTCTCTACATAATGTGTTTTCCAGGTAAACATGTTAATTCTCCTATTAGCTATTGTTTTTGATATATACATAAGGATAAGCAATTACAGGTCAATCAAGCGCTCTCTCCATTTTCCACCTCCTGATTGTGGCGGTTAATCACATAATAAAAATGCTTCAACGGCCCGCATGGTATCCTGCACACGCTCCCTGTTGAGCGAATAACATTTGGCGCCCGAACAGCGTCTTTCAATCAGATATCCGGTTGCGCTCAACTGCTTCAGGTGCCGGGAAGCTGCCGACTGGCTGAGATCCAGGCGATCGATGATCTCCGATGAGCGCATCTCCCCTTCTTCCGCGATGGTCTTCAAGATATTCAAGCGAATGTCGTCTGCCAGGGCGCTCAGCCTGATGGTGATCTCGTTGCGGCTCAGATCCGGAGCATGGATCTCTGTATCCTTGGGAAGGCGGGCGCCAAAGATAATCCCCTGGGCGTTTTTGTAACCAAACGAACCGATATAGGGGCCGTTGTGGGCGCTGGGGACAAAAATCAAATGGCTGGGATCCTTTTTCATCTTGTGCCAAGATTCCTGATTGACTTCCCTGCCAATGATATACTTCGCCGCTTCTTCCTTTTCCATACCGCTGAAATCGATTTCCTCAAATGCCATCACAGCATCAGCCAGCATGGGTTTCACTCGCTCCCATTCAGCCTGGAAATATTTCTCCCACATCGATCTCAAATGGGCTGCGATCTTGTTCTGCATCCTGGGGGGATCGTTCAGCAGTTCAAAAGCCATAACTTCAACTTCCGGAATGATCATGTCTTCCCCAAACTTGTTCCGCAAGTATGCCAGGAAGAAATCGACATCTGCCAGCAAGCTTTCTTTGCTGGCCTCAAGTTTATTTTCTACCTCATGGCAGCTGGGAAAGTTCAGATAAAAATCCAGCACCTGGTCCCGTAAGCTCACAGGGTCGCTCGTCTCCAGATGGTTCAGAAAGGTTGGTACATCTTTCCAGAACCGGGTGGGCATCACTGCGTAATGAAGGCCAATGACCACCAATTCATGCTCCCGCATCTCTTCCGCCGACAGTTTGGCCGCGGTCTCATAGACCCAGGGGCTCATCCCGGAGAGTTCCTCACCCCGGACCAGCAGCACCATACTGTTGATAAAGGTCTGCACCGGGTCGAGGCGAATTTCCACCGTGGTTACTGTTGGCAGGACGATGGCATCTGGATTCGGCATAATTACTCCCTTTTCTCACTTATTCGGGTTACCCACTATATCGGGTTATGTTCATATAGTAGCATATTAATAACTCTTGTCAAGGCCCAATTGGGGGAAATTTCCCGCTGTGTGCTGGCTGGATTCCTGTGCTCATCCCATCCATAGGGCCGTTCTTTCCAGCCTGATCAGTCTGATCAAGGAACAAGCTGAATGATCAGCCCAGACAGCTTCCCTTTCTAAAACCTCGTTCCACCTCCCGCTTCATTCCGAAATCCAGTAGTGGGCTGCTGGCCCAGAATTACACCACACCAGTTCAGAATCCAGAGCTGATCGCACCAGGAATCTCCAGAGTGCCAATCCGTCCAACTTCCTTCAATCATCCGAAATGCCCTCGATTATGGTATAAAATCCCTAGGTATTCATATTCAGTGCGGAGGAGCTATGAAATATCCCGGAAGGATGATCATCACAATCATTTTCACAGCTGTCTCCCTTTTCACCTTATCGGGATGCAGTCTGGTTGGAGGAAAAACCACACCAACACCCTACCCCAACGATGGGGAAGAAGATCCTTTTATCGGCGTGCCCAATCCAGCCTCCTTCTACTGTCAGGAAATGGGCTATGAGCTCGAAATGAGGGAAACTGACCAGGGTACGGAAGGCATCTGCATCTTTCCCAATGGAGCGGAATGCGAAGAATGGGAATTCCTGGCCGGCGGCTGTTCTATTGAATGGAGTTTCTGCCAGCGCCAAGGATATAACATCCGGGCAGGCGAGGGCATGGCAATCTGCACCTTCAACGATGGGAGCACCTGCCCGGAATATGATTTTTTTATCGGGAAGTGCCAGCCGCCGCAGGATTAATCCCGGATCAACACGGCTCCTTTCCATCCCAGACACGACGGCTATCCCTGCTTGTTGTGTCTGCTTTTTTTATATCTCACCCATCAGACAATCTCAACCAAGGAGTTGGGCGGCGATGGCTTCCATCCCTCAAAGTGAATTGGATCAAATCATTCAATCAGCCCACAGACTGGGTATAGAGCTCGACCAGGGAGATGCTCTCCAATGGTTGATCGCGATCACAGCCGCCCAACAGGAAGATGAAATCGTCTTTGATGACCGCACGGGTGTCTTTGGCCACAAGATCTCCATGCTGGATTTCAGCCCGGAGGATCTGGCCCATTTCAGAAAGCTGGGTCGGCTGGTCGAATTTATAGACATCCCCGGGAAGGTGGAAACAGCTCTGGCCCTTTCCGGGTCTGCCGCCCAATCCAAAATTCAGCTTTATCCCGGGGACGCAGACTATTTTGAGAGGGTCAATATCCTGGCTGAAACGCGGGAAGATGCCTGCCAGATCCTGGCTGAGCTGATCCGGGAAAAAGCCCTCACAACCATGGCCGGACCGACTTTCCAGCTGATGGAGGTGCGCTTTGGATCCTTCCCAACGGACCTGGTCATCGCTGGCCGCACCCACAGCGCAGGGAGCTCCATCAGATGGTCTGTGGATCAGATCAAATCCGGGTTTATCAACGGAACAACTCCCAATGATCGATCCCGTCAAATCAGCTGGGACGAAGCAGCCCAGGATCCAGGTTGGTGCAAACTGGATTGGGTAGTGGCTGACCCGGTCCGCAACCAATTGGTGAACGCCAGCAACATGCTCGATGTCACCTGGGAAGCCCCGGACGGGTCCATCACCCCCCTGGATGGCTTCCTTGATCCCTACTTCCAGGAAATATACCTGGATGGAGAATCCATTCCCATCTTTTCTAAACTTTCCCAGCATGTCTCAGCTGATGCCCTGGACGATTATGTCAAAGGGTTGGAGAAGGAAGTTAACAAATACATCACCAGGGACATCAATTACGGGAAAGCTGCCAAGCGCATGTACAATATCTTCCGCCTTACAGGGCGCTACAGCGAGGCCGGTATCATCCGGGAACTATTTGACGAGCCCTCTTCCATGCTTTACCAGGTTTGGGCGGTGATCCGCACCCTGGATGAATGCAGCCAGCCGGGATCAAGCATCGCGGTGGAGGACTTAAAAAGCCAGGCCGACCACCTGATCCTGGAAGTGATCCGCCTGCTGGAAGGCGGAGAAGAACAGCAGGTGGTTAAACTCCTGCTAGAATTCCGGGACGCCCTCGAAGACCAGCATGCCGGCCAGCAATCTCCCTTCCATGTGGAAGCTGCCCGGGATGAGGTGATTAATATTGTCAACAACTTCTTTTACGAGAAATTGACCACCGTGCCGGAAATCAAGCGTTATATGGATGAAATGAGTATATAATTTTCCGGATTTTGGGCTGTGCTTGATTTTCTGATAAAAGACGCTATAATAAGGGACAATTAACACAAAGCGACGACCGGGACGAGTAGGGGCTTTGATCCTCGACAGGGAATGAAAGTCAGCGACTGAGAACTTTCTGGAGCGAAGGACCTCGAAAACCCCCCGGGAGCGGCTGCCTGAAACGATCGACCGGAGTATGGCAGCCCGCCTGGCCCCGTTAGCGGCCTGATGAGATAAGTCTGGTTGAGCATCATTCCGGACTTAAATCTGGGTGGAACCGTGAGAAAACTCTTGCCCCAGTTGGCAGGAGTTTTTTATTGTGGGAGGTAATATATGGTTAAAGACAATTATCTGGGATCCGATCTGTGGAAGATCAGGCACTCTGCAGCTCATGTTATGGCGCAGGCTGTCCGGGATATCTTTCCCGAAGGAGCAGCCAAGATTGCCATCGGGCCTCCTATCGCCGATGGATTCTATTATGATTTTGATCTACCCCGTCCGCTGACCCCGGAAGATCTGGAAGAGATCGAAGGCAAGATGCGGAAAGTGCTCACAGAAGACCATCAGTTCATTCGCCGGGAACTCTCGGCTGAGGAAGCCAGGGAGCTCTTTCGGGATCAACCCTACAAGCTGGACCTGATCGACGGCCTGGAAGCCGGGGGAGTGGATGAATATGGAGAACCGCTGGAGGAAGAAACAGTGATCTCCACCTACACACATGATGATTTCGAGGACCTCTGCCGCGGTCCGCACGTGGAAAGCACGCAGCGGATCAACCCCAAAGCGATCAAGCTGCTAAACGTCGCTGGCGCTTATTGGCGTGGTGACGAACGCAACCCCATGCTGCAGCGGATCTACGGCACAGCCTGGGAAACGGAAGCCGAGCTGGAGGACTATCTGGCAAAGCTGGAAGAGGCCAAACGCCGCGACCACCGCAGGCTGGGCAAGGAACTTGACCTGTACAGCACAAACCCGGATGTGGGCAGCGGCCTTGTCCTCTGGCACCCAAATGGGGCCTATGTGCGCTACAAAGCCGAGCAGTACTGCCAGGAAGAACACCTCAAGAACGGCTATGAGTTTGTCGTTTCGCCCCATATCGGGAAAGCCCACCTGTGGGAGACCAGTGGTCACCTGACCTGGTATGAAGAGAATATGTATTCCTCGCTGGATATCGACCAGGAATCCTATTATCTAAAACCGATGAACTGCCCCTTCCACATCATGATCTACAAGAACTCCCTGCACAGTTATCGTGACCTGCCATTACGCTGGGCAGAATGGGGCACAGTATACCGCTACGAACGCAGCGGCGTGCTGCACGGCATGATGCGCGTCCGCGGCTTTACCCAGGACGATGCCCATATCTTCTGCAGCCCAGATCAAATGCCCGGGGAAATTGACCGGGTGCTAAATTTCTGCCTGCACATATTGCGAGGATTTGGCATGAATGAGTTCCACGCCTATCTGGCAACCCGGGATCCAGACAAATCCGCCGGGGATGTCGACCGTTGGGATGACGCCACCGAAGCGCTGCGGGAAACCCTGGACCGTGCCGGGCTACACTATGACATCGATGAGGGTGGAGCAGCATTTTACGGCCCCAAGATAGACCTGAAAATGATTGACGCCCTCGACCGGGAGTGGCAGCTGAGCACCATCCAATTCGATTTCAACTTGCCGGACCGCTTTGACCTCACTTACATCGGGGAGGACGGCAAACAGCACCGCCCCTACATGATCCACCGGGCCCTGCTGGGATCCATTGAGCGATTTATTGGCGTGTTGGTAGAACACTACAGCGGTGCCTTCCCGCTCTGGCTGGCTCCCACCCAGGCTATCCTGATCCCAATCACGGATCGCAACCTGGAGTACGTGAACCGGGTAGCGGAGCAGATGAGAGCTGCCGGGATCCAGGTTAAAGTGGATGACAGCAGCGACCGAATGGGCGCGAAAATCCGCGATGCTGAGAAACTTAAAATTCCTTACATGCTGGTAGTTGGCGATCGGGAACAGGAGGCCGGCACGGTAGCCCCCAGGCTGCGTTCCGGTGACCAGCTGGATCCCATGCCGGTCGAAGACCTGCTCGCCCGCATGAAAGAAGAGATACAATCACACGCCCAGATTTAAGGACCTGAGGGGCCGGGGAGAGCTTGATCGCCCTCCTCTCCCTCTTGGTTTCGTTGACGGGCGGCGCTTTTTTATGGTATTATCGAAGTCTAGCAAAATCTTAACATAAGGAGAGAATAATAGGAAACATTAACTACAAGGCGAATGACCGTATCAGGGCTCGCGAGGTTCGCCTTATTGGCCCCGAAGGGGAAAATATTGGAGTAATATCGCTGGAAGAAGCCCAAAATATCGCCAAGGAAGCTGATCTGGACCTGGTAGAGGTTGCGCCTAATGCCAATCCACCTGTCTGCAAGGTGATGGATTTGGGCAAGTTCCTCTACGAACAGGAAAAGAAAAGGCAAAAGGCCCGCAAAGCGCAAAAAATTGTTGAGGTCAAAGAAATTCGCTTAAGGCCAAAAACTACCGACCACCACGCAACTTTTAAGGTTCGTGATGCTCGACGCTGGCTGGAAAGCAATAAAAAGGTGAATGTCCGCGTTCAATTCCGGGGCCGGGAAGCCCACTATCCAGAGATTGCTTTGGAAATGCTGAATGAGATCGCGGAAGAGCTAAGCGATGTGGGCGTTGTGGAACAGCGTCCTTCCCGGGAAGGTTATTCCATGCTCATGGTCATAGCCCCCCTGAAAGAATAATCCCCTGAACATCCTCATAGACGGGCAAAAAAAGTGGTTCTATCGAATCAGAACCACTTTTTTGGGTGTCCAAATCAGGATGGATATGGTATATTTGCCAGGCTGTTAAATTTGTATCGCAGCTGCTGGGTGCAGCAACAGGTGCCAAATGGCAACCGGCGCCCAGGGGACTGCAGGAGAGTATAGAATGGCAAGAGTAAAAACAGGTACGAACCGGCGCCGGCGGCATAAAAAAATCATTCGCATGGCAAAAGGCAATTACGGCACCAGGAGTCGTCTCTACCGCCGGGCCAACGAAGCCATGTTGAAGAGTCTCTGGTACGAATACCGGGATAGGAGAACAAGGAAACGTGATCTGCGCCGCTTGTGGATCACCAGAATCAACGCCGCTGCCAGAATTAATGGGCTGACCTACAGTCGCTTGATTTACGGCCTCAAACAAGCCAAGATCAGCCTTAATCGCAAAATGCTGGCGGATATGGCTGTCCGTCATCCGGAAGCTTTCTCCCAGGTCGTTGAAAAAGCCAAGGCTTCTCTGACCTAGAGAATTTGATAAACTAGATAAAATAAAGGACAGGGTTGCCTGTCCTTTATGCTTTTAATGCTACAATCGATCTTGAAGTTAATTCCTATATTTCCGGACCTGCCGGGAAGTTGCTGCCCACAATCCATGAATACCATCCTGCGTACAAAAAGGTTCCTGACCGGGGTTGAAATAATGCTGATAGAAGGGGACATCACTCTCTCTGACGCCGAGGCGATCACCAACCCAGCCAACAGCCAGCTGATGCATGGAGGTGGTTTGGCGGGATTGCTTTCCCGCAAGGCTGGTCCTTCCCTTCAAATTGAAAGCTCCCAGTGGGTGAGAGAAAACGGCCCAGTCAGCCATGAGTCGCCAGCCCACACAAATGCGGGAGATCTCCCATTTAAGACCATGATCCATACCGTTGGACCGGTATGGGGCTCGGGAGATGAGGAGCGGAAATTAAGTGCAGCTGTTGTGGGATCTCTACAGCTTGCGGAGGACTTGAAGCTGAAATCGCTGGCCCTGCCAGCAATTTCAACCGGTATTTTTCAATATCCAATCAAGGAAGCAGCCCGCGTAATCCTCTCCGCTGTTCAGGACTTTTCCCGGAGGGAAGATGTTCTGTCGCTCAGAGAAATCCAGATCGTGGTGCATGGGAGCCAACCTGCCCGTGAATTTCAGCAGATTTGGGATAAGTGCCTAACATGATCACATCCCGACAGAATCCCAAGATCAAACACATCCGGAAGTTGAATTCCGGGTCAAAATTCCGGGAACAGGCCGGAGCATTTGTCGCGGAGGGCATCCGGCTTCTAGAGGAAACTCGGGGAACCGCCCTAAAACCCGGCTGGGTGATCTATACAGAAGATCTGGACCGGCGGGGAGAGAAGCTGCTGGATTACTTTCGGGCCCAGCAAGTTCCCTGCGAGCCAGTCACTCCCGAGGTGCTGGAAGCAGCCAGTGATACGGAAACCCCCCAGGGGGTACTGGGGGTTTTCCCACTGATCTCGCTGCCCTTTCCCCCTGCTTTGCGCCTGCTGGTCATACTCGATTCCCTGCGCGATCCCGGGAACCTGGGCACACTGATGAGGACCAGCCTTGCAGCCGGGGCAGACGGACTGCTGCTCTCTCCCGGATCGGTTGACCCATTTTCGCCCAAAGTTGTCCGCTCTGCCATGGGAGCTCACTTTAAGCTGCCCGTCCGCACAGCCAGCTGGTCAGAGATTGCCGAGTTAGCCGGGGAGATGACCCTGCTGCTGGCAGATATGGGCAATGGCACCAGTTTTTGGGAAGTGGATCTTACCGGGCCGGTGGGCATCATACTGGGCAGCGAAGCCCATGGCCCCGGTGAAGAAGCCCGGAAACTGGCAAACCAGACGATTCATATCCCGATCAGCTCCAGCATCGAATCCCTCAACGCAGCCGCGGCTGGAGCGGTATTGCTTTTTGAAGTCAATCGCCAACGAAGAAGGACCGAAAAACCAAATTTTTGATCATGTCTAAAGCTTCCCTGCCGCTTAATCAGATCATTCCTGGAGATGCCCTGGAGATCATGTCTGACCTCCCTGAAGCTTCTATTGACCTGATTTTTGTGGATCCACCCTACAATATGCAGATACCGGGAAATCTCTGGAGGCCAGATTTCAGCCAGGTAGCCGGCGTTGACGATGAGTGGGATAAATTTGAAGACTTCCGGGCTTATGACCACTTTACAAGTGCCTGGATCAAAGCAGCCCAGCGTCTGCTTAAACCAAATGGTGCTTTATGGGCAATTGGCACCTACCACAACATTTACAGGGTAGGGAAAGCCCTCCAGGATCAGGGTTTCTGGATCATCAACGAGATCATCTGGGAAAAAACCAATCCCATGCCCAATTTTATGGGCGTGCGGTTCACCAATGCGCACGAAACCTTGATCTGGGCCAAAAAAGATCAGGCAGCCAGGTACACCATTAATTACCATGCCATGAAATCCTTTAATGGCGGCAAACAGATGCGCAGTACCTGGAGACTTCCTATCTGCAAAGGAGGCGAACGGATCCGATTAAATGGCGAGCGGGTCCACTCCACCCAAAAACCCCTCGCCCTGCTTTACAGGGTGATCCTGGCGTCTACCAATCCTGGTGAGGTGGTGCTGGATCCCTTCTTTGGTACCGGAACAACCGGGGCAGCCGCTAAAATCCTTCACCGCAATTGGATCGGAATTGAGAAGAACCCCCACTACATCCAGATTGCCCATAATCGGATCGAAAAGGTCCAGCCAGAAGAGTACCGGTCCCAGGTCTTTGATCTCAAGGATCACAAACGGCTTGCTCCCCGGGTATCCTTTTCGCGCCTGATGGAAGCGGGATATATCAAACCAGGACAATATCTATACTTCAAGGAAGATCCCGATCAGGCAGCCCTTGTTAAACCCAACGGGATCCTTATCCTGAATGGTTTCGAGGGATCCATCCACCAAGCAGCCAGGTATATGATGGGCGGGAAGCGCGCCAACGGCTGGCTGTACTGGTATGTGAGGGAAGAGGACGGATGTTTCCAAACCATTGACGCCATTCGGGAGGAGTATCGTAAAAATCAGCCGGACGGGAGAGACCAGTAGATCAGGCCAGACTATTATTTAACACGAAGCTTATGAAAATTCGATCAGTTACCTATTTCGACAATCCAGGCCTGCCGCTCCAGGAGAATTTCCTCACGCGGGCAGAGAAGTTCCAGAAAGAGACCTTGGGGTGCTTTCAAAATTCGGGGATCGAGCTGCAGACCGTTCGCTTCGCCTCTGCACCTTTTCCAGCCTACCTCAAGGATCTCTCCTCCGACCAGGTCATTGATTATGCGCTCAGTCTGGAAGCACAGTTAAAAGAACAGGGGTTTGACTATCTTTCACTGGGACCCGCCCTGCCAGATCATCCCTCCAGTTACAGCTTGATTCCCGAGCTGATCGAGGTTACTAAGTCGACATTTTGCTCCGGGAGCATGACCTCACCAGGGGAAGGACTGTCACTTCCTGCCGTTCAAGCCTGCGGTGAGATCATCGAGCGTCTGACTCCCCTCGATCCGGCCGGCTTCGCCAACCTGTATTTTGCAGCTCTTGGCAATGTGCCGGCAGGCGCTCCATTTTTCCCGGCAGCTTACCACAGCGGAGGGCCTCCTGCCTTTGCGATTGCCCTGGAAGGGGCGGACCTGGCGGTAAATGCATTTGCGGCTGCCCCTACGCTTGCAACTGCCCGGAAGCAGCTCATCAGAGATATGGAGCAAATTGGGGAAAGGATCACGGAAATTGGCCGGAATCTAGAAGGGATCACTGGAGCCAAATATCAGGGCATTGATTTTTCACTGGCGCCTTTCCCGATGCCCGGTTTGTCAACAGGGGCGGCTTTCGAAAATCTGGGAATCAATCGATTCGGGGAACACGGCTCACTGGCCGCGGCAGCCTTTTTAGCCGACACGATTGACCGGGCATCCTTCCGGCGAACCGGTTTCAGCGGCTTAATGCTGCCCGTCCTGGAGGACGCGGTCCTGGCATCCAGGGCCGCGGAGGGATCCCTGACCTTGAAAGATCTGCTGATGTATTCTGCCGTCTGCGGCACAGGGCTGGACACAGTACCGCTGCCGGGGGATATCAGCGCCGATCAGATCAGCGCCGTGCTGATCGACCTGGCTGCCCTCTCCCTGCGGTTGGATAAACCCTTAACCGCCCGGTTGATGCCTATCCCTGGGAAAAAAGCTGGCGACTCCACCGATTTCGATTTTGAATTTTTCGCTAACAGCCAAGTGTTGGGAGTGGAATCCTCGGGATTGGGAGGAGTCCTGAGCGGGAATGAGACTATCGATTTAAGGCCGCGCGTGAAATAGAGATTGCTTCGCAACCGGAGTGGGGATTAATTGCGTAGCTACTGTGATATAAAATCAAGCCTGTCCTGTGTGAAACGAAGGAACGAGTCTCTCTTTTCAGTTATTTTGACTGTCCCGAGAGAAATCGAGGGAAGAGGACCGGCGTGAAACGCTGGGGAGAGACTCAATCCTGTCCTCAGTCGTCCGCCCCTCGTTTCACTCGGGATGATCACCGCGACCACTTTTTCGTCGGGCTGGCTGCTTCGTAGTCCTCTAGCCTTACACCTTCGATAAGTGGGAGTGTATCAGCGCCTGCGGGAGCAATTAAACCCTATAATATGTGTGTTATGTTATGAACTATAAATGAGATAAACGCATTAAAATCAAATTAATTGCGGACTGCTAGATGTCAATAGCCTGGGTTTACATAGGCAAAGAAGCAACTGGGACAGACAAAAGGAGATACAGATGGAAGGGAAAGTGCTGGACTACTCGATTCAGGAAAACTCGGGTGTGATTTCTGGGGAGGATGGATCAAGATACGCTTTCGTGGGATCTGAGTGGAGAGAAGATCTTCCACCAACGCGCGGAATGTCAGTTGATTTTGATGTTCAAGGGGGGAATGCTGTGGCTATTTACCGAGTATTGGGAACGACTGGTTCCAGTACAATACCGGGGTCCAAGTCTAAAGTGGCCGCGGGGCTATTAGCTATCTTTTTAGGTGGGTTAGGCATTCACAAGTTCTACCTTGGTTACATCGGTCCTGGTCTGGTATATTTGCTTGTCAATACCATTGGTTGGATTGTAACTACCTTCCTTCTTGGAATTCCGAACATCATCCTGGGGATTATCGCCTTTATTGAAGGAATCATTTACCTGACTAAATCAGATGAAGAGTTTGAGCAGATCTATGTCATTGGCGAGAAACCCTGGTTCTAAGCAGTGACCATGATCTAGGCAATAAACCCTAATTAGGTTCTGCTTCAGATTCCAATTTCACCATGCTCCTTTGAGATTATGGGCGACCCAACCCTGTCCCGAGGGATACAGAGTGAGGGTCGCCTATTACTATCGATAGGGGAAATCGAGAAATTTCGGTATTCAGCAGTTGGAAATCATTATTTCCGGACGGGTACGCTGTGCCCACCCGTCCTCTGTCTTCGGCCAGGTTAGTTCACAACCCAATCATGTCAAACACACCTTCTCACAACCCACATCTCACGACTTCTGACCTACGTTGTATCTAGACTTCCCTCGCTTGATCCCGAAGGACCTCCAAACGAGCTTCTGCCAAACCCGGCAGGGCATCCAGACCAAAAAATGCCCCGTTGCCCTCAAGTGTCAGAGAGGCTGAGACACTGCCGTGGAAAACAGCCTCCAGGGGGTCAAAGCTGCGCCGGTAGGCTGCCAGAAAACCACCACAGAAGGCATCCCCAACCCCAACCGGGTTTACAACCCGGGCTGGATAAGCGGGGATCTCCCATTTTCTTTCGGTGGCTGATTCATACAGATACTGCCCACGAGCCCCCCGCTTTATGACCACCAGTTCGCAGCCATAATGTCCCAGATCAGCAGCGATCTCCCACAGATCCACAGACTTTCCCTTGTAAAGGCTGCGCAGATCTTCTTCCGAGGGAAAAATTGCCGTCAAACCCGGGATCAGGGAGGGAAAATCCCCAAAGAAATCCGGGGTCATATAAGAAGAGCTAGGATCCAGCGTGATGGTTGTAAATCCCTGTCCCCGCAACGTGGCTGGCAGCAGATTGTGGGACAGAAAATCCAGAGGACAAATATGGGCGCCTGATGCGCTTTGATAGGCAACCGGGATATCGGCTTCACGGATCGATATCTCACTCCTGTCCCGGCGGCTGGATTTCGGGGGCCAGTGGTTTGAATAACCTATCAATCCTGGCGGCAGAGCTACATCACACTGTGATAAATAGGTTAAAGGATTTTTATCACAGCAAGCCCTTTGCCCTTCCAGGAATGTGAAACTGCGCAGATCCATGGATCGGGGAAGCACCACCACACCCCCGACATCGATGCCCCTGGCAGCGAACTCTTCCAGCCAAGCCTGGGGGTAATCCTCTCCCACCCGGGTCATGATCCCCGGACCTGGTTCGGATTCCCAAATCAAATAACCAGCAGACGCATAAAGCAGGCTCCCACCCGGGGCATCCAGGAACCACTCATCAGCGGAGGTTAATATAAAATCCCGCCGTAAATCCCCCACAAATATATCCCTGGGAGGGGGTTGTTCAGGCACCATAAAAGAGGAACGCGCAAACTGGCAAATTATTTACCCAGTGTCGATATCTGCTTCAAAATGGCTATGATTGATCCTCCAATCTTGATGCCGTCGCCAGGGGTGAGCTGAAGGTCCTCCCCTTCCTCAATCCGCTTGGTGAGCAGATAGCCTGCGCCAGCTCCAGTTGCAGCCCCCACGAGGGCGCCCAGAATGATATAGAGAATGGAATTGTTTTGTTTTTCCTGACTTTCACCATCCATAACCACATACCACCTTTTTAATCTTTGATCTTTATTTCCTGACCTCGGTGATCAGGTTTACGCTGAAACACCGCCAGGACTGCTGCTGGCTCGATTACCAGTCTGGCCAGAGATCTTGATCCCCGCTTTACTCCATCCTGGATCTTATCAAGGATTCCCAGTACCCACTCGGTAATGGGTTGGATCCCTTTGATCAACTTGTTAACCAGGATAATCGATCTTACCAATAAAAGCCCGATCAACAGGGAGATACTACTCACTGAGATGGCCAGCAATACAGTCGATATCTCCGCGAAACGGGACAAGCTGCCGGAGCTCCTGGTTAACCCCAACCAGACACCAAGCGCGAGGATCAACGCGGCCCCCACCAGTGTGGGAAAGAGGATCTGCCAGAATTCTGAACCCCGGGGTGCTTTCTTTTTTGAGGCCATGGTACCGATATTGTAGCATGGATTTATTGAACAGCTGAATTTTCAAAAAAAGGATGACCTCCAGGTCCTGGCGGAGCTGAGAGGGGTTACTTACTCTCATTTTACATCTTCCTAACCTTTCCTTAATAACCTCTCGTTATCCTGAGAACATATGAGGAAATCCATATGACACAAATCGATCTTTGGGACAAGCTGCCCCGTCAATTGAAATCGAGAAATCTCCATCCAGAAATAGCCTGGCATGGAATGCGGAAAAGGAGGAGGGGTTGTCAATGCCTTCCAGAACACCCTGGCTATCTACAACAGCACGATCACAATCAATGGAGCCGCCGGGAAAGCCGGTGGATTGCATGTTACCTGCGAGGGAAATGCCACCCTGGTTAACACAATCATCAGCGATAACAGAGCAGGACGGAACGGTGGAGGAGTCTTCCTCAAGGGAACTTTGATTTTGATCAACAGTCAAATCACCAAGAACAGCACACCAGCGGATGG